>NZ_CP047593.1:1294225-1617781 GCF_009905215.1 Tichowtungia aerotolerans | reverse complement strand
CATGCCGCCGATCACATTTTCACCGGAAACAATCCGATCGGTTATATCAAATGAATGAGAGTAAACCCGTTTACGGTAATCGGTCCAACCCGGCAACAGTTCACTGTTTCCGACTTTTTTTCCGTTGAGCCGCAATTCGAACAACCCCAATGCTGTGGCATGAATGCGAGCGGTTCGCACAGGTTTATTTACCAAAACCGATTGACGAAGCAATGCACAGGGCTGTCCCCACTCATGTCCGATCCATTTTGCAGGCCAGTCACAATGCGATAGGCCTGCAATATTTTTTTCGTCTGATTCCATCTACTCCTTATTCCTTTAAAACTCATTGAATCATGATATTAATCGAATTTGTCTGATAAACAGGATCAGCCAAGAAATTAAAATTTGTATTCAGATATTCATTACTGGAAATCAATAGATCCCTGACATTATCCAACTTAATCGCGATCTCTTCAGCTGCAACAATCGTGTTACCGGTGATATAAATATTTGTGACCGGCTGAGTACATATGCTTCCGCTATCTGCTGCTATGCGAATCGGCGTCCATTGAGAACAAACCGTATTACTTTGAATAACGATATTTTGAGGGAACGGCCCTTCGCGACAGCCAGCTACGTTTTCATTCTCAAGTATGATTCCATTGCCCCCGACTCCATTAATCGCATTCCCTTCAATCAATCCATCCGGACTTCGGACCAAAACAGCATGTCGGCGCTGAGGACCAAAACTGTTACCCCGAACAACAAATCCTCTGGAACACATGTCCATATTAAAAAACTGTGTTGCATTGGTTGCGGATACACCTGCGACAGTCCCGGTTACGACATTTGGAACCGACGAAAAAAATGTAACCATTTCAGGATAATCCGAATCAACAGATGCCACCGTAAATGGCCCTGTATACACTCCCGTCGGAGGATAAAAAACCATCACCTGATCTCCTTCGAAAAACTGAGCCTCATCTGCGGTCCATCCGTCCGGACTCATTTTAAACTCAGTGCTGGAAACAATCTCGGCAGCCATTACCGGAGTCTGGTTCATATTAATGCTGTCGTCCAAAATGGATTCGAAATGACAATTTTCAATCACAGGCCCAATTCGATTGTTTTTACAGTTAAAACCACCTCGCCAATTCGACACAAACCGAATGGGTTCGGAAGGAGGCACCTCAACCCTGAAATTCCGATAGGTAATCAATCCATAATTGTAATCAACCAGGTTGCACATTGAGCTGCGTCCACTGTAAAGTGTAATATCTTCCAGTAGGCAATCTTCACTGAGAGTTACATGAATATTCGGCGAATACCGATTTCCATCGATTGCAGCAAGCCGATCCTGATAGTTCCATTGGATAGGTTGAACAAAAACATCCCCGTTGCGAGCTCCCGCCAATCCCGAAGCGAATTCCGGCTCCACAGTTACCTGATATCTGCGCGGCCCGATGTTTGTAATGCTATTGATATAGTAATGGTTATATGTTCCCCATCGTATATATTTCAGATCAGGATCAAGAATCGCTCCCCAATCCCAGTAATCTACTCCCATTGCTGTGCGTTGCGTATCGGTTGGAAGATCCGGGAAATACCTCATGAGCGTCATCTCAAATGTTCCTGCAACGGAGTTTATGTTTGTGATAACTCCCTGTGTAAATGCCAGCGGACTTTGCTTGATTTTGAAATTTTTAACCGTAACCCCGTTGCAATGTTTCAAACGAAAACTGGCCTGGCGGGGCGTGTTGAGCAATGTAGAGCCGTTGCCGTTAATTGTGAGATGCGATGCTCCAAGCAGATCAATCTGGAAAATACTGTTTTCGCGCAACCCAAGCTTATATGTCTTTTCAGCCTCAAATGTCAAAATAGCCCCGGGGCCATCGGCCCGCACACTCTTAACCGCGTTGACCACCGCCTCAATATCATCGGTAACTCCATCTCCGACCGCACCGAAATCATGAACCGACACCGGTCTCTGAATCGTAAAAGAAAGCCCAGCAAGCTGAAAGGCGGCATCGGAAGCTCCGCCGGTGTTTTTTCGGCGAACCCAAAAAGTGTCTCCGCTCTGGAAGGTAGCAGTATCATTCCCATGCACCGTATAAAACCCTGTTCTGGAAAATCCAGATGGCGCCAAACCGGTTTCTTCCGCAAACGAATTGGCGCTGTCACTGGTATATTCCAGCACATTCCCGCCGAGTGTCACCGAAGAGGAATCATTCGGATTGGAGGCAAGAGACACACCTCCGTTCCCGGCATATACATCCAGTGCCAAATTGGCATTTGCCGTTCGGACACAAAGCGATTTGAAGGTGATATTTACATCTGTAATCGGCGTTGTTTTTGCTAGGTCTTCATAAAAATAGAGCATAAAAGCGGCCCCTTCATAATTGAGGGCATCCATCCAAAAGCTGTTGGAACCGGAACGAACACTTAGTCCGCTGCCACCACCGGTTGTTGATTCACGGGAATAGCCGGCGCTCATAAAGCTGACCAAACGGACGGCCATAACCGCAGCTCCAATATCGGCAAGGCCGTTTTCGGATGTCGCATACACATTCCAATTTGCATTCCGTTGATTCGCAAAGGACTGGCCGTCGCTCGTCGATCCCGGGGCGCTGGCTCCGTCATCCAACCAGACATTCACCAACCCTTTTCGATAAACATGAAATGTTATACCACCAATCTGAAAGGCTGAATCCGAAGCATCGCTCATATTTTTTCTTCGCACCCAGAACGTATCTTTCTCTGTGAAAACAACCTCCTGACTGGCATTAACAGTATACCATCCCGTACCTGAAAAATTTTCAGGAGTCAGGTTCTTATCCGAAACAAATGCCATCATACTATCCGCCTGACTGGTCATCCGAACATCTCCAAGGGATACCGTTGATGTATCAAAAGTCCCATCAACTGTCAGTTGTCCGAATCCGGCAAACGCATCCAGGGCAAGGTCGCTGCTTGCGGTGCGAAGACAAAGTGAGTCAAAAACAATGCCCACCCCGGAGACTTCATCCGTTTTGGCCAAGTCACTATAAAAGGTAAACTGGAAGGCTGCTCCTTCATGATTGATTCCATCCATCCAGTAATTATTACTGCCCGTCTTAACAGCCAAACCATTGCCTCCACCGGTCGTCAGCTGGCGTGAATTCCCGTTGACATTAAAGCCGACCATGCGGACTGTCATAACAGCAGCTCCAATGTCGCTCAACCCGTTCTCCAGCGTAGCGGGGACATCCCACGAAGCATCTCGCAGATTCGCATAATCTTGACCAGTACTTGTTGACCCAGGAGCCTGGCTGCCGTCATCCAACCAGATCGCAATCTGCTCTGCCTGCGCATCCGATCCCGTTCCGGTCGTCAACACGACCATCATCGCTCCTGCAACAGAATGCATCCATAAGAACGCAGACACTAACCATGCCCCCCATCGCTTAATTTTATTTTCCCAAGCCATGTTCCTCTATCGTTTCAGAGCCAACAATTTTTTTCAGCCTCATGTTTCTTTTTCCTCAATTCAGCATGGCTCACTAAGCAAACCAACAGTCCATACATTGATTTTCCTTTTCAGCCACAGATACGATGCCATCGTTTTGCGCACGTACAGTGCGTGATCTTATCGGCCTTAAAACCTACCGTAATGTAAACACCATCCCGCTACTGCAGTCCGGAGCAGCCCCCAACTTCGTAAGCAGCGTCTGGGCATAGATCCTTACAATAAAATCATTCGGATGATTAATATGGTTAGCAGTCATGTCTTCGTAGGTTTTTTGCTCCAGCAGATATTCATGAAGAGACCAGATATCTGCGATCGCAACTCCATCGCCCGCCATTGCACTTATCGCTGTCAGATAACCCGGCATTGGATCCAAACTGCGCCATTTACTGTTTGGCTGAAAAGACATGAGAAGAATAAATTCCACAGCCGGATTCTGACTGCGGATCGAAGTCATGATCGCGCTAATATTTTCAGCAAACTGATCGGCGTTGACTGGAGAAGCTCCACCCCCATCATTCATGCCGAATCCCAAAATCACCAGATCCGGCTGCTCAAACGAAACCAGCCCATCGATCGTTTCACGTCCCCATTCTGAAACAGTTCCCCCCTGTGACGGATTAATATACTCAATCTGAGACCCGTATGTTCTCTCAAGCTGATCGGCTACCAGATCCGCCCAGCGCGGCATCCATGGCTCGCGAATGCGCTGGCCGCTGGCGCTGGCACCGACTGAAATGCTGTCGCCGAAAACCAGCAGTTTAAGCGAATCGCCGTTTTCCAATATTTGGAACGTTTTCGGCAAAGTTGCTTCGGCGCACTGCGGCACCGGACCGCCCCAGCCTGCTTCGTGTTTATAGGTAACCGCTAATTGCCGGTTGTTAAAAAATGCTGATTCAGTATAAAGAAGATAACCGCCTTCCAGCGCAGAACGGACATCCGGATCGGCGTCCGGATCATCCGTATAAAGCTCGTCATATTCAAAAAAAGGAATGGAACTGTTTTCCGTCAGACGCAATGTCCGACCATCAATGATATAGTCCACCCCCTCCTGATAAGATATATTAAGCGCATAGTTTTTTACCGATATAATTCGCGACGGAAGCAACGTCAAATCAGCCTGAGCCAACTGTCCGGTATAGGAAATCGGCATCAGGGTTTCGTTTTCGATTCGATCACCGGACCAAACCGGTCGAAGCAGCGCTTCCCGGTCATACAAAACCGCCTCATCCTTCGCGGTTTTAAGCAACGGGACTTCGAAAAACTCGACCTCTTGAGAAAATCCGGCAGAGCTGCGCATTTCAAACAAAAGAGAAACAATATCATTAGTTAAATGATCCTTAAAATATTCTGTAACCGGAAAAGGAATCGAGGTGTCTACGTTTACCGGCATTGTAACTTCTGTAAGTCGCTCCAGTTTCTGCGGAGCAGAATCGCAGGTAACAGTTTCCGCATCCCAATCGTTGTCGACAGCATAAACTGCAATAGATGGATTTGATCCAGACCCCGATCCGCTCACCCAATGCTGAATTATACTGTTTACTGAAGTTTCCAACGGCAACTCGGTCAGATCATACTTCACCAGTACAGCTGAATATCCATCCACATCGTCCATCCGCTTTACAACAAGCGGTTTGCCGTTCTGATTTTTCAATGAAGCCGCCCCGCCCTTTATGCAAACAGATTCAGCGGGAGCAAGAACATATCTCCACCCTTCATCCGTCAAATGAGAAGCCGCCCCGCCCTCCTGAACGGAGAATGTCAAAGCCGCCACCTGATACGCCGTATCGGAAGTTTCATTCAGGTTATATCGCCGAAGCCAGAACGTATCGTCTTCAGTGAAGGTAATCGCATCGGTTCCATTGATTGTATAAAAACCGGTTCCAGCAAACCCAAGAGGTACCAAACCTGTCTCTTGCGCAAACGAACTGGAACTGTCGTCAGTATAAATCATGTCATTGCCACCGAATGACACTTTGTCCGTATCATTCGTGCTTTCACCGCTGATTACAAGTTCTCCGGTTCCGGCATATGCATTCACCGCCAGATTTTCATTGGCCGTCCGCACCATGACCGACTTGAAAGTAATTCCCAAATCAGTGATTTCAACGGTTTTGGAAGCATCGCTGTAGAACTTCAGCTGAAAGGCCGTTCCTTCATAATTAAGCGCATCGAACCAGAAATTATTGCTTCCGCTGCGAACAGTTAACCCGTTCCCGCCACCGGTTGTCGACTGGCGCGAATCGCCATTATGAATGAAGCTGACAACACGAACACTCATCACGGCCGCACCGATATCGGCCAAGCCACTTTCCTGAGAAACAATCACATCCCATGACGCATCCCGACTGCCAGCAAATGCCTGTCCGGCGCTGGTTGATCCAGACGCTTTTGTGCCGTCATCCAGCCAAACTGAAACCTGCGCACCTATAACCCGAAAGGTCTGGATTGAAAACGCAGACAAAAACACACAAACAATGCTGATGTTCCTAAAATACCCATTCAAAGATCTGTTAAACGCCTTATTCATATCATTTTTCAACAACAATACCCGCCTCCCCAGACGCGGTTAAATTGTTTTAGATTTCTCCCTGAAAACTCGCTTTTTCTTATAAGGATTTTTAATCGCGGAGCAGATCAAGCTCTCCCTGGCTCATGGATTCTGAACGGGCCATGCGTTGATTCAAAATCTCCTTAAGGTGGCTGCCCGGCGGAAGCGGAATAGGACCTGCCAATACAGGATCGTTCGTTTCTGCCATCCACCGCTTACATTTCGCAGCCAGCTCTTCTTTAATTTTCTGATATGCCGGATCATCGGCAAGGTTCACGAATTCCTCCGGGTCATTTTCCAAGTCGTAAAGTTCTTCTCTCGGGCGCGGCTCAAAAAAGCGGAAATATGAACTATCCGGCCTGTCAAAATCTCCGCACCATACATACCGGTTCGGCCAGGAACGCCGCACCACCGGGTTTGTATGATTCAGAATTTCTTCGGGGAGCAAATGGCGTTTTGCCCCGGGATGCAGATTAAGCAGGTAATGGTATCTCTTTGTCCGCACCGTACGAACAGGGTCGTAGTTTTCATGCCAATTCCGCTCAGTGAAAATGGCTTCGCTTGGAATATATTTCTTTCCGCACAAACGCGCCCAGAAAGATCGTCCCTGCACCTCCGGCTTCGGCGAACAACGAACACCGGCGGCCTCTAAAAATGTCGGCAGAAAATCGATATTATTGACCAGTTCCTTCATGCGGTCGCCCGCTTTGATAACACCGGGCATCTGCATGATTGTCCCGATTTCCGTTCCTCGTTCGTAGACCGTCCCCTTTGCACGACTGCCCAGAATTCCGTGATCAGTGGTGAAAATAAACAAAGTATTTTCGCGCAACCCCAAGCGATCTACGGCATCAACCAGACGGCCAAATTGCGAATCCATGTGGCGGATGCACGGAACGAAACGGGCAAAGCTCTGTCGGGTCTGTTCGTTATCCGGACATTGGGCGGGTATGTAAACCTTCGACGGGTCATCAATGCCGTACACAGTGTGTGGACGATCAAATTTTTTAGTGTAATAGCCCCCCGGAATCCACAAACTTCCATGCACATCCTGCGTCGCAATATTCAGATAGAATGGACGACTTCGATCCCGTCCGGTCTTCAGATATTCGATGGCTGCATCCACTGCATTCTCTACAAATACATCCGGCTTTCCTTCTTCCTGATGAATCAGATTGAGATTCCTCTGATAATGATTATCCGCAGGATCATGCCGTTCATGCTGAAAACCGGCCCAGGCGGTTTCGTACCCGGCCTGATTCAAATAATCCACGATGGTCTTGCACTCCGTGGTCAAAGACCACTCATGACCATGCAACCCGGTCATTCCATTGGAGTGAGAATACTTACCGCTCATGGCACAGGCCCGCGACGGACTGCATGGCGGCGCACCACAGCAGGCGTTGTCCAGCGTAATGCCGCCCTCCGCAAATGCCTGCAGGTTGGGCGTATCGATCGGAACTCCATACGGACTGAAGTAGCGCCCGAGATCATGCACCACCACATAAATAATATTAGGCCTATTTTTAAATGCACCTCGAAGGCTGCCGGCCGCCACCGTTCCAGCGGAACCAGCAACGGTTGTCCCTAAAAAATCACGTCGTTTCATGTCTTCTTTTCCTGTCTGAAAATTTCAGCTCTTTATGAGCGGCTCTACTCAACCACCAGTCGGATAAACTTAACATCAGAAGCCATATCCGTGGTGTTTGTGACAAAATCAAATGTTCCGCCAGTAAGATTGGTCCCGGCAACAATATACCCCGTATTTGTCCAAGTACCGGATACCAGGTCTGTATTAAGCTCAAGGTAGTAGGTTAAACCGCTGCTTGGATCAGACAATTGAGGATATACATAATGGAACACATTGCTTCCGCTCTGTTCCATCACTGAACAAACAGGAGAAATTCCTTGATCAAGCGCATTGGTCGGATTCCCTCCCAATCCGTATTCCTGGAGATTACTCAGTCCATCATTGTCATCATCACCGGTTGCCGGTTCCTGAAGACCGTAGCCGGCCGCCCATCCATCATAACCACCGATTTTTTGCAGCTCAAAAGTAAGATTCGCCACCTGATAGGCAGTATCGCTTGCACCATTCAAATTATCACGACGAACCCAGAATGTGTCGTCTTCGCTGAAGGTGATCGCATGGGTTCCATTTACCGTGTAGAAATCTGGACCATTGAAACCGATAGGAACTAAATCTGTTTCTTCTGCAAATGAATTGGCACTGTCACTGCTATAATCCATGTCCGCTCCGTCCAAAGACACCATATCCGTATCATTCGTGCCGTCACCGCTGATTGCCAGCGCGCCGGATCCGGCATATGCATTCACCGCCAGATTGGCATTAGCGGTTCGTACCATGATGGATCTGAAAGTGATATCCATTCCTTTGATTTCCTGTGTTTTGGAAAGGTCACTATAAAATTTCAGCTGAAAAGCCGCACCCTCATAGTTAACAGCGTCCATCCAGAAATTATTACTCCCTGAATAAACGGTTAACCCATTTCCTCCACCGTTTGTACTCTTACGGGAATTACCGTTATGAATAAAACTGACCAGCCTGACACTCATAACTGCCGCCCCAATATCTGCTAAACCATTTTCTTGTGTCGCGGTAACATCCCATGCTCCATCCCGCAGGTTGGCATAGGAGGTACCGGCACTTGTTGATCCGG
The DNA here is from genome assembly GCF_009905215.1 of Tichowtungia aerotolerans. Taxonomy (GTDB): domain Bacteria; phylum Verrucomicrobiota; class Kiritimatiellia; order Kiritimatiellales; family Tichowtungiaceae; genus Tichowtungia; species Tichowtungia aerotolerans. The sequence continues at coordinate 1,609,062 of NZ_CP047593.1, read as the reverse complement.
GCGCTTTTGTCCCGTCATCCAGCCACACAGAGACCGTTGCCGGCTTCGGTACAACATCGAAAGCAAGATTTGCAACCTGATAAGCAGTATCCGCCTGGGAATTCAAATTATAACGACGAAGCCAGAAGGTATCTTCCTCACCGAAAGTAACCGCATCCGTTCCGCTGATTGTATAAAAGCCTGTTCCAATAAAGCCGGACGGAATCAGATCCGTCTCTCCCGCAAACGCCAATGTGCTGTCGTATGTAATACCCAGATCGGTCCCGTCCAGCGTGACCATGTCCGTATCATTTGTTGCATCTCCACTGATCGCCAACTCTCCCGATCCCGCATACACATTCACCGCCAGATTGGAACTGGCAGTCCGTGCCATGAGAGACTTAAACGTAATATCCAGATCCGTAATTTCCTCTGTCTTGGCAGCGTCACTATAAAATTTCAGTTGAAAGGCCACGCCCTCATGGTTAAGGGCATCCATCCAGAAATTATTACTTCCTGAGTAAACGGCTAACCCGTTTCCACCACCATCTGTACTCTTCCTAGAATTACCGTTATGAATAAAACTGACCAGTCTAACGTTCATGACCGCCGCCCCGATATCTGCCAAACCGTTTTCCTCTGTCGCGGTCACATCCCAGGTTGCATCCCGTAAGCCGTTATAGGCCGTTCCGGAACTTGTTGACCCGGGAGCCTTTGTCCCATTATCCAGCCAAACATTCACTGGAGCTGCATGAACCATGCTGCCAAAAATACACAACATTGCAGTAACAGAAGCGATGCAACAATGAGCTCTCTTTCTTATCATTTTCATTTCACAATTCCCCATCTTTGTTTACACAATAAATTCTATATTTATTTTTTTACTTTATTTTAACGTCGATCGAGTTTTCCATATGGACCGGATTTCTCATCACGTTTCCGTCCAAAGCGTAAAACCGGTTGTTTTCAATCATCACGTCTGACACGTTCTCCAGTTCAATCGCCGGTTCATCCGAAGTAATGATATTTCCTTCCATACGTATATTGCGAACAACCTGGACGCCTGCCTGTCCGGACTGCGTGCAAACCCGAATCGGTGAGTTATACGTATTCCGGATCGTGTTGTTGCGAATAAGGATATTCTGCGGAAACGGACCTTCGTAGAAATGGCCGTATTCATTCTGGATTTCAATGCCGTGTCCCCCGACGCCGTCGATAACATTATTTTCGATCACCCCGTCGATACTGCGGGTCAGAACGGCATGACGGCGCTGCGGCAGAAACCTGTTGTTACGCACGATGAATCCGGCATTACACATATTCATGTTGTAAAAATGTGTCGTGTGTTTATCTGCCGCTCCCCCAGTCTGCCCGGAAGCCAGAACCACGTTTTTCACCGGCTGATCAAATGTAATGGTGTCGGGCGCATTCGGGTCCACAGTAATCACCCTCAAGGGACCTGCATACTCTCCTGTCGTCGGATAAAACACCATAATTTCATCACCCAACCAGATGCTGGATGAATATTTCGTCCAACGTTCCGGTCCTTCGTTTTTCCGCATCCGGAAAGTCCTATCCGTCAGTTTCTCTGCTGCCATAATTGTGTTCTGGCTGAGGTTGATGCTGTCATCAAGCATTCCCTCGAAATAGCAGTCCTCAATGATCGGCCCGATGCGGTTGTCCTTGCAGTGCATCCCGTCGCGCCAGTTGGTAACAATCCGGTCGGTTCCCGGGCGGAACATCACCTTGAATCCGCGGAACGTGATCCGTCCATAATTGAGATCCACCCGGCTGGTCATCGAGCTGCGTCCGCTGTACAGCGTAATATTTTCAATCAGGCAATCCCCGCTATTGGTCACATGGATACTGGCGGCGTAGCGACCTCCGTCAATTCTGGACAGGCGGCTCTGCACGTTATATTGAATCGGCTGAAAGTAAATGTCGCCGACTTGCACCTGTTTCAAATCGTCAACAAATCCCTGCTGCAAATAAACCCGATAAAGTCTCTCTCCTAAGTGCTCAATGCGGGTTGATCTGAAATGGTCTCGAACACCGCGTCGAATCCGACGCTGGCTTTGATCAAGGATTGCTCCCCACTCCCAGCCGGGAAAACCTGCCGCCTTACGCATTTCGTCCGTTGGAAGGAGGTCGTATCCTTCCATGATCTTCATTTCAAAAACCCCCTCTTCGGGAAGAATCTTTGTAATGGCTCCCTGAGTAAAAGCCAGCGGGTCCTGCTCAATCACAAATCCTTTCACGGTCACATTTTCACAATGCTTCACCCGGATTGCCGCCTGCCGCGGAGTCGTCAGCATCATGGATCCGTTTCCGTTGACAGTCACATTGGTCATGTTCTGCAGGTCAATCTGTGCAATACTGTCGTCCCGCAGGCCGAGCCGATAGATCTTTCCGGCAGAAAACTCCAGTGTATCGCCGCTTTTCAGCGCATCGATTGCTTTAACAATCGCTGCGATATCATCCTGCTTCCCATCACCCACGGCGCCGAAATCTTCAATATACAAAGTGTTCATTGCAGAACATGTCCCCGCAAGAACAGCAGACAGCAGCAAACTCAGTAAAATTTTCATCTTCATTGTTTCCCTTCGAAAAAGCGCCATTTTAGCAAATTTCCACCGATAATTCACGCTGAACAGCATTCGGTTTCAGCAGACCCTCAATCCGATCTTCAACCCGACAATCCTCTGTAATCTGTTCCAGTAAAATGTGTTCCTTAACGTGGTGATTGGCTTCACCCCACTGGTAATGGCCGTTAAGCGGATTCAGATAGCAATGCCCTTCGGCATGCTCACGGAACAAATCATCGCACCCGCGGACGCAGTAATACACGGAAATCAAATCCCAGCTCTGCTGCGGCAAATTCGGCCCGCGCTTGTAAATTTCATACGCCCGCCGAACCGGGTCATTTTCTGGGCATACATCGGACAACGTGCCGCCGGTCCAAACATTGATTCCCAGCGGACTGATAACCAGCTCGGTCGGCCACTCCTTCAGCACATGCGTTGCCGCTTCCAGATCAATCACCCAGTTACAGACCTCATACCCGTTGGTCGGATATGCTTCAGCCATGGTCAGCAGTTTTTTAACTTTACGCTCAACCAGCGACCGACCATCCAGCTCACTCCATTCATCCGGAGCAGAAACCAGCAGATCCGAAAGCGCCGTCAAAAAACCAATACTGCAGATCACAACGGATTGGTCTTCGGCCTCACTCAATAACTTCCGATACAGCTTGGTGCTGTTCCAGACCGGCTGCGCAGCCGCTTCAGGATTCATTTGTGCGATTGCCTGATTATAAAAATCATTGCCGCGCTGTGGAATGACCTGCCGCAGCGTTTCATAGTCCAGCCGTTTCGCCAGACTTGCGGAATAAATGCTTCCGACCGGGATATCCGGACGCCCCCGGCTCGCATTGATGACGTGCACACAAGCCGGTGCAGAGGAGGATGCACTGTCACAGATCACTCCGAGCAGTTCCATTTCTCCACGATTCACTAACGAATGACACAACGCCAACGCTCCGACATCATCGACATCCATATCAATATCTGTATCCAAAATCATTTTACACATTTCAACCCTCACAATCTTTTATCAACGCACAGCACTCTGAATCGTTTTAGTTTCTAGGCAAAAAAACCGATTCGCATATCAAACTTTCTATCCCGAATTTTTCTGAAAACACCTGAAGCTTCCGTCATCGACCCGGCAAACTGATGATTATTCTCAACGCTCGACACCCAAAACGGACCTGACTTCCTGATTAATACAACACAACATACGCAACGTTTGCTTAAAGCACAAGAAAAAACTCTACCCCCCTCTCTCTGCCTTTGTTTTCAACACCGCTCAATACGGTCGCTTATTATGCTGTTTGACTCCCGCCATCTGTAGAATGTATATTTCCACATTGCACCTTCTTCAAAACGGAACCGGACCTGAATGACAGAAAAAACGAATAAAAAACGTGTCACGCTCAACATGATTGCAGAACACTGCAACGTGAATAAGGGAACGGTTTCCCGCGTATTAAACGGGAAATTCAAAAACTTTCAGGTCAGCCCGGAAAAGATTCAGGAAATACAGACCGCAGCCAAAACCATGGGGTACCAACCCAATCGAATGGCACGAGTCATTCGCTGCAACCGCACTTACCTCATTGGCGTTTCTTTCATGAAGCTCGACTATATTGACCGGGCGGACCGTTTTAATGAGATCGGCCAGTTTGTTCAGGCAATGGAATCCCACCCCCTTTTTAAGAAATATGACCTAGTATTTCATATTCGTCATGAAAACAAGTCGGAACCTCTGACCGACATGGACTTTAAATCTGATCTGCTGGAAGGCATGATTTACCTGCTCCCCACCAATAATCATAAAGAATTTCTGGATATTGCCTCGCCCGACTTCCCGGTGGTCCTTGTCGGCAGCCTGCCCGGCAGTTCAAAAAAACTCCCCTGTGTTGATATCAACAACCGTAAAGCCGCCAGAAAAGCAGTCAACTACCTCCTCGAAACAGGAAAAAAGAATATTATAACCCTGGTTCCGGAAAACAGCAAACACGTCCAGTGTTTCAAAGACCGCACCCGCGGATATAAAGACGCCCTGATATCTGCCAAAATCCCGCAGACTAAACAGAAAATCTACACAATCCCCTGCGACCCGAACTCGGTTCGCGATCTCCTGAGCAATTTGAAAGACCTGAAGAAAATAGATGCGATATTCTGCCAGATCGATGAACTGGCCGCACACTGCATCACAACCCTCAGAAACCTCAACTTTAAAGTTCCGGAGGACATTGCGGTGATCGGATTTGACGATTCCATGATTTGCCAAATGACAACTCCTACCATTTCCAGCATTAAACGTCCCGTAGAAGAACAGGCATATCAGGCAATTGACACTCTTCTCAATATCCTCGAAAAAAACAGAGATTACACCCCGGGATTTACCGAAATTGAAACTGAACTTATCAAACGCGAATCGACCGAAGGGCGCCGCTGATCTCACGCACTTCTCGCTTCAATGGTGAAGCAAAACGCACTCTCAGTTGAAGCCAGGCCTATACTGTTCCGGCTTCATCCCCGTTCAACACTTTCGCTGCTGCCTGTCGCATCTGCGAGGTCCAATACCTGGAAACGACAGCTCTCCAAAGTCAAATTGCCAAAACATCTTATCTGTCACTGATTCGAATCTTCCCTGCACTTCAAATCAAAGTAAAAGCTCATCGGAAGGTCCCTTTGTTCCAGACAATATTCGACGGATCGGATGCAACGCCAGCCAGACTCCCTCCACTGGCTTCCGACGTTTCTTGATCCATGAGAGAGTCTTCCGGCACTCAGCTCTAAGATATTCCCAAGCCCGATCCGCATATAAAATTTATTTCATTAAATTAAATACCTAAAACAATATGCCCAAGAACGGTTTCCATTTGCTTAGATTCTGCTTTTCAACCATAAGGTATGATTTATGAAACAGATATTTTCTGAAAACAGTCCCGCCCGCTGGATCTGGTCCGGCGAACATATTTATAAACGCGCTGAAAACGGATCCCCATCGCACTACGAAGTGCGCCGCTTCCGCCGCACATTCGAGCTGAATGCCGTTCCGCAAAAGCTTGAAGTTTCTGTCACTGGCGACAGCCGCTTCACGCTCTCCTGCAACGGGCAAATTATCGTCCGCGGCCCGGCCAAAGGCGATGTGGCTCATCAGTTCTACTCCGTCGTCGACCTGGCCCCGCACCTGCAAGCCGGCGAAAACGTACTCGAAGCACTGGTCATGGATTTCTCCAAGGTCAACTGCCACCCGCCGGAACTCGGCGCGCCGTGCTGGAGCATCACCCGCTCCGGCGGGTTCCTGCTCGAATGCGAGGAAATGCCGGAACTCTCCACCGACGAAAACTGGCAGGTACAGGTCGACCGCAGCTATGAATTCCATAACGAAGGCTGCCCGCACGGCGGCTTCGTCGGCTACTTCGAGCGCGTCACCCCCGCCGCGGAATGCGGCGACTGGCAGCCCTCAACCGAGCTTTACCCGCCGACCCGCATTGAGGACTATCGCGACGCCCCCTCCCCCTACGGCCTGCTCGAGGCAATCGTCCCGCCACTCGACGAAAGCGAAGCCAAAGAGTTCGAATCTGTCTTCGAGCCCGGCGGCGGCGACGCCGAGACTCCAACGGAAATCCCGGCCCATACTACCGTCGAAGTCATCCTCGACGCCGGCGCACTTCAGACCGGGTTCCCTCTGCTTGAAACCTCGGGCGGAAAAAATTCCAAAGTTCGGATGATGTACGCCGAAGGGCTGCGCCTGCCGTGGAGCGTCGAAGACGCAACCATCCTCGGGCGCGGCATCGACACCTCCAACGTCTCCACCATGAACGACAGCGAACAGGCGGGCTGGACGCTCGACCGCCGCGGCGAGCTCAAAGGCTGGTTCGACGAAGTCACCCTTCCCGGCGGCGAATTCACCTATGAACCGTTCCACTGGCGCTGCTTCCAGTTTGTCAAACTGACCATCGAAACCGCCGACGAACCGCTGGCGCTAGCGCCTCTCAAATACAGAACAGCACTTTTCCCCTTTGAGCAGAAACACCGCTTCCAATGCTCGGACGACTTTTTCCAAACCCTGGAAAAAATCAGCTGGCGCACCTTCCGGCTCTGCACGCACGAAACCTTCGAGGACTGCCCGTATTACGAGCAGATGCAGTATTCCGGCGACAGCCAGATCACTTCGCTGATTGCGCTGGCCGGAACCGGCGACACCCGGTTGACCAGACAGGCGCTCTATCAGTTTTCCTGGTCACTGCGCCCGGAAGGCATCACTGAATGCCGCTATCCGGCCACCCTGCCGGTCGTCATCCCGTCTTGGAGCCTGCACTACATTTTCATGATTGCCGACTATTATGATTACACCGGCGACAAAGAAACCGTCCGCGACCTGCTGCCCTGCGTCCGCAATATTCTCGACTGGTTCGACCGCCACAAGGACGAAAGCGGACTGCCCGCAAAACTGCCGCACTGGAACATCGTCGACTGGTCACCGCGCTGGGACCGCGGCTGCCCGCCCGGCTGGGACCGCGGCCCGACCTGCATCATCAGCTCGCAATACCTGCGCGCGCTGCGCGTTGCCGCCAAACTGGACAAATCGATGAACCGTTTTGCAGACGAGGCGGAAACCGTCGCAGAAAAAATCAACGCACTGTTCTGGAACGAAGACCGCGGACTCTACGAAGACTGCCCCGGCAGCCCCGACGCCAGCCAGTACGGCAACGCGTGGGCCGTTCACTCCGGCGCGGCGACCGGCGAACAGGCCGCGCGCGCCATGAACGCGGCGCTCAATGATTCATCGCTCGACCCGGCGTCGTTCTTCGGCATTTACTTCATGATCCGCGCGCTCGAAGACTGCGGACAGTACAGCAAATTCCCGCAGCTGCTCGGCCGCTGGCAGGAAATGATCGACGGCGGCTTCAGCACATGGGCGGAGGACATCACCTACTGGCGCTCGCTGTGCCACGCGTGGAGCGCCTTCCCGTCCATCGAATTTATCCGCGGCGTACTCGGCATCAAACCCGCCAAGCCGGGCTTCGAGGAAATCCTGATCCAGCCGCAGCCGCTCGACCTGCAGTTTGCGGAAGGCTCCGCGCCGACTCCGCACGGAGACGTTTCCAGTGTTTGGAAAATTGAAAACGGAATTTTCTCCATAAAGGTCACCGCTCCGGAAGGAATTCCGCTGAAAATCATCCTGCCGGACGAAACAACCCACCACACCGTTAAATCATTCTCCGGAGAATGCCCTGTGTAAGATTCTGACGGCGGATCTCCCAAAAAGCTCACGCATTGCACTAAAAAAAGTCGCAGTGCGACATCTTGAAGGAACTGAAAATGTGCGCTTGTTTGATTTTTCAGTTGCCCCGACTACAGCTTCACAGTTTACGCCTTTCCCTGTCATGACCGTAACAGCAAACAAAAGGAAAGGAAAAACGATGAGCAAGCTGATAACAAAAGATGAATGGGTAGCCCTGTTCAGAGATACGGGACTAACCGATGAAATGATGCAAACATGGCATCGCCTCTTCGAACACCGGCACCCGGAAGAACATGGAAAATTTCTCCGCCTGCTGGGACTGCCGGAGACAGAAATAGATGCAATCCGCCAAAGCAGCCGTTAAACTGCATGCGCCGGAGGTTCTGTGCTCAGAGCACTCCGGCACAACTCATGGAGGAGAATGGACAATTATACAATTTCTCAAATGGCAAAGCATGTCGGGCTGTCCCGCAGCACTCTGCTCTATTACGACCGCATTGGATTATTAAAACCTTCGGGCCGGAGCGCTTCCGGATACCGCCGTTACACCGACAAAAACCTGGATCGCCTGCAACGGATCTGCGCCTTGCGTGAGGCGGGTCTCTCCCTGAAAGAAATCCAGCAAATGATATCCGCCCCAGGCAGCCAAAGCTCAGAAATTCTTGAACGCCGACTGGCAGAACTAGGGAAACAAGCGGTAAAAATCCGACAGCAGCAACACCAGATTGCAGCAATGCTCCAACAGCTGCCTGGAACAAAAAAGACTCAGGTGATGGATAAAACCGCCTGGGTCAACCTGCTGGCTGCCGCCGGAATGGATGAACAGGCCATGCGAAACTGGCATGCGGAATTCGAGCGCAGCGCCCCGGAAATCCACCGGGACTTTCTGCTGTCGCTCGGAATACCGGACGCAGAAGTGAAAACCATCCGAACGTGGTCAGCTCTCGAACAGGCCTGAGACCCTTGCCTTACAGCCCCTGGATGCAGGCGCCGACCGTTTCACTGAGGGATCCGGTGCCAGACAGATGGCAAAGTCGCAGGCGCCGTAGTAGATCCAGAAGAGAAAACCGTTCACAACCTGCGCAAAGCCCTCCTCGCCCTCGCGGATGAATGGAACGGCTGGACACACCCCATCGGCCACCAGTTCTGGGAAAAACGCAACGATCTGACAGCCACACCGGCTTAAAACCCGCGCCATCGCCATTGGCTTCCAAAAAACCATCTCATGGCAGTTTGGATTTTATTAACTAAAATATGCATCTGCGTATAGATTCCGGTTTTGATGTCATGCATATTAAGCTGTTAATCAATAAACAGCTGTTACAATAACCGCCATGCATACAACCCGCAAAAACCTGCTGCTGACTATTACCCTGATCGCCGGAACAGCCTTCTCGGAAGTTTCCAATGCCTGGAAACTTCCGGCCTGCGCATCGCAAACCAGCGAAACGGTTACGATCGAGCCGCAGAAATCGAAAAAAAACACAATTGCAACACAGCGGATTCCCGGCCCGTTTAAAGCGGGTGAACTGCTGCGGTTTTCGGCCGATGCAGAACTGACCGATATTCGTGACGAAAAAGGCAACAGCAAACTGAAACCGTTTGACCTGAATCTGGAACCCCGCAATGTCTGCCTGACCCTTGCCCAGATTGACCCTGCGGGGCGCGTGCTCTGCGCACCGGGATCCGAGCGGGCTCTCGGGACAAAAACCATCCATCTCGAACTCGAAACGGTTGTTCAGGAAAACGTGAAGGAAATCGAACTGCGCCTGCTCGCCACCTTCGTTACCGGAAAAGTGACCTTCACAAACTTTCGTTTTGAAAAGGCTGAGGCCGCACCGCTTCAGAAACTGCCGGAGGCAAAAGTCGTTAAAAACGAAAACGGCGCCTGCGAATGGACGATCAACGGTGAAAAACAACCCCTGGCGATGTATTTCGGCAACAACCAATTCAACCGCGATGACCGGATTCTCGAAGAAATGGAAAAGGCGGTTGCTGCCGGGGTTCCGGTACTGTCATTCAACCTGTATCTGCCGGCCATGGTGTCGAATTCGGAAACGCTCAAAATGATTGAGCGGTTCATGAAACCGTTTCCGGACGCGTATTTCATTCCGCGCATCTGGCTCGGCCCCGGCAGCGAATGGCAGCAGAGTTTCCCGGCAGAAATGATGAAGTATGCCGACGGTCAGATCGGCGGCTATGCATCGCCCTGTTCCGAACCCTGGAAAAATTTTACAGACCACAACCTGCGCGAACTGGTCAACCTGATCCGTCGCTCGCCGTATGCACAACAGTGCGTCGGCTTCAAACTGACCTATTACCAGACCGGCGAGTGGATTTTCTGGGACCCGCATCGCGCCGCCGGTTTTGAAGAACCGGTTCGCCGCGCCTTCGGGAAGCCGGTTCCGACCGAAGAGGAGCGAAATGCCGCCGTCGAGGGACTGTTCCGCGATCCGGAAATACAGCAGCGCGTCATTGAGTTTTCAAAATTCTACAATACGGTCAATGCCGACAACATCATCCGCTTCTCCCGATCCGTTAAAGAAGCCGCCGACGGCCCCACCCTCACCGCGACCTTCTACGGCTATCTGTTCGAACTGGCGTGGCATGAAAAATGGCTCCAGCAGGGCGGTCATCTCGGGCTTGAAAAACTGTACCGCTCACCAGCTGTCGACATCGTCGGAGCGCCTTATTCCTACAACCCGATCGGGCGCGGCTTCGGCCTGCCGGTCGACCTGCACGGCCCGTTCGACGGCGCCAACGCGTTCGGCAAACTGGTGATGACCGAAGAAGATACCTTTACCCATCTGGCCGAAGACGTTCCGGAAGTCGTTAAGGGATATGCGCCCGGCTATGCCAGCCGTACGAAGAACATGGATGAAACGCTCGCTGTGCTGCATCGCGATCTGGGCGTCGTTACCGCCCACAACCAGATTCTCCTCTGGCAAAACCTGTTCAGCGAAGGTCGATTCAACAACAATCAGATCTGGGATATGTACAAACCGTATCTGGCGTGGATGAAACAGCGCCAGGCACCGGCCTTCACACCGCAGGTCGCGGTACTGGCGGACCCCGATGCCGTGACAATGCTGAAAACCGATGCCTACGGGCTTACGGAACGCTGGCTCTACCAGAACCGCTTTTTCCTCAACCGCGTCGACACAACCATTGGATATTTCCAAACCTCGGAAATCGACCAGCTAAGCGACCGCACCCGCTGCATCATCCTGCTCACGCCGTGGAGCCTGACTGAAGATCAAAAAGCGGTTCTGAAAAGCCGCTTCATGAAAGACGGCCGAACCATCATCTTCTGCGGTACTACTGCACTCGACACCATCGAGCTCAAAAAACAGGAAGGTGCCATCATGCCGGAATCCCGGCTGGATAACGGCTCACTGTTCGGCAGGCGCCAGTTCGGCAGACAGAACGAACAGCCGGTCGCCCCGACCTTTGCGGTTGCCGATCACAAAGCCGATACGTTTGCGCATTATACCGCCACAGGGGAGCCGTCCTGCGCGACAAAAAAAATGCGCGGCTGGACCGCTGCCTTTCTCGGCTCGCCCGGCATGCCCGCCTTGCAGTGGCGCAAGCTGTTCAAGGAAGCAGGCTGCCACCTCTACCTCGCCGATGAGAGTTTTTCGACCGACTTTGACCGTCCGGATTTTATTCAGGCCGGCGGAAATTTTCTAATGGTGCAGTCCGCCACCGGCGGTGAAAAAAGCATCCGGCTTCCGAAAGAAGCATCCAAAATCTACCGGTTCGACCATACAGAACCGAAGCTGATGAAAACCAACAGCGACACACTCCACATCTCACTCCAGCCCGGCGTCCCGGCATTCCTAGTGACTGAATGAGCCCCCATTGTCCCCCAACGACAATATGGCCGGTTATGCTGCCTTTATCTCTTAATGATGGGAGCATGGATCGCATATGACGGACTGATTTTTCATTTAGACAGCAAAGCTGTTCGCGCAGCGGCAAGTCTGACACCACCAGCAACGGCACGATCTAACACGTTGCCTTCTCCCTGAGCTTTGATATACGATTCAGGTTTTGTGGAGTTCAAGGTTCAGGGAGTTTCGTCGAAATGAAATTATGGGAAATGCCGGAAGTCACCGGAGTCAACCGCTTACGCCCCCGGGCAACACTGCACGGATATCCATCGCTGGATGAAGCCCTGAAAAAACGGACCCCATACGCCCCGTGGCATCAGTCACTTTCCGGAGACTGGAAATTCCAGCTGATTGACCGTCCGGAAAACGCCGGACGTTTCCAAACACTGGAAACCGACGACTCTCAATGGGAAACCATCCCTGTTCCGTCAAACTGGACCATGCTCAACAACAGCGACTGGCCGATCTACACAAATATCAAAATGCCGTTCGATCATGTTCCGCCGAACGTGCCGGAACAGAACCCGACCGGCCTGTACCGGAAAACCTTTACGCTGGATCAAAGCTGGACTGCGCGCCGGACCGTGATTCATTTCGGAGGCGTCGAAAGCTGCTTCTTTGTGTATTGCAACGGAAAGGAAGTCGGGTTCGGCAAGGGAAGCCGGACTCCGGTTGAATTTGATCTGACCCCGTTTGTACAGAAAGGCGAAAACCTGCTGGCCGTGAAGGTCATCCGCTGGTCGGACGGCTCATACGTTGAAGATCAGGACCACTGGTGGATGGCAGGCATTCACCGGGATGTAACCCTCTACAGCACAGATTCCGATTTTATCCAGGACGTGTTTGCCCGACCGGTACTGGACGAAGCCTGTCGCGACGCAACACTTGAAGTCGATGTAATGATTGCCTCATCAGCGGAACAGAGAAGTGAAGAGCTCCGCACAGTCTCGGTGCATCTTGCTGATCCGGCCGGACAGACCGTTGAACTGATCCATGCAGAGCAGTCCGTGGGGCTTGGCCCGCAGCCGCTGACGGCTCATGGCTCCGGAGCCCCGGACAACACTGCCCGCTTCAGCTTCCCGATCTCTCAACCGCAGCCCTGGAGTGCGGAAACCCCGGCCTTATACACATTGGCTGTTGAACTCAAAGATCCGAGCGGCAAAACAATCGAGGCAACCGCCACACGCATCGGTTTCAAACGGATTGAAATCCGCGGACGCGATATGCGGATCAACGGCAAGCCGGTCATCATTCACGGTGTCAACCGGCATGATCACGATCCGCTGACCGGCAAAACCGTTTCACGCGAAACGATGATCAAAGATATTCTTCTGCTGAAACAGTTCAACTTCAACGCCGTGCGCACGGCGCATTACCCGAACGATCCGGAATGGTACGACCTGTGCGATGAATACGGCCTCTACGTGATGGACGAGGCGAACATTGAAGCGCACGACTACTACGACCAGCTCTGCCGCGATCCGCGCTGGACCGCCGCATTCATGGACCGCACGCAGCGCATGGTCCTGCGCGACAAAAACCACGCCTCCATCTTCTGCTGGTCCCTCGGAAACGAAACCGGTTATGGAGAAAACCACGATGCCTGCGCCGGCTGGATCCGCTTCTACGACCCAACCCGCATCCTGCATTACGAAGGCGTCAGCCGTCCGGAATTCGGACAGGCCTTTGTCTCCGAGCCGTCATTCCGCGGAGCGCTCTCGTCGGACCTGTTTTCATCCATGTACCCGTCCGTCGGCCAGCTCGAAGGCTTTGCCGACGAACCCCGCAACCCGCGCCCTACCGTCCTGTGCGAATACTCGCATGCCATGGGAAATTCCAACGGATCGCTGAAGGATTATTACCGCCTGTTCGAAACCGTACCCAGCCTGCAGGGCGGATTTATCTGGGACTGGGTCGATCAGGGACTGCTCTTGAACCGCGACAAACGCATGTTTGATGCCGAATGGAACGAGCCGGAAAATGCAAGCGAAGCCTTCGCGGACTGTCACCGCCCCGGCGGAAAATGGTTCTGGGGTTTCGGCGGCGATTTCGGAGAGTCCTACCACGACTTCGACTTCTGCATCAACGGACTGATCTGGCCGGACCGCACCCCCCACCCGGCCATGTTTGAATTCAAAAAACTGGCCCAGCCGGTTGGTGTGGAACTGATTGATGCCTCAACGCTGCGCATCACCAACAAACGCGACTTCACCGATCTGAGCGATCTGTCCGGAAAGTGGGAACTGCTGGAAGACGGCGAAGTCATTGAGCGCGGCGACCTGCCGCAGCTTACCGTTCAGCCCGGCGAATCCGAAACCGTGCCGCTGACGCTTCCGATGCCTGGAAATAAAACCATGCATCTGGATCTGTTTTTCCAAACATTGAAAAAAACGCCCTGGTGCCCGGCGGGCCATGAGGTCGCCCGCGAGCAGTTTGAACTTCAAACCGCCGCGCCGGCACTCCCGGAAAGCCTTCCGTTGACCGTTGAGGTAAAAGACGGGTCGGTTTCCGTTCTGCAGAACGGCGAACCGGTTCTGGAAAACATCGATCTGAACCTGTGGCGGGCCTGCACGGATAATGACGGCATCCGCGGCTGGACCGGACAGGAAAACAAACCGATGGGCCAGTGGATGGCGGCCGGCTTCCAAAGCCTGGAAGCCACAGCGTGGCAGCACGAGGTTTTATCGGACGGTTCTGCTGAGGTGTCGAGGATGTACGGAGCCATTGAGTTCAAACAGCGCTTCGTTCCGTGCGCAGAAGGACTGCGCGTTGAAAACGAGTTTGTCTTTCCGGACGATCTGCCCACCCTCCCCCGCATCGGACTCAAAGCGATGCTTCCGTCCGGCTTTGAACAGCTGGAGTGGTTCGGAAAAGGTCCGCACGAAAGTTATATCGACCGGGACGCAGGCGTATTTTCCAGACATTGGAAATCAACGGTGACCGACCAGTACGTCCCGTACATTCTTCCGCAGGAACACGGCAACCATGTCGGAACCCGCTGGATAAGCCTGAGCAATGGCGACAACACATTGCGGGTGACCGGCGCAGAGCCGTTTGAGTTCGCTGCCTCGCATTTTACAGCAAACGATCTGTTTGCCGCGATTCACACCGACCAGCTGACCCCGCGCGCAGAAACGATTCTGACGCTCGACCTGAAGCAACGCGGCCTCGGCAGCGGATCCTGCGGTCCGCAGACCGAACCTCCCTATCATTGCACTCCGGGAACATACCGTTTTGATTTCACTGTTTCGTACCGTTCGAATCTGTGATTTGTGAACGGCTGGCATGAACCGCAACCGGCGATAGAAGGTCTGAATCTTTCGCTCTTTCTTGAGGAGGACGGCGCGGCCCTGATTCAAACATATGCAGTTGTTGATCCGCCTTCTATCTGTGAGGGATTCAAAACCTGTGACCTGATTGCCGCATGCTCACTCCGCGGCTTCGCGATCAGGTCGAACGGGCCGCAACCCGCGGCGCAACCCCGGGTCTCCGGAAGAAGCCCAGTCCGCACTCAGATATGTCGCAAATAATACATAAAATTGCCGCACAACACATTTTGCCCACTTTCCTAAACCTGTCATAATCCTGCTGACAAGATTTTACAGATCTATTCAGGAGAAACGAATATGTTAACAGGGTGGGACTATGCGGTAATCGGGTGTTACCTGATATTCATGATGGGGATCGGCCTTCTCTGGAGCCGGATTAACAAAAATGCATCCGACTTCTTCCGGGGCGGCGGAAACATCCTGTGGTGGATCAACGGCATGTCCTCGCTGGCGGTCGGCCTGACGGCCTACTCGTTCACCGCCGCCGGCGCGAAGGTGTTTGAAACCGGGTTTCTGCTGGTGATTGTCTATCTGGTCGGCATCATCCCTTATCTGCTGATCTACTTTTTCCTGGCCGCCCGTTATCGTCAGATGCGGGCCGTCACCGTCTGCGATGCCATTCGCCGGCGGTTCGGCAAACCCACCGAACAGTTCTGGGTCTGGACCGCGTTGCCGATCGGCCTCTTCCAGGGCGGCGTCATGCTCTACATCATTTCGCTGTTCGTCAGCGCCGCAATCGGATTGCCGATTGTGCCGACCATTATGCTGCTGGCGGTCGCCGTAACCGTGCTCGCCAGTTCCGGCGGCTCATACGCCGTCTCCGCCAGCGACTTTATCCAGATGATGATTATCATCGTCGTGTCGATCACCATTCTGGTGCGCACGCTGCTGCTCCCGGAAGTCGGCGGATTCTCCGGATTTTTCGGACAGCTTCCGGAACATTACATCAACTTCAGCCTCTTTGAACGCCCTGCCGTCTGGATCTCCCTGATGATGATGTTTACTGCGGTCAACGTGCTGCGCGCACTCGACCTCAACACGAACGGAGCAAAGTTCCTCACCGTCAAAGACGGGCACCACGCAAAAAAAGCCTGCATGATGATGATTGTCGGCACGGCACTGGTCCCGCTGATTGCCTTCACGCCGGTTATGGCGGCCGGTATGCTGGACTTCGACCTGCCCTCCATGTTCCCCAACCTGAAAAACGCCAGCGAAGGAGCCTACGTCGCCATCGCCCAGAAAGTGCTCCCGCAGGGCATGATGGGCCTCATGGTCTGTTCCATCTTTGCGGCAACGCTGTCGAGCATGGATACGGCTCTTAATAAAAACGCCGGCTTCTTCGTCAAAAATTTCTACGGCGACATCATCAACCCGAACGCCTCAGAAAAAACCCTTCTGTATCTCGGTCGTGTTTTTTCGGTCGTCTTCGGCGGCATTGTCATGGGGGCGGCCATCCTGATCTCGATGTTCCGCGATGCCGACCTCTTCTCCATGCTTCTGAAATTCAATGTCCTGCTGCAGTTCCCGCTCATCATTCCGATGGTGCTGGGCATCCTCTACAAACGCACCCCCGGATGGAGCTGCTGGAGTACGGTTCTGGTCTCCATGCTTGCCGGATGGATCACTCAGAAGCTGCTCGATATCAGCCAGCTCTGCGACCTGCTCGGCATGCAGATGCCGCTCAATGAGCTGGAAGCCAAGGACATGACCTTTATCGTCAGCGGCGTCATCACCATTCTGGTCGGTACCTCCTGGTACTTCTTTACCTCGTTTTTCTACAACCGTTTCGCCTCCGAAAAATACACCGCGAGTGTCGAAGCCTTCTACAAAGACATGAACACGCCCATCGACCATGTCGCCGAAAAAACCTCCGACTCCGACGCCGCTCAGTACCGCAATATGAGCCTCATGTGCTTCGTCTACGGCACCGCTATCTGCCTCGGCGCCCTGATTCCAAACACCGGTGCGGAACGCCTGCTCTTTATCTACGCCGGAGGAACCTTCCTGCTCGTCGGCGGACTGCTTCGGTTTATCTACAACCGTAAGAAAACCATCTGACCCGGCGCAAGAAGGGTGCAATATTATGGGCGGCAGAATGATCTAGAGCAGATCACGGTTGAGATGCCGTATCGCGTTTTCAAGATTGGCTCAGAGAGCCAACGTTACAATGTAGAGCCGGCTCTCTGAGCTGAAAAGTGGTCGGCGGGGATGCCGGCCCTCCAATTTGAGCGGCTACGGTTTTCCTGGATTTGCTCCAAAACGGCTCTGCAGACATGTATGAGTCCCATAGATCATTCTGCGAGGAATCGACAGCTGCTTAACAGGCTTGTTTCCAACCTTCGGAAATATCAGAACTCTTGTGATATGCGTCGGATAACGCTCCACGCTCGCTGCGGTAACCAATCCTCACTCCGCGCACAGCTTCAACCGGGCGTATTCATCGACCAGATGATAGTTCGTTGCAGACAGCGCGGGAGCCATTGACAGCTCGGGATCGGAAAGGTCGTCTGAATTATAATTGTAGCGACCGCAGAAAACCGTCCATTCCGTCCCGTCGCCCCATCCGGCACCAAGTGCTGTGAGCTGGGCGATCGGCACGAACATCTGTGTTTTCCAACCCCTGGAAGGAGGCTGAGCCTCCACCCGACTATTCTCCCGAGGCTTGGAAAATTCTGTGCTTGTCACTTCCAAACCTTGGAAAGGGTGATCCTTCAAAAACTGATCCAGCGTCATTCCTTCGCAATTCTGAGGGAAAAAGATCGTCGTTCTGTTGCCGAACGGCGTGGCATACATCTCCCAGCAATAGAACTCATTCAACGGCTTCACGAACAGCTCAAACACATCGCCGCTCTGATAGTGAAACTGCTCGTTCTGACGGTTTTTCTGAATCAGAACTGAGTCCTCCAGCTCCGCCTGAACAAAAAGTCCGGACTCATTCCATGCAAAACGGACAGACGCACCTTCCTGCGGACAGCCATCGCGGTCCGAGCTGAACGCAAACGGATACGCGGGGCCGAACTGAGGATATCTAGCCGCGTTAAAAACAGGTCTCATCTTCATCTGTCAGAACGTCCGCAAAACACGGCCAGACGGCAAGGAAAAATCAGCAGATTAATTTGTTTCATCAGGTGTAAGGGTCATCTTGATCAGGTTAAGCGTACGCGCGTCTTCGAGATCTTCACACAGCGGATTATGCACCTCAAACTGCGGCATCTCTGCCACAGAAACACTCAACTGGTGCATACCGGGCTCAGACAGCCCGACCGTCCCCAGGCAGCTGACCGTCTCAGGGTGATAATGAGCCTGGATATTTTCCAGTTCCACATCCTGCACCAACTCAACCGTTCGGTTGTCTTCGCTGCATTTTATTTTCAGCTGAATGCCGGAAATCCACTGCTGACTCCAGTGCCGATTGGTCAGTGCGGTGAGCCGATAGCGCCCCGGCTGTTCGATCAGAAAGTCCCACAGAAGCCGGCCGCTTTTTTCATGGAATGCCACCGGCAGTCCTTTGCGGTCCACCGCGAGCCGGCTTCCTTTGGCCGGCCTGACCTCGGCATTTCCGGAAAGAAGCGTGACGGTTCCATCCGTCGCCGGTATCAGTCGCGGATCCACCCGCAGGGGCTCATCGAATTCCACCCGAACCACCGGAAAACAGGTCTGCGATGAAACATCCGGCAGGGTACGTAAAACCAGGCTGTCACTCTGCTTCATTTTAAGCGGACGGCCGGGCTCAGAAAGCAGCACCGCACGCACCGCCCGGCTTTGTACGCCCTTCAGCTCAAAGGTACTGCCGGGCCATCTCCTGAAAATGAGATACAGATTGTTTCCCTTTACTGTCATCAGACATCCCCGCAGCGGATTGGGAAACGGCGCCGCTCCGGCTCCATAGACGGCCTCTCCATTTACCTTCAGCCAGTCACCGATCGCTCTCAGGCGCTCGACGCTTTCAGCGGGAATGCTCCCGTCGGATTTCGGCCCGATGTTCAGCAGATAATTACAGCCGTTGGCCGCGGAACGAATCAGCGAATAAAGCAGTTGTTCGACACTCTTCCAGTTGCTGTCCGTGCTCTTATATCCCCACGAGTTATTCATCGTGGCCGGCACTTCGCCATCCATATTCCGACTGCAGTACGGAAATTCATTATCACCAAGCACAGCGTAGTCTCCGAAACCGGTGCCAACGCGATCGCACACCAGACAGTCCGGCTGAAGATCATGAACCAGCTCCGTAAAAGCACGACTCTGTTCCGGTGTTGAGTCGACCGGCGTGTCGTACCACACCAGACCGATTCTTCCGTAGCGGGTC
This sequence comes from Tichowtungia aerotolerans, assembly GCF_009905215.1. GTDB lineage: Bacteria > Verrucomicrobiota > Kiritimatiellia > Kiritimatiellales > Tichowtungiaceae > Tichowtungia > Tichowtungia aerotolerans. The sequence continues at coordinate 1,589,734 of NZ_CP047593.1, read as the reverse complement.
ATCAGCTCCTTCATATGCGGAATGCATTTTTCAGTCATGCATCGGTTGAAGTCGACGTCGCGCTCATCAAACGGAACCGGATGCTGCTCCGGCCACTCTTTCCATGAGCCGTCCGGGTGATGCCAGTCCTGACGCTGCGAATAATAGATGCAGAACCGGATACCTGCCCGCTCACAGGCTTCAGCCAGTTCGGCGACCACATCGCGGCCGAACGGCGTGGCGTCCACCACGTTAAACGGATCGGCATCCGACTTAAACATGGCAAACCCGTCATGATGTTTGGCAGTAAAAACCAGGTATTTCATCCCGGCATCGACGGCCAGCTTCACGATGGCATCGGCATCAAAATTTACCGGATTAAAATCAGCGGCCAGCCTCTCATACTCCGCCATCGGAATTTGCCCAAAGCGCAGAATCTGCTCACCGATCCCCGGGATCTCACGTCCGTTCCAGATGCCCGCCGGGATCGAATAAAGCCCCCAATGAATGAACATTCCAAACCGGGCTTCGCGCCACCATGAAAGTTTATCTTCCGCACTCATTGCACCAACCGGTTATACTGTTCCTCGCTCCAGACAAGCGGCTTGCCCAGGTTGGCCGCCCATGCTTTGTATTCATCACGCAAAGCGGCGGCCGTTTCCGGATGTTGCGCGACAACATCGCTGCGCTCACCGGGATCGACGGACGTATCGAACAGCTCCGTCTTTCCGGTCACTTCATTACAGCGCAGAAGCCACGGCCCTTTCTGCACCGCCCACGATGCGTCGCCCGCTTTCAGCGGACTGCTCGGCGCGTCGTCGGTGCGCTCGGTAACGTACTCCCAGTAATCGCGCCAGAACGTCTTGTTGTCCTCGCTCCAGTGCATGATTTCCGGCCCGGCCCAGAAAATGGCTTCGTGCGAATCTTCGGTTGTTCCAAACATTGGAACCCCGTCCAGATTATCCGGCAGTTCAATACCCGCGGCAGCCAGTGCAGTCGGCATCACATCAATGGATGCAACGCGCGCTTCATGCTTTGAGGGCTTCAGCCTGGCGGGCCAATGGGCGATCATCGGCACATGCATTCCGCCATGATGGAAATTACCTTTGTTGCCGCGGAACGGACCATTCATCGGCTGCGGCGAATCGATCACCGCGCCGTTGTCACTGAGGTAGAAAATCAGCGTGTTGTCGAGCTCGCCTCTTTTTTCCAAGGTTTGGAAAATTTTTCCGAGGCCGTCATCGACCGCCGCCAGCGTGGCGTAATAGTTGTCGACCTCCGGGTTGCCGGTATCGAAACGCTGGTACTTCTGCGGCGCAGGATCTTCGAGCGGAATGTGCGGCGCGTTGTAGGCGAGAAAGATGAAGAACGGATCCTCGCCGGAGTCCTCAATGAACCGGACGGCATCGTCCGTGAACTCCTCGGTGGAATATCCCTGCGCCGTTACGTTTTCCAAACCTCGGAACAGGCTCGGCGAATCGTAATAGGTGGTGCCCGACGAATTAAACCCGAAATAGTGATCGAACCCGCGGTTGATCGGATTGTGCTCCGGGATGCAGCCGGCAATCGCGTTTTTGTGATAGTCATGCGTCTGCACCGGCAGCGGCGTTTTGGTGGTTTTACCCAGATGCCATTTGCCGATCATCGCCGTGCGGTAGCCGGCCTTTTGAAACAGTTCCGGAAGCATCGTTTCCGAAAGCGGAACCCCGGCCTTCGCCAGATCGCAATTGTCGTAAACGCCGAAACGCTGCTGGTAGCGGCCGGTCATCAGCGCGGCGCGCGACGGTCCGCACACCGGCGAAGTCACGTGCGCGTTCATAAACGTTACGCCGTTCTGAGCCAGTTTGTTCAGGTTGGGCATGCAGGCCCTGGCCGCCGCTTTGGCTTTCTGTTCATCACAGCGGTAGCGCTCCGTGTTCTTCGTCAGGAACAGCATTTCATCCGGATACGCTTCGGAATAGACCGGCAACTGACCGAACCCCTGATCGTCAACCAGCACGAGAATGACATTCGGCGCGGCATCCATGTTACTTCCCCTTTGCCTTTTCTTCGCAGCGGTCCAGCAGCGCAACCAGTTCATTCTGAACGGCAGCGGTCTCCGGCTGATTCCAAACATTGGAAGAATCGGCCACATCGGTATCCAGACGATACAGTTCATGCACCTGTGTGCCGTCCTCGTTGCGGAAGCGGATCAGCTTCCAGTCATCCTTCGCAACCATGGTCCACGGATAAAGTTCGCTGTAGGTAACATTCTCCCACTCTGAAGATGCCGGATTATCGAGCAACGGCACCAGCGAGCGCGATGCCGTCGGCGGAGCGTCCACCCCGGCGCATTCGAGCAGCGTGGCGTACAGGTCGAGATTATTCACCAGCTTCCCGCAAACGCCGGTCGTCCGGGATGGATCGGAAACCAGCAGCGGCACGCGCACGGCGTTTTCATACATGGTGCTTTTGAAAAAGAGGCCGAACTGTCCGGCATGGTCGCCGTGATCGGCCGTAAAGACGATAATGGTGTTGTCCGCCAGCCCCTGCGCGTCCAGCTCGTCGAGGATGCGGCCGACGCCGTGGTCGATCATCATGATCTGCCCGTAATAAGCCGCCAGCGCCTCGCGGTACTGCTGTTCGGTCAGTCCGTTTTTAAGAATCGGGCTCGACGTTTGCTTTTCTGCCGCCAGCGGCTTATCGTCGGTGGAGGTCATAAATTCCGGCGGCAGTTCAATGTCGTCCGGCGAGACCATCGAGGCCCACGGTTCCGGCGGCATCATCGGCTGATGCGGGCCGAAATAGGACGTGAACATAAAGAAAGGCCGATCATGTTCTTTGCGCAGAAAATCGAGCGTGCATTCGGTGACCCATGTATTGGAGTGCTCCTCCTCCGTGCGCCAGTTCGATCCCATAATGAACCGAAAGGTGTCGGTTTTTAAACACGCCTCGTCCTCATTGAACTGGTCAACAATTTCATCCACGCCGCATCCGCGCTTATCGGCCAGCCACTGCACATACTCGGAGTTGGCCGGTTCGTCGTCGCGATAAATATCGTAGCCCGCGTCGTGCAGATGTTTTTCTTCAAAACCATGCGCATCCTCAATCGGCGCAAGATGCAGCTTGCCCGCCAGCGCGGTTTCATACCCTGCACTGCGCAGCGCCTCCGGAAGAACCTGCAGCCCGCTGTTGTAGGGAATGTAGTTTTTAACCGTTCCGGTTTTGGCTGGATATTCGCCGCAGAAAATCGATGTGCGCGACGGACCGCAGACCGGGCTCGGGCAATACGCCTTTGTAAAATTAACACCCCGCGCCGCAATGCGGTCGAGGTTCGGAGTGTTCACCAACGAATGGTTCAGACAGCTCAGCGTCTCCGCCTGCTGCTGATCGGTCATAATAAAAAGAATATTCGGTTGTGCGTCCATGATTGAAGTCTCCCCGAAAACCATCCGCACAACAACCGAAGAACTGCGCAATGTTACGCTCTAATTTGCGACAAAATTTTAGCCGGACAACAGGATGAACAGGATCTGTTTCCAACCTTTGGAAATATCAAAATTTACGTAAACCTCATCATGACACATGATATTTTCTTTTTTCCAACCCCGGGAAAGATATTTACATCAACACAAGATGTTGATTACGCTCTAGGTCGGTCTTTCGATGAAAGATGGATCACGCATAAACAATTTTAAATTCAGGAAGAATCATGAAATACATTTGGATTTTCGCGCTTTTAGTCGCTCTTGCTGGTTGTGAAGACAAAAGTGCTAGCGATGAGGTATTGGAAAAAATTAGTGAGATACAAAAAACTGCACGAAGAAAGGATCTTACTTCTACACTAGGCAATAAAGATGCTGAGACGGTTGAAGACATTTTAGAGCTCAGAGACATCTGTGACAAGATCATGGGGTTTGTCGGAGATAACGATATAGAATCAGCATTTGAAGAGATGAAGAAGTACACTATTCTCCCCGAGTCCGAAATGGATGGAGCATGTGAAGGAACCCAAAAGCAGCTCGCTCTTCTGCAAAACCGTTATGGAAAATGCATAGGATACGAACTTGTCGATGAACAACTCGTCAGCAATTCCCTCGTCAAGTTTATATATCTGGCTAAATGTAAAAACGTTCCTTTAGTATGGCGCTTCATCTTCTATCAATCCGATGGAAACTGGTCTTTGACCAGCTTTGTCTGGGACGACCAGATTCAAAATATATGAGCAATCGTGCTCAATCCTTCACGGTCTCTTCCGGCTCAAATTAACGCCTCTTCTTCAACACAAACTCTTCGGGAATGGCGTGGTGGATGGATACGGAGATGAAGGTGTTTTCGTCGCGGTCTTTGAGGGTCACTTTTTCATTGGGCGTTGCCTGCTCCCATTTTCCAGACAGCAGGATGTCGACCCAGCCGGGACGGCTTTCTTCGTCGGTGGTGTAGGCGGAGTCGGCACCAATAATGCGCAGGTCGGCGTTGTTGACGCTCATGGTCAGCTTGCTGTCTTTTTTCTGTGTCATAATGAGGCACGGCTTGTCGGTATATAGAATCAGATCATCCACCGGCCTGGAGGCGCCTTTAAAGAAAGCATAGGCAGTGACGCCGCTCTCTTGGTCGCGAACAGCCTGCAGCTGCGGGTCGTTGCGCAGAACGGTGTACGGTGGAGCAGCGGCAAACGCGGCGGTTGTTTGCGATGTACCGTTGAGCAGGATGGCGTATTCATACGAAGCGCCGTCCGGCGCTTCGCCGTGATCGATCCAGGCGGTTACGAAGTCGCCCTGTGTCGGCTCTTTTGTTTTTTCGTGGCGCGAATTCTGCGTCGAAATGGACAGGCGCACGGGATCACCTTTGGCAATCACATAGCCGTTGCTGTGAGCATCGACCAGCCAGCGGGATGCCCCGCCTTCTTTGGCTGTATACGGAAGGTTCGTAATCGCAGTTGGACTGTTCATCCAGACCGGGGTTTGTCCGTCTTTCCATGCGTGCTGGAACAGCGTGGTTTCAGTCGCATAGTCCTCGGTCCGGTTGGTGATGCCGGCGCCGAGGCAGATGATACGATCGTCGAAGCAAAACATGGATTTGCGCGCCTCAAAGGTCGGATCAAAGTTTTTGATGTCCGGCGTTTTAATGTGGGCGGCAAAAACTCCGTAGCGTCCGCCCAGATTGGAACTGCCGCTGAAGCGGACGTCCGAGCGGGCCATGAGGGTTCCCTTTTTCGGGTTTTCGAGCAGATTGAGAGGCAGGTGAATAGTGGTGGTTCCGGGCAGGCGGTTCCAGTCCCAGCCATCCTCCACCCAGCCACTGGCGGCGCGACCGCCGCGGTTCATAATCTGCACACTGCCGTGGCTCTGGTAGCGGCCGTAGCGGTTGTCGCGCGTATAGATTTCAGACGACCAGACGTAGCGGTTGTATCCTTTGAAGGTGACCATTTTTCCGTCCCGGCGGTGAATCCCGAAACAGCCGTAGTTGAACGACCAGTGACCATCCGGCATATGATCGCGGTCCAGTTCCACAGGATGTCCGCACTCGGCCACATCCTGAAATGCATCGGTCAGGGACAGCACCGATGATTCACCGAACGGGTGCCGTCCGCTGAGTCCGATTCCGGTTTCCGGATTGCTGTAGATCGCCGCCGCAGTCAGTGCTTTGTTCAGATTTTTCAGCGCGTCTTCCCGGATGGCAAACGGTGTTCCGTTGAGAAGACGGCAGATGAAGGCCGCGGAGCGGAATGCCGGGAAGGAATAACCCGGATAGTTGCCACCGTGATGGAACGCGGTGCCATCCGCCTTGATGCCGCCGAGCGTGCCGCGTGTATCCGCGGCCAGCAGGTCGGAAAAATAACCGCTGTATTTTCTGACCAGCACGGTTTTGGGCGGGCCGTCCGGCAGGGACAGCACGGTCATCAGATGGGCTTTTGAAAGTGTATTGACATAGTCGAGGTCGGTTCCGGCGGCCGGATCGAACTCCATTTTTGCAAAGTCCACCTTTTCGCGCATGTACCAGATGAGTGAACGCACGACCGGGTCGAGCAGGTCTTCTCTGGCCAGCTCGTCGCGCATCAGGAAAACGGCGACATACCAGCCGCGCGAGGCATAACCGAAATGATGGGTGGTATAGAGCGCGCTGTTCTCCTGCCAGCCCTGATCCAGCAAATGACGGCTCATCAGTATGAAAATATTCCGCAGCTGCAACGCGCCCGGACTTTCCGGAGGCAGTGTGCGATACACTTTTGCGATATGCTGCATGAAATCGGTATAGTCACGCAGTTCGGCATACTGCGACATCAGATATTTGTCCTGTGCCGTCAGCTCGCGCGGATAAACCGAATCCTGCCGGTCGTGCAAGGAGCTCCGTGAGAAGATAACGTGACGACCGGTTACCACGCCGTCTTTCATTTTGATATCCAGCTCTTCGAACTGCGCCTGTATCTGATCCACCGCATTGGAGGAAACGGGTTCTTCCAGGAGGACTTCGGATTCAAGCTGTGCCTCAAGACGATCAACAACTGCGCGCTCGTCCGGCGTGTCAGAGACCGCGTCCGGAATCGGAGTGATTTCCATCGTCGTATGACCGGTCCCCTTCACAAACGGAACCTGAGGGTCGGGCCACTGATAACGAATGTCATCGACAGATGCGAGAATGATACGGTCGATAAAGAGTTCGCCGGCCGGCACGTTCGCGGGAGCCTTGATCCTCAGGCCGCGCATTCCGTCGCGGGGCGTGCCATCCATATCGCGGGTAAAGGCCACCGAACAGGTGCGCCAGCCGGTAAAGTTGAGACCGAAGTCAAACCCGCAGTCCTCCTTGCCGAACTCGACCCGAAGTTGTGCTCCCGGCAGTGCTTTCTCGCTGTAGACCCAGAACGAAAAAACACTCACGGCGCCGCGTTTGAGCTGCTGATAGGCTTTCTGATCGGATACGAAAGGAATCTTGCGATCAAAAAAAAGATCGGACGTTCCATTCCATTTCCACTCGAGCGACCGGGAGCCGTTCAAGTAATGCCGAGTGCTCAGCTGAACCGCTGATCCGCCGCCGGACTGGAGCGATCCGGGCAGCTCGCTGCTTTCAAATGAAATGATGGGGGATGCAGGATCTTCTGCAACCAGCGCCACCTCACCCGATGCCGCCTGCGCAACCCCGGACAAAAGAACCCCCACCGCAAAACAGACTGTCTGTAAATTTCTATTCATAACACTCCCGAGTCGTATTTGTTGGTCCATATGCTTTGCCGGGTCCGGATTTTTAACAAGAAAACAATTGCGCAAGCTAGACCCACAAATTACGACACGTCGCAAATTGTGGGGCTTTTATGCGCAGATATTTTCTTTGGATCAAAAGAACCGGCAACTAAGATTCCAAGCATTGGAAAAGGAGGAGAATATGAATTCATCCATACTGAAGACAGGCCTTATCATGACCGCTGCCACCCTGCTCAATGCATCCGCCGAACTGAAAGCGTACGACGGGTTCAGCGTTCCGGCAGATTATGAACATCGGGCGGAGCTGCTCGGAACCAACGGCGGAACCGGCTTTGAACCATGGCAGGTTGATCTCAGCAGCAACGACGGCAACAGCCGCCGCTATATTGCATCGAAAAAACCGGTCACACATACCGACGCCAAAGGCAATACGCTTGTGACCGCGCCCGGCTGCATGCTGTGTAAACCGGCCGGCTCCGGCAAAGGCGCGCTGACACGCAATCTGGATAAAGCACTGGAAGGAACCGTCTGGATTTCTTTTCTGACACAGCTGGACGAACAGGTCGGCTACGGCTGGGACATTCAGTTTCTGGATGAAAAAGGGGAAATGCAGTTCAAGGTTATGAATGGACGCAAGGAACAGAACCGCTGGCGTATTCAGTCCGCCGTGCAAGCTTCAGGAAAACCGAAAGACGGCCTGTTCCAGAGCCAACCGGGAATGACGCCGATGGAACTCACCCTGATTGTCCTGAAAGTTGAAAACGTCGGGTCAAAATCTGATGACGGTTCGGTCACTGCGTTCCTGAACCCGAAAGACCTGCGCGATGCAGAGCTCACGGCGATGGCCTCGGTGAAAATCAAAGGCCTCGAACTCAACCCAATCAAAACGTTCAGCTTTGATAAAAAGAGCACAGCCGAAGGAATCATCGACGAACTGCGCTTTGGAGAACGCGTAGAAGACGTGCTGCCCTATCAGTAATACCGCAGCCCGGATCTCCCTCACTCTTTCCGCTTCGGCGAGACAACGCCTCGCCCTGCCGGTTCATTCGACAATTGACAGGCAGGGCGGACTCTCCGAGTGGATCGCAGTAGCCTTCCGAATTGACTTCGGCGCAAAAGATATGATTATTTTGCGCCAGACGTTCAAAGGAGCCGTACGATGGTTGAACATAAAAAGGTTGCGCTGCGCTTTTCTCTGAACTCCGACTTCACCCGCCAGATCGTGCAGGGAATTATCGCCTACACCCGCAAGCACGGTCCATGGGATATTCAGACCCGGAGCGAAGAACCGATTTCTTTTTCCACATGGGCGGACCTCAAACACTGGAAAGGAGACGGAATTATTGCCCCGGCATACCGCAAGGAACACCTCCGTGTTCTGGCCTCCAAAGGCATACCGGTTGTAACGACGTCGCGGCCGTCCCTCGAGTACTCGTTTCCATCCGTCACCTTTGATGACCGAGCCATTGGCAAAATGGCAGCCGAACATCTGCTGGAACACGACCTGGACCGTTTTGCGTTTATCGGCCCCAAAGAATGGGACTATTCTCAGCGCCGCTGCGAAGCCTTTGTCGAAGAACTCGCCGGGCATGACGCACTCTGCACCAAATGCTGGATCCGCCCGGCCGCAAATACCCGACAGCTGGATGAAGAATGGATTGAAAGCAACCACTACATCGAAGCCGTCAAACAGCTGGTGCCGCCGGTCGGGGTGTTTGCCTCCAGCGACCGGGTCGGCTACGGAATCCTCCGGGCCTGCCGCCGGCTGAAACTGCGGGTCCCTGAAGACATCTGCCTGATCAGCGTCGACAACGACGAGATTCTCTGCAACCTGGCCACCCCGAACCTGTCCAGCATCGCGCTCTCCGGTGAACAGCTCGGCTATCAGGCCGCGAAAATACTGGCCGCACTGATGGCCGGCAGAACTCCGAAAGAAACCCACGTGGTGATTCCGCCCGTCGGCGTCGTTCTGCGCAATTCATCCGATTTCCTGACCGTGGATGACCCGTATGTCGCCGATGCCCTGCGCTACATCCGCAACCACTCCGGCCGTTTCATCGACGTTTCGGATGTCATGAGCATCATGCCGATTTCACGGCGCTCCCTCGAACGCAGGTTCCAGGAGGTCGTCGGCCACGGAGTCTACAAGGAAATCAGCCGCTGCCATGTCGAACGGGCCAAAGAACTGCTCGAAAACACCGACTGGCCGGTCTCCAGAATCGCGCGCGAATCGGGCTTCAACAGCACCAACCGTTTCGAAGACACCTTTCGCAAAGAAACCGACCTCTCCGCCACCGGCTATCGAAAAAAGGCAACCGCCAGAGCCCGGCGCAAAAAAAAATAGCTGCAGAATCTGTCGCATATCATCCCCCTCGATTGCGCACATTCTCCATTGAGAGTAAAGAAACGTCCGGCTTATCCTTTCTGCAAATGAGAAAGGATTTCCATGAACAAAACCACCCCTTTTAAAATCATCCTCCGCTACGGCCTCGACCCCTACAACGGACTGGAGGAAAACCTCAAACAGCTCGAAACCTTCATACAGGAATCGACGATCAACGAAGTCATGTTCCTGCTGATGCCGGAAGAGCGCAGCTCCGGACATCCCACCGAGGAGCTTTCCAAACCCTGGATCGATGCCATCCGGCAGGCGCAGGTGATGTTTGCCAGATACGGCGTCGAAACCAGCATCAACCCGTGGACCACCACCTATCACTGCTCGCGCGGACGCCACCTTCACGACGGTCAGAATTTCCGGCTGATGGTCGGCGAAACCGGCGCCGACAACGGCATGACCGCCTGCCCGCTCTGTGAAAACTGGCAGCAATACCTGTGCGACTACTTCACCTACCTTGCCAGGGAAATCGATCCCGTCGCCCTGTGGGTGGAAGACGACTGGCGCCTGCACAATCACGGCGGCGAAATGGGCTACGGCGGATGCTTCTGCGACCACTGCCTCGACCGCTTTGCCAAAATGGTCGGTGAAGAAAGCGTCACCCGCGAACAGGTCGTCGCCGCAGTGACCGCACCCGGCGAACCGCATCCATGGCGCGAAAAATGGCTGGAGCTCGCATGGGCCGCGCTCAGCGAACCGGCACAGAAACTGACCGATGCACTCAAAGCCGCCCGGCCCGATATGCGCATTGGACTGATGTCCTCTATTCCCGACGTACAGAGCATCGAAAAACGCGACTGGAACGGGCTGATGGATATCTTCACCGAAGACGATGAAAATGTCCTGATTCGCCCGCACATGCCTCCCTACACCGAAGAACCGCCGATCACCACCGTTCCGAGCTACTCGCGCCAGACCATCGCCGAACTCGATCGCGACGCCGACATTTATCCCGAGCTCGAAAACTCTCCACGCTGCGGCCCCTACAGCGGTTCGCATAACTATTCAATCTGGGAAATGACCAACGCCATTCTCTACGGATCGCGCGGCATCACGATCAACCATTTTGACAACATGGGCATGAACACCTATTACGACCGGGGCTTCGGCAAAGCCCTCGGCGAACAGCGCAACATGTTCGATGCGCTGCTGGGACTCAAACTCGACGACCGCAAAGCGCGCGGCGTAAAGGTTCTGTTCAGCCCCGACATTGCTGAACACAAATGGACCGGAGCCGGCGCCTCCGGCGGCGGCGCCAAAATGTACACCGGCGAAGACCTTTCCAAATTCCAGACCGGCGGCGGATCGCTCAACGACCTGCAGGCCAACTCGACCGAGTGGAGCAAAGTGTTCTACATCCTCGGCATCAGCCACAGCTTCACCCGCGACATCAAGGGAAAGGACGGCGACATCTTTGCGGTCTCCGATCAGACCCTGCGCAGCTACAGCGATGAAGAAATCAAAACGCTGCTCAGCCAGAATATCATTCTCGACCTGCCCAGCGTCGAAGTCCTCGTGCAGCGCGGCTTCGGCGATCTGATCGGCGTCACAAACGTTTCACGCATCAAGCTCGATGACTCGGCCTATTCGCTGGAGGAAGTTGAAGAATCATTCTTTGGGAAACTCGCCGGCGGCGTTGCACCGCGCATGTGCGCTCAGCGCTGTGCGGACCCCATCGGCGTATTTGAACCGGCCGGTAACGCCGAAGTACTCTCGACCATCAAAGGCGCAGAGTTCGAAATTAAATTCCCGGGGGCACAGCTCTTCACCAACGAGCTCGGCGGCACGGTCTTCTCCACCTGCTACCCGCTCGGAACAGCCCAGTTCTACATGGCCTACTTCAACCGCGTGCGGCAGGAATTCTGGACCCAACTGCTGTTCAAAATGAGCGGACAAGGTCAGACGATTGCCTGCGGACATCCGTTCCATGTGCATGCGCACGACATCAAAGACGGTATCTCCGTTGCCTGCACCAACGTCATCTACGACACCTCGAAAAACGTCGTCATCAAACTGCCTGCCGCAGAGATTGACGGGAAAAGTTTCCAAACATTGGAAAAAGCAACGTGGGTCGACGTTCAGCCGCAAGTCGAAATCGAGGACGACATAGCAACTCTCACCTTCGACATTCAGGTGCCGACATTGAAGAGTGCGTTTATTGTCATTCGCTGATCGTGTGCAAAGCGTGAAGCGGAAAACACACAACCTTTTCATGTGCTAATACTGAATAATCACCGTACGCTTAAATCTATAATTTTATTTGCTTAATGATTTTATTTACAGCGGTGTTTATCACATCAGCTGATAGCATCAGGGATTTAAGGAATTAAAATCTATTAACTGTGAGCAATACCGACAGCGCGAATCGTTTCCAGGCGCTGGAATTTTATTCACGATTTTCCAAACTCTGAAAACGATCGTGCGAATCGGCTTTTCCGTCAAGAACCGGGAAGGACGGATCGCCACGCCGTCCGCTCCCTCACACTATGATGCTCGGAACAGACGCCGCTCCCGGCGGTCACGTCCTGCCCTTGGCAGTTTCATCCATCACTCAGATATTAACGTTCGGTAACTGCTGTTCTGCAGGCGACCCGTTCGCACAGGCGAACGGCTGCAGCGATACTCCAACATTCTGACCTGAACCTCAGATCAAACAGAGGAAATGCGACCGAACAAAGAGACGCCTTTTCTCTGCTGCCGAAACTGCAAACAGCTTACTCGCTGAGAGTCAGCTTTTTGCCGGAATCAATCCACTGCTGCAGAATAATTTTGCAGTACTTGGACTTACTGATATGCATTGACGATGCGCGTTTTTCCAGCTCATCCGCCATTTTCTTATTCATATTGATCCCGATGGTCTTCGTGCCTTTTCCAATAGGATTCGTAGCCATAATACACCTTCCTTTCTCACAGTCCTTATCAGGCTTCACCTGAAGCATGAAGATCTGTGCCTTCCTTGCGTCTATTATATAATATTTAAAAGTATCAGCGTCTGTAATTTGCGCAAAGTGAGGGCCCTATATGCGACAAAAGTGATCGGGCAGGATATGTATCATTTTTCTTCGGCCTGATGCAGAAAAAAGTTCCGGAGGAACCGGTTCGGAAATCATGTTTTTATAAGAAACGCTCCCGGAGGCCGCGCTCCCCCCTTTCAGGCTTAAGGCCGGGTGACACGCGTGCGGTAAAAAGCGCTCGGAACATCGTTCGTGTCGATGACTGACAGGTCCGCGCCGGTTCCCTGCTCGTTTTCAAGCATTGGAATCCAGCTGCCGGAAACGAGGTTGGTGGAGCGATCCACACCGTAGAACCGGTTACTGGCGGTGCCAAACGAAACGGTTTTCCAATCATTGGAAAAAACCAGATCAGCCCGAAAGAAATCCGTTCCAAGGTTTGGATCCGTTCCGGCGATAAATTCTTCGCGGTTGGTGCGACCGTCCCCGTCGGGGTCGGCGGTTTCATCGCCGGCACCATCAAGAATCTGCTGCGCGGTGAACTCACCGTCGCGCCAGGTTTCGTAGCCGTCAAAGCGGTAGGCAATCACTTCATAAGGATCGAGCGTTGTACTGAATGATCCGCCGGATGCCGGGGTTTCCAATCCTTGGAAAAGGTCGGTGCGTGGAACATCAGGCACACCGCTGAAGGTGAGCGTTACGGCCTGCGTGGCGGAGTTAACGGCAAACAGGTACTGCTGGCCGAGGTATTGACGGAGCGCGTAGGTGACCGACGGATAACTGTTGGTGAATGTGCCTTCGGAGGCATTGGGTGTGTAAATCAGCTCCAGTTCCGCCGGGCCGGAGGTTACGGTGTGCGTGACGCCGATCACTTCGGTTCCGTACAGAAAGACCGGAGCAAAATTTTTGTCCAGATTGAGGTCGGCCGCGACCGAAAGATAGCCGTCGAAATAAGCCTGGAAGTCGTCTTCAAACCCGGAGCGCGGCCGGAAGCCGGACCAGACGTTGATGCCCTTGCCCCCCAGGATCAATCCCATGTAGGCATCGTGACGACACCAGTCGTCGATCAGATGTTCTTCACCTTCGGCGGCATCCCAGGCCATCCAGAGCATGATCCACGGCACGGCATTGCTGTTGACCGCGGCGATGGCCCCGAGCTCCTGCTCGATAGACCAGCGCGCCCAGATGCGGTTGTTTTTAAATTCACCACTGTTGACCGCCTGAACATAGGTGCCTTTGGCGCAGATATCCTGATACGGAAGCGTGATGGACAGGTTGGCTGCGGTGCGGTTGTTCTGCTCATACATCATAAGCGGTCGGTCAAAGGGATCATACGCATGAACCACCGACGAGATCAGTTCCAGATAATGAACTTCCTGCGCATCATAGAAGAGCACTTCTTCCGGATGCAGATCCCACATGGCAATGTTCGGATTATAGCGAACCGCGGTTACCGCTTTGATCGCATCGGCAATAATTGTTTCATCTGACGGCCACACAAATCCGGAATCGTGCATTTGAGAGGTGGAAAAATCCGACATACAGGCCGGACGGACTTTATAGGAAATATTCACGCCGCGCTCATCCGCCCAATCGTAGTAATATTGCTGATTGCTGAGGGAGCCATAATACGGACCCATTCCGGTTGCGCCGTTGGCGAGTGCATATTCGGTGTCCGCATCCAGTGTTGAATAAAAGCTGAACCAGAATTTTTTCCCGGCCGGATAGGTGGCCCGGAACGGACGAACCGACGGCTTAAACTCATAGGCAACCCTGCTGATCCGCACGTCATCAATCATTCCGTCAAGGCCGTTGTAGTTGCTGACGCAACGCTGGCCGATTGCCAGGGTGCGCGTATGGTTGATAATGGACCTGCCGGCAAATTCCCTGGCAACCAGCTCCTCGCCATTGACATACATCCGGGCGGTGTCGTCCTCCGCATTCCAGGTTGCCGCAACGTGATACCAGACTCCGGTGAAGGGGATCCATGCAACCGTTACGGGCATGGTGTTGGTATCTGAATCGCCAAAAGCGGACTTCAACTCTCCGGCATCATACCACAGGTCATAACCGCCTTTGCTGGACCAGGCGTCCCCTTTCGAAATAAGAAACTGTCGCGACGTATCGTCATTAAAAAGCACCCAGCATTCTATTGTTAAACTAGGATCGGGCTCTGACGGGAAAATACTCGCGCCGTTCCATGTTGAACATTTTGAAGCGATATCGGAGCCGCCCGGCACCTGCAGCCCGAAGCCTTTCCGCCCGCCGGCATCGAACGCGCAGGTTGCTGTCGAAACAGGATAAGTTGCATCCCATGTCCGATCGGACTGATCCGGAACAACTGCTGAATAAACAGAGGCGCCATTGGTATAAACCGACGACTCATCAAACGAATAAAACGCCAGTGTATTAGAGGAGGATCCGTCATAACTTCCCCACCATTGCGTCTGGGCCATCACTGCTGCTGCGCCCATTAAAACGCTGATGAAAAGCGTCTGTTTCCATCTAATTGGTGTCCAACTTCTCATTTAAATCTCCGGGAAACGGTTTCGTCTGTCCTACGCTGATAGAATATCACAGCCGAGATAAGAACCTACCCGAGATCAGCGCAATCCCCTTGTATTATTTGCGACAGGGAGGATCCCGCACGGCGCAGAACCATGTCGCAAATTGGGAGGCTATATTGCGCACATTACCTCTACGGAATCATGGCAAGGTGCGATACAAATTTAAGTGCAGAATGAAGCGAAAATAATCCTCGAATCAGCGCGGGGAATCTCTAAACGCAGCGACAAAAAGGGAGAAAAAAATGAAGACAATCATACGCAGACAAACCGTGGCAATCATCATTGCTGTCGCAACAGCATCTGCCATCATGGCTGCTATCACTCCGACGAGTGATGACTTCAGCAGCGACACATCCAGCAGCTGGACCAGCGTTGGAGCCGTTATAACAACTATCGCATACGACAGCACAACCAGCGGCGACTACGATGACGGTGATCCGGCCAACAAACTGGCCTATACTGCCGGCATGGTTCTCACCGGCGACGGTATTTCTGACCTCGACGGCTCTGGAGACGGCGGGCTGCGCTTTGATACTCAAGATGCGGTTTCGGCCAATGAAGCGATAGCCCTCACTATTTCCGGAACCATGGAGAAAGATCGCGTCATCTACTTTTCGGGAAGTGTTTATAACGACGATGGCAGCTATTCAAACTATAAAGCCCAGCTTTGGAATCTAACCGACAACACTCTATTGGCAGAATCTTCTATTCTGAACGTCAGCGGAATCAATCATGTCGCTTATGTGCCTGTTGATTTCAGTGTGTCATACAAGGTCACTGCCAATGATGATGGAGACACACTGCAGATCCGCTTTGTGGAAAGCAACGATTCCGCTTCTCGAAATATCTACCTGGACAACTTCTCCGTCACCACAGTGCCGGAAACGCTCTATGCGTATGAAAGCTTCGATACCACGGCCACCAACGGCACCCGACTGATCGACCTCGGAATCACCGGATACGGCTTCTCGGGTTATACAAACACATACGGTCAGATGATCATTTTCGACGGGCTCACCTACACCGACGCTCTCGGAAACGAACTCCAAACCACCGGAAAATCCGGAGGCATGACCAACCTGCTCGGCGGCACCCAGAATGCTCAACTGATGCTCTCCGACGCAATCGAAGGGTCGGGAAGCGGAAAGGTCTACATGAGTTTCCTGCAGCAGATTGACTCCGCCAATTCCTGGGGAATGGCCGCCGGCCTCTACAACACCGTCGGCGACGCCGGCAGCTCACCGGGAACCCCGGTCGCCACCTGGCGTTCCACCTCCAGCAACTTCGGAATCTTCGGCAACGACGGGATCGACATCCGCACAGGCCCAAGCTCTCTTCTCGCCAGCAACCTGCTGTTCTTCGTTGTCACCGAGATAGACCTCGACTCCGGAACCATGACTGCATGGATTAACCCCACAAACCTGACCGACGTCTCAGGCTCCGCGACATGGACAATGACCGATTCAGCAGACAGCGGCAGTCTCATCGACATGAATCTGTTCACTTTGTCACGTAAAGCCGGCTCTGAGAAAGTGGATGAAATCCGCATCGGCAACACCTTGGATGTAGTCGTACCGGTGGTTGATCCAGGCGTACAGACCCTGACGTGGACCTTCAACGGTGATTTCGATCCCATTGCGGAAAACATTGCCCAATACGATTATACATCCGATCAGGTATACGTCGGGAGCAACGCCGTTGCCAACACGCTTGCCTTCAACGGCAGAAGCTCCGGAACCGACTACTTCATTGTCGATAAAGGTACCGGCCATGAAAAAGCGCTGCTCGTAAGAACGATCAACACAGCAAACACGGACTTCGGTATCTATGTACAGAAGCTCGACTTCCGGCTCAATAACATGAACAGCTCCAATCAAACCCGGGTCAGCTGGTCGTTCGATATTCTCGGCACCGATCATGCAGGCATTGAGCCAACCAACTGGACTGTAAAAATCAATACCGGAAATTACAGCAAAAACATCAGTGTATCCGACGGATGGTTCGGAACCAATACCTCAGTTACAGCACAGACCTTTGACTTTGTTGATGATGACTCCACATGGACCACTGTCACCGGCTCGTATGTAATCGCTGTCGATCAGGCCGGATCGGCCGGCGGCATCCAGATCAGCACCGACACCGGCGGCTACACCTCTGCTGACGGTATTGTCCTCGACAACATTCAGGTCACGATCGAAAGCATTATTCCGGTATACGACAGTGCTCTTGAAGCGTGGGCCGCCGGATTCGACCTGTACGGTGACGATGCCCTGCCCGGGAGTGATGTCGAGCCGGACGGACTCGACAACCTGATGGAATACGCCCTCGGCGGCGACCCGACTGCGGATGATGCATCAAGCGTCAAGCCTGCCACATTTGTGGCAACAGAAGGCACAACCAATTGGTTCTACCATGTCCACAACGAACGCACAGACGACCCTTCGCTTACATTTTCCATCGGCACGGAAACCGACCTGGTGAACGCACCAGTCTGGAACACCAATGATGTGTTCAACGCAGGAGAGTCTGCTGAAGTCGGCGGGTTTAAATCTGTGACCAACCGCACAGAAATGACCGACAGCACGAAATTCATCAGGCTGAAAGTTGAACAGAACTGACTCGAACAGCAACCGAATCAAAGCCCCGGCGTGAACCGGGGCTTTTTTGTTTCCACACATTGGAACCGGCCGGACCGGTTTTCGAGCGTTTCAACTTAACCTGTAGAAAAAGACTTTTTCGATATTTGGGAAGGCCTCTTTTAACATAGGTGCGGTGCCAACATAACAAACCCGCTAACCGCAAAAGAGTCGACCGCGAATAGACGCGGATGAACGCGAAAGAGAATTCCTGTAGCCGCGGGCCGCGACCGCGGAGAGGTTTAACCGCGACAGAACACAGAGAGCGCAAAAGTGGGAAAACCACGAATGGACACTAATTAACACAAATAGGCCGCACACCGAGGCCGAGTAATTTTTTAGCCACGAGAAACACGACAAACCACAAAAAAGACCCGTTAACCGCAATAGGTCTGGAGGGACGGTGTCCCCGCCGTCCGCTTTACGACAGCCGTTCAGAACAGCAGATTTTTAACCCCCCCGCGTCTCTGGAGCAAACAGCCGAGGAAGACCGAGAACCGAACAGTTTCCCTCTCGAAGCTTCTCTGAATCCCTCTAACGCAGTGGGTGGTAAAAAGGGATTTTTCAGCCACGAGAAACACAAAAACAGCATCTCATAATCTTCGTGGATTTTGGTGCTTTTGGTGGCGATTCATGAATGGCTCTCTTTATTGCGAATTCTGCATTTGCGGGGGATTTCCCCATAAACTCTTTTCAAAAACTCAACTTTCCTGTCTCTTGAAGAGACAGGAGATTGAACACATGTTTACAGCCGCTATAGAAGCATGGAAACCGGCCATCATGGTGTTCGGCGTGGTGGCTGTTTTGTATATCCTTCTTCAAATCTTGAACAGCAGGCCCAGACGAAAGAATTATGAATACAAATCCTGCGGAACGATTCTGACGCCTGCCGAGCAGACATTCTATAAAGCACTTAAAGAAGCCGTCGGAGAAACTGCGGGCATTTCGCTCAAATCGCGTCTGGCCGACATTCTCCAACCCGACGCAAAAGGAAAAGAACATCATGCCGCGTTCTGCCGAATTCGCAGCAAGCACGTCGACTTCCTGCTCTACGATCCCGTCACATTCCAGATCAAAGCCGCGATCGAGCTGGACGACAAAAGCCACCGCCAGCCCAAACGCAAACAGCGCGACGACTTTGTAAACCACGCCTTCCAAACCGCCGATATCCCCCTGCACCGATTTAAGGTACAAAAACAATATGACTCGCAACAGATCACGGAAAAATTAGAACCGACAGAAAACCAAAACATTAAATCATAGGTCCCTTAGCTCAAACCAAATCAAAATGAAATCTCCCGAACAAACATGGCTATCTGCCTGTTTCCAGACCTTGGAAAAAATTGTTCCAATGTTCGCAAAATCGGCTCGCAGAGCCGACGCTACAACCCGCTCTTCGTGTAGAGCTGGCTCTCAGAGCCAATCCCCCCTGAAAGAAGGAAGGCGGCAGTTCAGCCGCGCAGATTGCCTTCCACGTTGCCGTAATCAATGACAAAGCTGCGACCGTCTTTGAGTTCGAGCCGCACACCGCACGGCTGGCCGGAAGGTGCCCAGTCGAGTACTTTGAAGGCTCGGATCGGCATCAGCTCGTCGTCCGTCCAGTCGCCGTTGTCCTGACGGTGAAGCATGACGGTTATGAGGATTTCCATTCCGCCGTAGCGTTCTGTGTCCTCGCGCTCGGCATAAATGATTGTACTCTCGTCAGCCTCGGCGTTCTTTCCATGGTGAACCGCCGCCTGCAGGCTTTCCCAGCCCAGCACGGCGGTCATTGCGACTTTCCGGCCGTCAACAGCCGCCGAAATGGTTTTGTATCCTTCCACCGTTCCAATCTGCACCGCGGCGGAGGTGCCTTCCAGATGCGGAAGCGCAAAGTGACCGAGATGCAGACAATTGGTCAGCGGCAAACGAACTCGGTCCACGCGAATCACTCCGCCCGGAATGACGATGTCGGCCAGAT
Organism: Tichowtungia aerotolerans; assembly: GCF_009905215.1. Classification (GTDB taxonomy): domain Bacteria; phylum Verrucomicrobiota; class Kiritimatiellia; order Kiritimatiellales; family Tichowtungiaceae; genus Tichowtungia; species Tichowtungia aerotolerans. Next base: position 1,570,071 of record NZ_CP047593.1, on the reverse strand, counting down.
CGATCTTCTCAATCCCTTTGTTGACCACATATCCCAGCAGGGAATTTGCGCCGCCGGGCGCTTTCATATTCAGGGTGCGATACATCACGCCATTTTCAAATTTATTGAAACCGATGGTCAGCGGCAGGCGGAAGCCTTCGGTCAGTCCATCGCTCAGCGAATAGTTGACCGGGTTACTGCCCTCCGGGTTGATGTCTTCGTAGCAATACTCGGTGTTGAAGAAAAGCTGGTTGTAATAGGGCATGTGCTGCGGAACCTTGCCGGTCAGGATCTCGGTAACGCCGGACTCACCGCGGTTAATAATCTGAATGCCGGGACCTTCGAGATCCACGGTCTCGATGCGATCGCCAAGTTCCGGCCAAAAGCCCTCGTTTTCCTCCGCGGTCCAGAAGGGAGAGTCTGCCGGCAGCGCCAGTGCCACAAAAATCTTGGCGATCCAGAACGGGCTGGCCGCGCAGCTGTAAAACTGCACCAGCGGATCGAAGGGGCCGTAATAGCCGAGACACGGCACGCCATTCACATAAAGATCATCGCGCGTCATAAACTGAAGCATATTGCCGGAAGCCAGACGCCGGGCGAAGCCGGGATTCAGCACCGGATCATTCATCAGAAAATGCGCGCCGAGCGCAGCCGAGCAGCCGAAGCGATAGATCAGGCTGCGGCCCCACATCAGCTGTTTGCCGTCACGCGAATAGAAACGCGGCCAGTTCACAATAAATTCGCGATTGCGCTGCTCGATGATTGCGGCCAGTTCCGGTTCGTGTTCATAGCCGTACCAGCGGCACCAGAGCGGCCCGTAAAAATGATAACCCCACGGATTATAAAAGTCGTAACAGGGATCATCGCTGTACCATCCGTCGCCGGTATACTGCGCCATCAGATGCTGCAGGTGATCTTTCAGAACCACCTCATTGATTTCAAAGCCGTTGACCTTGAGAAAGGTCAGCATCAGCACATTGAAGAAGCGCCAGTTATGTCCAATGGTCTGCCCGTGCCCCCAGTCGGAGAGCAGGTCGGCCACCTGCTGTTTTTCGGCATTCGTATACTGTTCCCAAATCTGCTCGCGGCACTGCATCAGGCCGACCGCCAGCGCGCCGCCTTCGACTGTCTGCTGATACTGAATTTTCTGATACCGTTCAAAAAAATCGGTAATCGATCCGACATAGCGCGAAGATTCCGGATCCGTTGCCAGCAGAATCTGCCGGGCATAGTAGTCGCGCAGATTGATTCCGTTGCTTTCAGCCGATGGATCTTCGGCAATCACCGGCGCAGCGGCCATAAAGGTACGCGCCAGCCCTTCAAACTCAGCCGCCTGATAACGGTGTTTCGGCTCGTCGGGAAGCGGATAACACACTTCCGACTGCTTGGGGATCACGATCGGATCGTCGACCGACTGAATGTGCTGCAGGACTCCGTCCACCAGATATTTCGCCGCCTGCACCCAGTGTGTGCGCGTCATCCCCGTAAGTGGACTCTTCTTAAAATCCGGATTCTTAATTTCGTAAGCCATAGATATTCCCCAAATCTGTTCTAGGAATATCCTATGAAGCTCCCCCGGTTAAAGGAACCGGCATTCTGCGCAATACTGCACCACTATTTACGACATTCAGGCCCCGGGGGTTTCGAAGGAAAGCCGGCCGACCCCCGGCTGTTGGTTTTTGTTCAACGTACGCAATGGCAATCTACTCCAAAGAGGAAACAATAAAGTTTTTGTAACGCGCGGACTTCATCCACATATGACGCAGTCCGATCCGTCCTTCAGTCACTTCAGAAATGAGCGGCGACTCCCACGCATAAAGCCGCTCCTGTCCATCCCCCTTCACATTAAAGAAAAGGCGATTCCCTTTTTTAATCGCTGTAATATGATACGTTTTTCCCGGACGAAACAGACCCGTATGGAATGAATCAGGATTGATTTCCGTCCTGGAAAACTCGCCGTCTTCCGCCTTGGGATAGCGACGGCAACGAACGTAATCATCATCCACCCCATTATCATTCCGGCCATAAGCAGCATAGCTGATGTGAAGCAGTTTCATGTTTTCAAAGTAATGCTCCATCCAGGGCTCTCTGCGGTAATCCGCCCACTTCATAATATCTGACGCGAACTCGCCGCCTTTTCCTGTCGCCTGAATATAGAGGATATTCACCCACTTATTAACTTCATCTATACGAGTGTAGTCATACTCAATCTTCACATCACCCTTGAATGAATCCTTCGTCCAAAGCACGGAGTGATGCGCGTGATTCCACTCTTCAGGCCCCGCGGAGAAAACCATTCCATCGCTGCCGTTTTCGATCGTTGCGAACTCACCGTCAAGCACCCAGTGCGTTGCCCAGTCGTCCGAACCGGCATCGCGGGAAACCGGCTTCCAGGCCAGTTTGTCCAGCTGCTCAAACAGGATCTGATCGCGATTTTCCTGCAGTTCGACACTCATGGATTTCCCTTCGATGCATTTAACCGTGAGCATTGTAAAATCATCTTCAGTGACAGTCCACGCCTCGGCTTTACCGCGCACCTTCCATTTTCCGGAGAGTTTCAGTGTTACGGGTTCTTCTTTCGAAGGGCCTTCGTAATAACCAAGCTTCTCATTGTAGATTTGACCTAAATCCGGATTGGATACCGCCACCTTCAGCAGTCCGGCCGCATTCTGTCTGATCATAACATAACACGGGGCCGAAACTGACTGCAGCAGTCCCTCGCCTGACTCACCGGCTTCGAAGCAGGCATACGCCAGTGTCTGGCTCTGGGGGTCTTTAACTATATGCGCGGCATGATCCTGGCGAAGGATTTCGAGTGACGGAATTTCTGAGATTCGTTTTTCCAACGATTGGAAATCCGTTGCGCCGATCTGCGGATACACCGCATAGGCATAGGTTGCGTTCTTCGGCGCGCTGCCGTGGTCAATCCACGCTGTAACAAAGTTGCCGGTCTGGTTCGGCCCACCGCGCCCCTGACCTGTCCAGAGTGAATATTTATTGCACGGGGAAGACTGCTCCCCGACGACTACAACCGCTTTTGATCCATCGAGAATCCTGTATCCGTTCCCGGTCGGATCCAGCAGCAACCCCGCATCATTGCAATAGGGTGCATCGCTGCGCTGGTTCACGCCGTTCTGAAACAGCGTCGTATGAACCGGCGCATCAGGGTCATCCGCTTCGATGCCTGAACCCAGGCAAAGCAGCTGCTCACCAAAACAGAAGACCGACTTGCGTGCTTTGAGGTTCCCGGGAAACGACATTTTTTCCTTCACCGGGTCAATCGTATAGCCGTCAGCCTCATTCAGTTTCATGGCCCAAACACCATCTCCGTCAAGCGCACAACCGCCGGCATACGTTTCTTCGGACTTGAACATGACCAGCAGCTTTTTCGGCTCCAGCTCAGCAAACGGCCGCTCGATCGTGGTTGCTCCCGGCGGATGGTTCCAGTCCCAACCCGGCTCATTATAACCGGCCTCTTTCTGTGTCATGTTCGGAAGGATCTGCACCACGCCGCTGGACTGATAACGCCCATAGCGGTTATCCGTCGCATAGATCTCAGACGCCCACACATTGCGGTTATAGCCCTTCATATTTACCGACCAGTCAGACCGACGATGCACGGAAAGCGCAGCATACGGAAATGTCCAATGCCCATGCGGAGGAGAAGTATCCAGCTCATATTTCGAAAACAGCTCCCGAACAGCGTTATCCTTCGGCTCACCCCACAGTCGCAGATACGTGGCGGCCACTTCCGCGTCCAGTGCCTCTTCTCCGTCCGGCGTACCGCTTAGAGCAAGCGCGAGGCAGGAATCCTTCAGCTTGTTAATATTTCCGCCCAACGGATGACGCCCCGCCTGACCCAGCCCCCAGTAGAGCGGATTGCTGTATATCGTCGATGCCATAAACGCCCGCTTGAAGTTTGCGTGTCCCGGTTCTCCGATCCGATAAGAAGTCCCCGAAAGCGCCTTAATACTGACAGGCACACGATCAAACGCACCGGTAGCGTACGCGGGATAATGGCCCCAATGGTGCCACGCCGTTCCGTCCGGCTTGAACCCTCCCTTGCTGTCGGTCATCGCCAGCGCCGCTGTCAGATGATCGGAATAAACCTTCAGCAAAGCCGCCTGACGAGACGGGTCATTGGTGAGAAATACGGACATCAACCGGAAAGCTGACTGCGTATTATAATAGTCGAGATTCGATTCCAAATGAGACGGATCCAGCATTTCACCGAAGTTCAACTGCCATAAAATGGAATTGCCGATTGCTTCAAGTAAACCGTGCTCGTGAAGAGCATCTTTCATCAGGAAGAACGACGTCTGCAGCTCGCGGGTCTGATAACCAATGTGGTGTGCTGTCCCCTGTGCACTGCCGGCGGCCCATCCCTGATCCAGATAATATTCAGAAGCACGGGCGAACAGGTCCGCCAGCTCTGCACGCTCAGGCACATTCCCGGTCGACCCGTGCTCATTCGCCAGCTTAAGCATTAACTTCCCGAAATCACGCAACTCCAGATATTGCGGTTCTCCGTGCAGTGCTCTGTCATAGCGAATTACACCAACCTGTTTACTCAGCTCCAGAGGAATCGGGGATCCCTCTGTCGCGAACACACCCTCTTCTTCAAATCTATCGCGGTAATAATTCGCGCCCCTCAAACTGCCGGCCTTCTGAAAATAAACCGTTCGAAGCCGGGCATATATTTCATCTAACTCTTCCTTCTGAACGTCAGAAATGCATGGCATCGCCAGGCGGGACAGTCTTTCCCAGTGCGGAATCTTCGGCATCCAATGGTCCCCGGAATGCGCTCCCCCTCCCTTGACAAACGGAACCTCGAGACCGGGATACTGATGGCGATCATCAACGTATTGGCTGAAAATAATATCATCCAGCCAGAGAGTCTTTGCCGACGCTGGAGCAGCAAACCGGACCGACTTGACCTCGTACGGGTTTCCAGCCGGAGGAGCGTTTCCCTCCATTTCATAAAACGGCACCCAGACCGTTCGCCACCCTCTGAAATCCAGATTCAGATCGAAGCCCAGTTCATCATTAAAATCGATACGCAGACTGCCCTTCAGGGGGGTATCGTTGTACAGAGACATCACAAATGTCGGGCTGCTCGTGAAATGTCCCCCGTACCAGGAACCGCTCTCTTCCAGCGAAAGCGAGCACACATTCTTCACCAGCAACTCCCTGCCTGAAGCACAATTCCACTTAAGTGCCCAGGCGCCGAATTGATCATGTTCACTGCTTCGTTCTACAGCACCCGTCGGACTCACCTGGAAATGCACCAGCTCCGTCTCATGCTCAAAAGAAGCAGACGCCAGCGCGGGCGCGGAATGAACCGGGGCAGCGCCCTGTGCACACACCTGCATCAAAAGCACGCCGCCAACAAATCCTCGTACACACTTCATTACTTCAACCTCCTTCACTGGAAAATCATACTGAGCATAGTCCCACTGCAGCAGCGGTCACAGCAACAAACAGACGGCTTCACATAGTCCCTTCCCTATCGTCAGTTGTTACAGGCCGGCATCGGACCCGCAGGGACCCTGACAATGTGAACAGTCTGGGTGCATTGAACCAACAGCCGCAAGAGAGTATGTGCGCAGGATATCACCTCTATTTGCGCCACAAACGATTACGGGCATCATGACGCACAATTACTCGAAATCCGCCTGCTGCTCCGCAACGCCGCGAAGACGGGCCTGCACGAGCCGACGTGCAGGCCCATAATCACGTACGGGCGCATGCCGATATTCCATCCCGGCATCTTTCCCGACAGCCGGACATTTTGGAGGCACACTTTCCAGCGTAATTTCTGCCGGTCTAAGCGAACGAATCCCGGCCTGCAGCGGACGGGCCCGCACCGTGATTTTTCCGGCGCTTCCGGTCGAACGGATCAATACGGGAACAGTTCCCCACTCGACCGCGCGCGGATTCGCCCCGATGTTTCCATCACCAACAAGATGGCCCGCTCCCTCAACCTCAAACCGGATGACATCCTTATTGAGCCGCTTCACTGTGCCAGTGACATCGACCACGCTGGCAATAACCGTTACAAAATCCGAACCATCCGCCGTCAGCGGAACACCGCAATCATCAACCGTCAGCACAATGGCCTCTTTTTCGAGCGCCGGCTTCCGGACTTTGGAAATCACGCACCTGCCGTCGACCCAGCCCTTTACCTCAAGAACCGCCTCACTCGTCCGGCCGGCGCGCTGCAGTTTTTTCAGCTCCATAAAGTCAAATTCGTTCTCAAAAACCATCGGGGCATTCGGAGCGCCATCGCACCAGGGTTGACATTTTTTCCGAACGGTCTCACGACCGCAAAACGAAAGGGAAACCTCCTCGCAGTTGCAGAAGACGACAATGTCCCTGCCGGAAAACGGCGTTAACTCATGAGCAACAAACAGCACAGGACCGTCCAGTAAGGAACGTTGACTTCGGAACAGGTACCATGAATATTTTTTCTGGCGGAAAGCATCCATCAGCCCACCGTAGAAAGGATCAGGATGGTACCCGCGCTGGTGATCAAATCCGCACCAGAGGGTCGCTCCCACATATTCCACTGGCGCCTGGTGAATTGTTTTCAGGCAGGTATAAGGATAAGAGGGCTCCGCGTAATGAAGCGCCTGAACCAACTGCGGCAGCTCGCCCCAACTGCGATGCACGCGACTCGGAGAATTATGTGCATTCCAGTCATCGACATTATCTCCCCACTCACGGGTAAAGTAACAGCGCTCTTCTGCGGCATCGGCGGCCGCATCCGCTGCGCCGCTGAAGTCATCACGCCAGGCCGTGGGCGGATGCCGATAAATGAGGTCGCAATACAACGGATGTACATGGTGGTCACAAGTCGAATAGCATCTGCGCTGCGGCATCTCTTCATGCACAATTTCCCAGACCTGCCTGTTGAATTCCTCAGGACAAACGGTTTCATTCAGAGCCGGCTCCCAGGCCAGTAAGGAAGGATGATTACGATCGCGCCGTATCATCTGTCGAACATCCCAATATACCGCCTCACGGAAGGCCGGATCCGGATTGAAAAACTGCCAGCCCGGCGTTGCAACAATTACGAACAGGCCGAGGCGGTCACAGGCATCCATAAACGCAGGGGACTGCGGATAGTGCGCGCTGCGAATCACATTCGCCCCGGCATCTTTCAGCTTGATTACATCACGCACATGGACAGAGTCGGGAAGCGCATTACCAACATAAGCGAAATCCTGGTGGCGGTTCACACCGACCAGCTTCTCTCCGTACGGCTCCCCGTTCAGGACAAACCCCTGCTGTTTATTAAAGTCGATTGTCCGCAGCCCGACCGACAGTTCCTGCCCGTCGCATACTCTCCCTTCCCTATCAAGCACGCGCACCTGCAGGCGGTAAAGATAGGGATCGGATGGACTCCACATATGTGGGTTCAAAACATCCATTTCACAACAAACTTCATCCTCGAAATCAGCCGGTTGAGAAAATCGGGCAACAATCGTCCCGGCGGAGTCCAACAACCGCAGGTTAACAGTGCCGTCAACCTTATTGCCGCCGTGGTTCTTCAGATGAACCTGCGCGCTCAACACGGCTTTTTCATTGGACAATGAGGTGCAGATGGCAACTATGCCGCCGCCGGCAACCCGGTCCACAAGATGGGGATCCGTGATATGCACAGCACCGTGCGTATACAACCAGACATTGCGATAGATGCCGCCGAAATAGCAGAAATCCATCAGGCACTGCTCCTTGCCGGGCGGATAGGATGGGTCGTCGCTGTTATCCGCACAGACGGCAATCACATTTTCACCTTCAGGATTCAGCCCGTCCGTAATATCGACAACAATCGGCGTAAACCCTCCCCGGTGCTGCTTTACCAGCCTTCCGTTCAGGTAAATCTCTGAACGTCCCATAATGGACTCAAAACAAAGAATTGACCGACCGCCCTCCCTGACCGCCGGAGCAGAAAACCTTTTGCGATACCATGCCGGCCCCTGATAATTGACAGAACCGCTGGCATCCGCAGGAAGCAGTTCCAGGCCGTGCGGCAAATTAACCGGCATCCAGCCGGAGTCATCGAAGCCGGCCTGCTCCGCACCATCGGGATCGCCGAAAATAAAACGCCACCCGGGATTAAAACTGTAGACGCATCTGCCGGAATCTTCCGTGGGGTTTAATGAGGTCATAAGCCGTCCAACCTTTCCTTCTAAACAGACCGCAGCGGGCACGGTCACCCCCCCACAGGCTTCATCGGCGTTCCGAAGAGCCTGCGAAAACGGCCATGCGGCTTTTCGATCTGTTCCGAGAGTATCCTAGTAGGCCCTGCCGGATTAAAGGAAGCGGCATTCTGCGCAATACTGCACCAGTATTTACGACATCTAAGCCCAGAGATTTTCCGGATAAACGCCGGCATCAACCAAGGCGCGTATTCCGGCCTGAACCTGCGGTTTGTCTTCCGAGTAAGTGACGCCCATCCATTTTTCATTGGACGGCAGCACTTCCACAGTGGCATCACCGTTCTTGATCATGGCATCAATCACTTCCGGAAGAAGATATTCGCTTTTCAGCTCGCCGCCGGCGCGCTCGAGAAACTGTACGACCCCGCGTTCGAGGAATTCGAACAGCTTCGGCGTGAAACCCCAGGTGTTCATCGAAACCATGTCATCATCTGCCATTTCGCCGCCATCATAACGGATCACGCCATCTTCTTTGCGCTCGATATCGAACCGCTCTGTGACCGTGGAAAGTTTTCCGTCCTGCACATCGCAGTAGCCGCGGGCGACACCACCGAACGGTGACAGTGTGTTTTTGATATAAAATCCAACCATGGAAAAATCGGTGCTGCCTGCAGCAGTGTTCTTCAGTTTTTCTCCGATCACGTCAAATGATTCGCGACCATAAAAATCATCGGCATTAATGACCGCAAACGGCTCGTTCACGACCTCTTTCGCCATCAGCACCGCCTGTCCGGTTCCCCACGGCTTGGTGCGGCTTCCAGGGACGGGAAAACCCTCCGGAATTTGTTCCAAGGTTTGGAAAACATATTCGACCGCAATTTTTCCTTCGAACTTGTTGCCGATCGCTTCTTTGAAATCCGTTTCAATATCCGGGCGAATGATAAAAACAACTTTTCCAAATCCGGCGCGGATGGCGTCATAGACAGAGTAGTCGAGTACGATTTCACCGGACGGTCCGACGGGATCGATCTGCTTGAGTCCTCCGTAGCGGCTTCCGATGCCTGCGGCCATAATTACGAGAGTCGGTTTCATGGAATTCTCCTGTTGATTCAGTTATGAAGTAAAAACCTGTTCGAGCAGTTCGTTGATCTGCCGTTTGCGCGTTTCGATGCTTTCGCACAGCTTGAACTGGATCTTTGCACGGTGAAGGTTCTGCTCGGGGGATTTGACTTTGAAGTATACATTCCCGGCCAGATAGTCCTGGAAAAAGCGCAGGCCCAGCTCAAAGGTGATGAGGCGGATTGAGTCGTAGAGGTATTTTTTGTCGTTGTCGGTGAGAAAACTTCCGGCATGCACCATATAGCCGCGCACAAAGGCTTCGCACAGGATCAGGTCGAACGATACCTTGCCTACATCTTTGGTCTCCTCCCCCTGCCGGTTGCAGAGAGAGCGCAATGCATCGCCGAAGTCGTAGTGGATCAGGCCGGGCTTTGCCGTATCAAGATCGATGATGGAGGTTCCTTTGAAGGTGTCATCATCAATCATAATGTTGCTGACTTTGGGATCGCCGTGAATCAGGCGGATGTGCAGCTCGCCGGCATCCTGCGCGTTCTGAAGCACATAGGCAAACTCCCGACGATCCTCGACAAACCGAATCAGGTTTCGCACCTCCATCGAGCTTTCACTCAGCTCACGTGCGGATTCCGTTTCCAGTACGGCGTCATATTTCTCCAGGTATTTCGGTGTCTCATGAAACCCCGGCAGCGTATCGCGCAGACTCAAGGGATTCATCGTGGAAAGCAGGCGATGGAATTGTCCAAGAACCGTTCCGACCTCCTGGGCATGCTCCGCGCTCTGAGCGACATCAAAGGAGGTCGCGGAGGCAATCAAGGTAAGCGCCCGCCAACATTCTCCGTTTTCATCCCGAAAATAATCCTGCCCGCTGCGGCAGGGAACAATGCGCGGGAGCTGCCAGATGCGGTCAGCGGTTTCGCTTTCGGCCTTCAGCTGCTTGTGACAATGATTCGTCAGAATGCTCATGTTCTCCATAATCCACTCGGGATGCGCAAACACATGGCCGTTTACGCGCTGGATAATGATGCGCTCTTCTGAAAAGTGCGTGCGAAAGACCGCGAGATAGGTGTCGTTTACGTTTCCGCTGCCGGTCGGCCGGATACTTGCCAGCCGGCCGGCCACATTAAACTGTTCCGCGATCTGTGCCGGTTTCATTATTCCTCCCGGATGCGATTAACGAGTAAAATAACGGATGGTAGCGGCCAAACCTTCGTCAAAACTGGACGTCGGCTCAAACCCGGCGGCTTTGATTTTATCGACCGAAGCCATCGAATGCTTCACATCGCCGGCGCGCTCGGGCGCATACTCAATTTTTGAAGAAGAGCCGGTCAGCTCGATAATTTTGCGGGCAAGGTCGTTGATCGTCAGGCGCCCACCGTAAGCCACGTTGTAAAAGCCCGGCTCGGTGTCGTTCATCGCCAGAAACACGTTGGCGGCAACGATGTCTTTCACATAGATGAAGTCGCGCGTCTGCTCGCCGTCACCAAAGATTGTAATGGTTTCATTTTTGACCGCCTTGTCGATGAAGATCGGTACGGCGGCGGCGTAGGCGCTGCCGGGGTCCTGACGCGGGCCGAAGACGTTGAAGTAGCGCATGACGCCGGTATCGAGCTTGCCTTCGCGGCTGAACATGTCGCAGTAGTATTCGCCGTCGAGCTTGGTGATCGCATACGGACTTTTCGGCTCGGGCAGCATCGTCTCGACCTTCGGAACAACCGGGTTGTCCCCATAGTTGGCGGCCGAGCTGGAAAAGCAGAGTTTTTTCACGCCGGCTTTCGCCGCCTCTTCGAGCACCACCAGAGTCCCTGTGGTGTTGATATTAACACATTCAATCGGCTTTTCCATCGATTCCGGCACGCTGATCATGGCCGCCATATGAAAGATGTAATCCACGCCTTCGACTGCTTTTTTTACGATCTCCCGATCCGTAATTGAACCTTCGATAAATTCATGCTCAAGGCCTTCGAGGTTTTTCAGATAGCCGGAACGCAGGTTGTCCAGCACCCGCACATCTGCCTTGCCCTGAAAGTGCTCAACAACATGGCTTCCAATAAATCCAGCGCCGCCGGTGACTAAAACTCTCATGTACAGTCCTCCACAATCTTCTGCATCGCATCCATCTGCTCTTCCATCGACTGCACCATCTTGAACTGTTTGCGGCAGCGGTCGATGTTCTGCCCCTCGCGGTGCGTCTTGAAGTAAACATCGCCCTGAAGATAGTCGGTTAGGAAACGCAATCCGATCTCAAAAGTAATCAGCTTTCCCGAAAACGCCAGCAGCTCGCGCTCCTTCGGGACGAGGAACCCGGAAGCTGTTTCGAGGTATCCCTTCACCAGCGCCTCAAAGTAATCAATGTTCATTTTCACCTTGGAGAGATCGCACTCATCCTCGGCCGCCTGGTTTGTGGTCGTGCGGATCATGTCTCCAAAGTCGTAGAGCACCGACCCGGGCATAACGGTGTCGAGGTCGATCACGCACTGTCCTTTGCCGGAGGCGTTGTCGATCAGCACATTATTGAGCTTGGTGTCGTTGTGTGTTACGCGCTCCGGAATTTCTCCGGAGGCCATCAGATCAATGACCACATCAACCATCTCCTCGCGGGCCATGGCAAATTCGATCTCGTCTTTCACATCGTCGGCGCGACCGTGAATATCTGCCTCAATGGCCTCTTTCAGCGTATCGAACCGCGAGCGGGTATGATGAAAATTCGGAATGGTTTCAACCAAGCGCCCCGGAAGATCGGCCAGCTGACACTGGAATTCACCAAAAGCTCTGGCCGATTCATAGGCCTGGTCCGTGTTTTCAATCACGTCAATACCAACGGCATCCTCAATGAACACATAGCAGCGCCAGAAATCGCCGTTGGCATCCACGTAGTAATCCGTTCCGTCCACGGTCGGAATCAGCGTCAGCACACGGCGGTCCAAATCGTCCGCACCCGCCTCTTCAAACTTTTTGCGCTGATGACGCGTCACGCGGCCGATGTTTTCCATCAGCCCCGGAACATCCTTGAAGATGTTTTTATTAACGCGCTGATGGATGTAATGCACCTCGCGGCCATCCACATCGTAGAAGACCTTGTAGGTATCATTAATATGCCCGCTCCCGTAAGGCTCCTCGCCAAGATAGCTCCCGGGGCACTGAAACGCCGCAGCGACATCTTTAAACTGATCCATACTTCCCTCCCGAAATTAAGCGTCCTTCTGCCAATCCGGCTTGTTATCGTAGACCCAGCGGTAATAGTCGGCCAGCTTGAGTTGCGAAGCAGCTGCTTCATCGATAAAGACCTTGGCATTCGCATGATGCTGCAGAATTGACGCCGGCATGATGGAGGCCACCGGCCCTTCCACTGTGGCAGCAACGGCTTCGGCTTTGTTTTCGCCGAAAGCCAGCATGATGTTCATGCGCGCATCCATAATGGTGCCGATCCCCATCGTAATGCAGTGGTGCGGCACCCGGGATTCGTCGTTTTCAAAAAAGCGGGCGTTGTCGGCCACCGTCTGGCGCGTCAGCGTTTTGATGCGGGTGCGCGAGGCGAACGACGAGGTCGGCTCGTTGAACCCAACGTGTCCGTCGGAGCCGATCCCGAGCACTTGCAGGTCGATGCCGCCGGCATCGACAATAGCCTGCTCGTACGCCGCGCAGGAGGCGGGCACATCCTCGGCCATTCCGTCAGGAACATGCGTATTTTCCATTTTGATGTTGATGTGTTCAAAAAGGTTTTCGTTCATGAACCGGCGGTAGGACTGCTCGTGTTCCGGCAGCAGCCCGATGTATTCATCGAGATTGAAGGTAGTAACCTGCGAAAAATCGAGCCCTTCTTCTTTGTGAAGACGGATCAGCTCTCTGTAGAGCATCAGCGGCGTACTGCCGGTCGCCAGACCAATCACTGCGTTTGGCTTTTCGTGCACCAACCGCGCCACCACCCGTGCAGCCGCCTCGCTGGCGACCTGTCCGTTGTCCTTGATAATAAGTTCCATTAAAATATCTCCTTCAGTTTATCACTCATTGAAATCATTTTTCCGCTCTCCAAAATCTGGCAGAACTGCCCGTTCTCCCACTGTCTCAAGCGGTAAAGCGTTGCAAATGTAAAGTCCGGCACTGCGCCTCCCTGCCCGCCGACAATCTCGCCGCCGCGACGCACGTTGTCCTGCATCCAGGCCGGGAGAGAGAGATGGTAGGGATTGCGGGCGACCTCTTCGACATGCAGCGAGATCGCCGCAATCAGGTCCGCCACCAGTTGCGCATCGCCTTCAACCATCAGGTTGGGATCATCCATCGCGCCCCAGAACTCGGTTTCGACAACCGTGCAGGAAAAATCGTTCGGCATTTCTGACAGCGCATCCATCACCAGAAAATGCGTGGCGATATGGCGCGAATTCCAGTCCCGCTCGTGCGGCACAAAAATGATTTCCGGCTGCTCGGCTTTCAGAATCGCGACAATATCGTCCTTTCCCAGATTCTGAAACCCGCTGCGTTCCCGGATATGCCATCCGAGATAAGCGCAGGCGTCGGCCAGCTCTTTGGCGCGGCCGGGCTGACGTTCGACGTTGCTGCCGAAGGTGACCGGCACATTGATAATCTGCATGCCCGCCTCGCGCATCAGGCGCAGCGGAAGCAGCCCGGTGATACACTCATCATCCGGATGCGGCGAAAACAGCAGCACCTTCCGATCGGATTCCACCGGCGCGGTTTCTCCGGAAACGGTGATTCCTTTGGCCGACTCCACACCGGCCTGAATGTCTTCAATAAATTTCAGATACGGGTTCATTGTTTTTCTCCAATCATTGGAAGGCTGGCGGCGGCAACCGCCTGTCCATGCCGCTTCATTTGTTCGTCGGGAGTGGTAATTGTTACTTTTTCAGCCAACTCCGGAAATTCTGCACGAAGCACTTCTTCGGCTTTTTCAATAATCACCTGTCCGCCCTCGCCGCTGGTTACACGGCCGAGAATCAGCAGGTTGCGGAAGTCATAGAAGTCAGAATAATGAGCGATGGCATAACCGAAACAGACCCCGATGGTTTCATAAATCTTTCGGGCCCGATCATCTCCCTCGGCCATCAGACGCTGTACCTCAATGAGCTGTTCTGCAAACGGGGTATCGGTCGGAAATTCAATCCCGGCCAGTGTCGCCAGCCTTGCCACGCCCTGCTGGGAGAAATACTGAACGCCGCAGCCCGCATCGCCCGACCACTCGTCGACAGGGCCGTCTTTGCGGTAATCAACCGGAACAAATGCCAGCTCGTTGAGCTGCGAAGTGATGTTTCCCTCCGGGGTTACATAGCCGGCGGCCAGACTGGTGCCCATGGAAATTCCGAGGACGGCATTGTCATCAAGCGACATCGACCCGGCCAGTGCCGTCACCTCACCGTCATTGACCACATCAACCGGAATTCCGCCCCACGCCTTCTGAATCTGCTTGAAAATCGGCCGGACTTTTTCATTAAACTGTTCTTCCGGAACGCCTCGGAAAAGCGATGCAATGCGTACCTCATTATCTACATAAACGCCGGCAGCGCTCCCGCCGATGGCATCCACACGCGGCAGATGTTCCGCGGCGCGTTTGAGAGAATCCATTGTTCCATCAAAGTGATACTGCGGATCTTTTTCAAAATAGGGATCCCATTTGATCTCTTCCGAGAAAACAACCTCTCCGTCGATCACAGCCGCGCACTTGCGGTCGGAACCGCCGAGATCAAAGCCAATCCGGCATCCGTCGAGATGACGACCCAGTGCGGCACCTTCCGTCTGCGGCTCCGGAATCTGTTCGGCCGTCGCTTTTTCAATCCGCAAAGCATGACCGTAAATCTTTTCGCCGATTATTTCAGAATCGAACCGACCGACAGAAGATTCCGCGTAATGGTGTTCCAGCCTTTGGAAAATTTCATCCGGCCCGTCGAACAGAATCCGGTTGCCTCCGACGGCCCAGAGCATCCGTTTAATCATCCGTTCAATATAAACAAAACTGCGGTCTTCATCAGCCGTTATTTTGACACAGCGTCTGGCAACCGCCCGGTCATCCCGCAGCAGCCCGATCGTTACGGTCCGCCCGCCTTGCGAGGCCTCTGCCTCAAATTCCCTGTTCCATAAAATCGCCGGCACAAACCCGGGATCCAAAATTGGTTGTACTTTCATCAAACTGTTCCTCCGTCTTAACCGGCCACGAATATGACAAATCAACACCCCAATTGGTAAGATTAATAAAATGTCAATTTTGTCTTTTTTTTAACAATTCTGACTGTAGTCTTATGGGATGAACTCCGTGGACTCATATCTCCGGCAATTGCAGGAACCCGAAGACTACTTCCGGGGCCTTGGTGAGAGCACGCTTCCGAACCCTCGCAATATCCTGCTGTTTCTCCGTCCCGATAAAAAAAGGCTGCAGCAGGAGGCCCCGCAAAACCGGTCCCATCACCGCTTTGTGCTCATCTTCAACCTTCAGACGGCAGGACACGTTCATGTTAACCACCTTTCTCTGCCGCTTGCTCCCCAACAGGCTTTATTGATCCACCCCTATCAGTTTCATCACTTCAGCCAGCTGGCATCCAGCAAAGTGCAATGGCTGATCTGCACCTTTGAACTGGAAAACAGCGCCCCGCTCGAACCGCTCCGGAACCGGGTCATTCAAGTCAGCCGCCGCTCCGAAAAGGCCCGGGATCAACTGCTGCACGAATGGCTCCGCTGCTTTCAACCGGAATCACACAGCGAACTGCAGGAGGCTCTGCTGCAAACCGCCTTGGTCCGGCAGCTTCTCTGCCTGCGTCAGGACCGGCAGGCGGCCGAACTGAAACCGCAAACCGAATCCAAAGGCAGTCTGATCCGAACGGTCAACCGTCATCTGACCGAATGGCGCGGGCGGCTCGTTACCGTCGCGGACCTCGCGGATGCCATCGGCCTGTCGGAGTCCCGGCTGCGCGTTCGATTCAAGGAAGCCGCCGGCATTTCCCTCGGAAGCTACATCCAGAATTACCGGATTAACCGGGCCATGGAACTGCTGCGAACCACTCCGCGCTCCATCGCCGATGTGGCTGAAGAAGCCGGGTTTGGATCGCCGCAGGCTTTCTGCAGAACATTTAAAAAGGAAACGGGACAGACTCCCCGAAGCTATAGAGCAGGCTGAGTTCGACAGAAATCCCCCGCGTCCGTTTCCCCATCAAAACAGCAACGGCCAGACGGCCGGAGGCCGGACTTCTTTTCTTGCTGCCGAGCATGACAACAACCCGAACGCCCTCTACGGAAGCTCCGGAGTTGAAGGCCTGCTGCTCAGTATCAACCGCAATACTGTCAATAACGGATCGTATCCCGACGTTGCCGGCGATTCGTGAACATGGGTCAACGGCGCCAGTCTGCGAATGAAATCATGGAACCTCACCGGAAACTTCGGCCCCGCCTCCATTTCCGTTCGTGCCGCCATGGATCTGCTCCATCTCTTTATATGCAGCCCACGCCATGTATTTCAGCTGGCCCTGATTGACCGGGGCGTAGTCATTAACGTCCGCATTGGCTGCAATAATGCCATGCTCATACCACCACGCCGGATAACGGCTGTCGGGCGCAGCGTTTCCACTGATTCATTTCAGAGACGCAATTTCCCCTTCTCGGGAACAGGAATCTGGCGGCATGTAGTTGCAGAGTGGGACTTTGCCTCTGATACAATGCGATTATGGCTCGATAAAGCTGAACAGACCGGCAGCGGTACCGTTTCGTTCAGCAAGGATGGTTATTACCGCGAAGCCCCCGGCATCAGGACCGGATCGGGTGCCACTATAGCGGATCAAGCTGGTTTGATGGCTCTATTGATGAATTCCATATTTACAACCGCAAACTAAATGCCGGAGAAATTAATGATTTATATAGCGGCACCACAACCTGCTCCCAATCACCGGAGGATGTTTCAAAAAGAGCATTGACCTTTTTCTCCCACTGGTATACTACTGGGGCATAATTAGACGGGCAGAGAAAAACATCCGCGTGATCTTACATGTTGAAGTGCCGAAAGCCCGACATGACACATGTCGACCGACGCAACGAGTCACGAAGGAAACCAAAATATAATTTATTGAAAGGCAGCTGGTTGTGAGTAATTACCTATCGAAGTTCAAACAAGGCATTGTTGCGCCAATGGTAACCCCTCTTCACGAGGATGAATCCGTAGACACCGAGGCGATTGTACGGCTCGTAAACTTCCTGATTGGCGGAGGCGTACAAGGAATTCTCACTCTGGGAACGACCGGCGAAATTTCACGTTTAAACCAAGACAGTTGGCAGCGCACAATCGAAACCGTTGTCTCGACTGCAGACGGCCGGATACCGATTTATGCCGGCATCAGCTCACACGCCGGAACACAACAAACAATACGGAACCTGAAATCGGCAGAATCGGCCGGAGCGGATTTTATAACCGTTACTCTTCCCTATTACTTCCCGATCGATGATATACATGAACAGACAGAGTTTTTTCTGACCGTTGCTGACGCCGCATCGCGTGGAGTACTTCTTTATAATATCCCATGGACAGTCGTGGCATCCATCCGGATCGAAACGATTGAACGCCTCATTCAGCACCCGAATATTGTCGGCATCAAGGACAGCAGCGGAGACAGGGAGTATTTCAAAAAGCTGCTCGCCTTGCGCGACCCGAATTCATTCCGCGTTCTAAACGGTCATGAAGGATTACTTGACCCGGCCCTGTTGCATGAATCGGACGGGATCGTCTCTTCCACTGCAAATATTCTGCCGTCATCGACCAGCAAGATGTGGTCAAAAATCAACTCGCTTGAATCACAGGCTTATCTGGACAGGATCGCCAAAGTAAACAGCATGAACGACTGTGCGCCGTACAGCAGCACCGTCGGACTGGCCTTGCGGAAACTGGTGCTGAGTCATTTCAACCTGATCAAGCCGGTCGTTACACAACCTCATACCCGCTTTACAAAAGACGATCTGGAATCCATCGCTAAACTGGCAGAAGAGGCTGCGGAATGGGAAGGACTCACCGAAATCCATCCGGTCGTTTAAACATCAACAAACCAGACAGCAAAAAGAACAAAGATATGATTATCAGACATCCCGAAAACCCGTTAATCAGCCCCTGCGACGTAAAACCGTCACGCCCGGATTTCGAAGTCGTATGCACCTTCAACGCCGGCGTCACCCGCTACAAGGATGAAGTTATCCTTCTGCTTCGCGTGGCAGAAATTCCAAAGAATGATAATCCTGCTATCGAACGGGTTCCCATTTTTTCATCAGAACAAAACGAACTGATTGTTCGTGATTTTGACCGAACAGACAAATCCATTGATTATTCGGATTCACGCTTTGTGCGAACCGCGGAGCAGCAGTTCCTTACATCGATCTCCCATCTCCGTCTGGCGCGCAGCAAAGACGGAATACATTTCTCGATTGATGAAAAACCCGCCATGTTTCCTGCGAACGTGTACGAAGAGTACGGAATCGAAGACGCACGGATTACAAAAATCGATGACACATACTACATTAACTATTGCGGAACAGCCGACGTCGGAATCACCACCCTGCTGGCATCAACAACCGACTTTGAAACCTTTGAGCGACATGGTGTCATTTTCGCGCCCGACAACAAGGACGTCGAAATTTTCCCGGAAAAAATCAACGGGAAATACTATGCACTCCATCGCCCCACCTCCGCGGAATACAAACATCGCAGTATTTGGATGGCGGAAAGCCCTGATCTGATGTGCTGGGGAAACCACCGCAATTTCCTGACGACCCGCGAAGGATTCTGGGACGACGGCCGCGTCGGCGGCAGCGCGGTTCCCTTTCGCATCGAAGAGGGCTGGCTCGAAATCTATCACGGAGCCGACAAGAACAACCGTTACTGCCTGGGAGCGCTGTTGCTGGACGCGGATGAACCGTGGAAAATCCTCGGCCGCAGCGAAAAACCGATCATGAAACCTGAAGCCGATTACGAGGTGAACGGATTTTTCGGCAATATTGTTTTCAACAACGGCGTGCTGTTTGAAGACGGCATCATCAAAATCTATTACGGCGCAGCCGACACCCACATCGCCTATGCCGAGATTTCGCTTGAAGAAGTTCTGGCCGGTTTAAAATAACAAATCAAAATCCGAAAAATCGATTATGAGTCAGCAAACAAAACTGCTGGATCGTCCATGGAGTATGCAGGCATGGCGACCCTATATGTGGGACTTGAAATACTCGGCGGAAATAGGGGTTCTCCTTCGCCCGGAGTGCGGTCCCTACGATGCGGTTCTACCCGGCTCTGTCCAAACAACCCTGCTCCGGCACGGAGTTATTCCAGACTGGAACATCGAGCAGAACTCACTGGCCTGCGAATGGGTCGAACACCGGCACTGGGAATTTGTAACCGAAATTGAAGAAGGAGAGATTCCAACCGGCGAACCGGTTCAACTCCTGGCGGAAGGACTCGATTATTCCGGATGGATTCTGGTGGACGATGAAACTGTCGGAACGTTTTCCGGCGCTCTGAAGCGGCATGCCATCAACCTTGGCGACACGATAATGGATGGCCGGAAACACCGGCTGCGTATTATTTTCGACATCCCACCGGAGGAACAGGGGCAGGTCGGTTACACATCCCGTTCAAAATACCTGAAGCCCCGCTATAATTTTGGCTGGGACTGGTCGGTGCGGTTTGTGCCCACAGGAATCTGGGATTCGCTTTACCTTCTTACAGGTTCCCCTTCTGTCACATTAACAAACACGTTTTCCAGACTGTCTCGCGATTTGCAGACGGGAACAATCACTCTTCGTCTGAACAATCATTGTTCTTCTGCCATCCCACTTCGTCTTGTGCTTTGCGACAGAAAAACCAACACACGGATTGAATATGAAGCTGAGCTTGGACCGGGCAGTCAGGAACAGGAATTTCATCTTCAAAATCCCCGACTGTGGTGGCCCAATCAGCAGGGAGCCCCCGACCTGTACGACATAGAAGTGCTCTACGAAACACAGGATCAACAGATATCAATCCTCAGGAGCAAAATCGGGTTTAAGCATGTGCGCTGGCTGCCCTGTGAAGGCGCTCCGGAGAACGCCCGTCCGCTCCTCTGTGAAGTGAACGGTCAGACACTTTTCCTGCAGGGAGTCAACTGGACGCCGGTCTTACTGGACTATCCAGATTTCGACATGGAACGCTATGACCAACTGATCCGGCTCTACCATGAAATGGGCGTTAATGTATTACGGGTATGGGGCGGCGGACATCTGGAGCGAGAATACTTCTACGAAAAATGCGATGAACTGGGCATACTTGTCTGGCAGGATTTTCCGCTTTCATCCTCAGGGTGTGAAAACTATCCTCCGGTTGAAGAAGATTTCATCTGCCGCCTGAGTGAGGTTGCCTGCGATTATGTCAGAAGGCGCTCCCATCATGTTTCGCTGCTTCTCTGGTGCGGCGGCAACGAACTGACAACAGTTCCTGACCATGAAAAAAATATCCGCCCCCTGGATGAAACCCACCCAGCCCTGCAGGCTTTGGGCGAAGTCGTATCAGCCGAATCCCCCGGCATATCCTATCTGCCCACCTCTCCCAGCGGCCCTGAGTTCGCTGTGTCGGATAAAACCAGAGGCAAAGGACTTCATCATCACGTCCACGGCCCATGGGATTACTGCAGCACCGAGGAAGAGTGGCACAACTACTGGAATCATGACGATGCATTGCTCCGATCGGAGACGGGTGTGGCCGGAGCAAGTGATGCGACCCTGATCCGCCGCTATGCCGGGGAAATGCCTGTTGCCCCTATTTCCCTGGACAATTCCTTCTGGAGACATACCTCGGCATGGTGGCTTCAACCATGGCTGGCGAATGATTCCAACAAATGCGATCTGGAAGACTATGTTGAAAAATCCCAGAAGCGACAGGCGGACTTTCTGGCTTTCGCTCTGACCCGGTGCAAGAAGAGATTCCCGCGCTGCTCCGGGGTTCTGATCTGGATGGGGCACGACTGCATGCCGGTGGGTAACAACACCTCCATCATCAATTACGACGGAACCCCCAAGCCTGCCTACTATGCCGCAAAAGAAGTGTTTCAAAATCATTGTCAGCAGGAAGCAAGAACATGCTGAAAGGAATCTCACCGATCATTAGTCCGGAGCTTCTGAAAATCCTGGCCGAGATGGGACATGGCGATGAACTGGTTTTGGCGGATGCAAAATTCCCCGGGCATTCGTGCTGCAACAACGTCATTCGGGCGGACGGCCTGCGTGTTACCGAACTGCTCGAAGGAATTATGCCACTCTTCGAACTGGATACCTATGAGCATCCATTATTCATGATGGCGCCGGCGGGAAATGACGCACTGGACCCGGAAATTGAAGCCGAATATATGAACACCATCCGGAAGCATTCCCCGGAAGCTCCGACCCCCGAACGCATCGAACGCTTTGCGTTCTATCGCCGTGCAGCAAACGCCTACGCCTGCGTCATGACCGGCGAACAGGCCGGCTACAGCAACCTGATCATCAAAAAGGGATAGACCGTTCCGCACGCTAAAAGAATCATTGTTCTTTAGAAGGCGCCCTGTGGGCGACTCGTTCGCCACAGGCAAACGGCTACAGCTATTTCAGAAATGCTATAGAACACGCCCTCGCCAAAATCAAACCAACGGTGTCTTTTCCTGATCCCAGACCGTCAGGTTGGTCAAATCGCTGCCTCTGGACTTAAGATATCGACTGGCCAGCAGCGCAACAGCAAAAGTCAGCAGGTTGCCAAGCAGTATGCTGTAGTACAAGTCAACCGCCAGGGTCCACCCGCCGGAAAGCACGCCGCGATGGCTGAGAAGCATCCAGCTCACAAAAACCGCATTTGCCGCCAGTGCAACCCAGATGGATCGGGAATCACCGCGCCGGGTAAACACGCCGAACAGGAACACGGCCAGCATACCGCCGCTGCAGACACTGCCCAGAATCATCGCCAAATCGTTGAGGGTTTTTGCATTGGATGCATTAAACAAATAGGCTCCCACCAACATCAACAGCGACACCGCAGCGGAAGCGGCAAATCCAACTTTGAGATAGTGTTTGTCGCTCATGGATTTGGCGATGTAGGGCTTATAGATGTCCCGAACCCAAACCATACTCGCCGCATTGATGCTGGAGCTCAGCGAGGACATGGCCGCAGCCATTGCGCCGGCAATCACCAGCCCGGCCCAACCCGGCGGAACGTACTTCACGACAAAATAAGGAACCAGCTCTTCCGCTTTGCGAACACCGTTCAGAATTTCGGTCGCAACAGGATCGGGATAAAAATGAAAAAACGCCCAAAGTACAGTTCCCACAAACATAAAGCCGGCCCAGATCGGAACCGCACTCAGCGCCAAAACCAAAATCGCCTTGCGGGCCTCTTTTGCGGACTTTGCAGAACACCAGCGCTGAATAGATGTCTGATCGAACTGCCCGTTTAAAAACTGGGCAACTCCGACAATCAGCAACATGATGAAGGTTTTGTCGCTCAGAGAGAATCCTTTTGCCAACGGCTCCAGCGCGCCGCTTGAGGTGTTTAAATCTCTGGTGAAAGACATTTTTCCGTACTCCCATGCCGCGGCCATCAACTCACCGAACCCTTCCGAGGAACAGCACATGACAACTCCGATCATGATGAAAGCCCCGAAGACAAGCGTGATGGTCTGGAGCACATCAGTCCAGATAACCGCATCAAACCCACCGCTGACCGTGTACACAGCAGTAATTCCTCCCGAGACCAGCATGCAGATCATGAAATCCAGACCGGTCACAGACTGGATAATCAATGACACCAGATAAAGGATACTGCTGACCCGAAGAATCTGCATCAGAAAGAAAATGCCGGCAGCATAACATGAGACCGATTTCCCGAACCGCAACGCCAAATATTCATAAGCCGAGGTAACCGTACCCCGCCGAAAAAACGGCAGTAACACATAGGAAGCGAACAAGGCAACAAAAGGAAACCCGAGCACCATCGTCAAACGAACCAGCGTTGTTTTAAAGCCGTCCGCAGGATACGCAATAAAGGTTACAGAACTCATACAGGTTCCCACCAGGCTCAAACCCAGCGCCCACCCGGGAAAAGATCGTCCTCCCAAAAAGTATTCCTCTGTATCCGTATTCTTTTTCGAAAAATACAACCCGAGACCCAATGTGGCTCCGAAATAGAGAACCAGTACAATCAGGTCCAACACATGCATATTATCCATCTTTCAATGCCTTTTTCTATTATATAAAAATTACTCTTCCGAACTTCAGGCGGATTACTGCTGCTCAATAACAAGCCGAATGAACTTTTGATCGTCATCAACCGCAGACACCCGGTTCGAAACATAATTGAATGCACCGCCCGGCGCGTTGGTTCCCGCAACGATGTAGCCGCCGTTTGTCCAAACCCCGGAGGCCAGGTCGTCGGTCAACTCAAGGGAGTAAAACAACCCGTTATCGACAGCCGACAGAACCGAATAAACATAGCAGAACCAATTCGTTCCGCGGTCTTTAGTAACAGAGGCCTGCGGCGCAAGACCCCGGCTTGCCGCATTGGCTGGGTCTCCGCCAAGGCCGTATTCATAGAGGTTGAGCAGACCGTCCTGATCATCATCGCCGTACGGCCCTTCAGACAGCCCGTTACCGCTTGCCCACTCGCCATATCCCGGGCCATAGAACAGAGCGGAGATTTCTTCTCCGCTCAACACCCGACTGTACAGGTGAAACTCATCAATATTTCCACTAAAATATTGAGATCCATTAAAATGGCGGCCAATCGCATCCTGATATGCCGGTGCGCCGCGAGTGTATTCCCCGCTGCCAAACACCACGGTTCCATTGCCGGCCTGCTCCACATTATCAAGCCACAGCCGCATGGTACTGTTTTCAAAATCCCACAAAGCAACAACATGGTGCCACTGCCCCGTTGAAGGATAAGCGAACTCCCGAGCCTGCAGTGCATCGGAAGAAAGACTGCGGGCGGTCATTTGGAGTTTTCCATAAAGAACCTGCAGCGCCAAACCGGCGAAAGCGCCATCAATCGCCGAGGTGAAGACCGGCCCGGAACCGGTATTGTTTTTGATCCAGACGGAAACGCTTACCTGCTTGCTCCGGTGAAGCTTAGGTGAAACACGATGCATCAATCCCAACCCATCATCGACACCATCAAACAAAAGACACCCTCCATATTTCCCATTCGGGGCATATTCTGCCCCGACAACATCAGAAAAATTCCCTTTCATTTTCGATGAATCAAGGCCCGGTTCGTTTGGTGCATCAAACCTATAGTAGGCAAGCTCGCCGTCGGGCGAGAGGTATTCCCTGAAGTTTTCCAGCTCGTGATAGGTCCCCATATTTGCATCATGGTAGTTATCGAAACTCCTGTAAGCCGTACGAACAACATACTTCAGTGACTCCCCATCAATTATAAATACCGGATACTGGAATCCTGTACGCAAGCTCGACTGGTTCCAGTCTTCGAAGGAATCGTCGTCAACAAGCGTTTTTACCAGTTGGTAATTTTTTAAATCCGTTGTCTCGTAGAGCGCCAGTATGTTGCGAACATAAGGATGGCTGCTGCTGGATGGCGGCGCGCCCAGATAAGGATTACACATCACCAAATACCGGCTGGAAACATCGTCATAAACAAAGTGGAACTTGCTCGAACCTGCCCACGGAGCATAAATAAATCCGGTTTCATTTCCCGGTGCAGGATACTGATTGTTAAACTCAAGCGCCGTGCGGTCCGCTGCAACCTTCAGCACCGCAGCCACATCCCCTCCGGACACCTTATCCACCCGGGCCACCACCCAAACACGGCCATCCGGACCCGCAACACAGTTGGCCTCCAGCCACCCATTCCGCGTCCCGGACACCGCCGGCGAAGAAGGAAATTCCAACGGAGCGGTTACCTTCCAGCTGGACGCCGATATCAGGTCGCTGCTGACGGAACATGACGCCACACGCAAACGGTATTGAGACGGCCATCCTCCCGGACCGCCCCGATCAGCAAACCCGTAATACAGAATTCCGTCTTTAATCAGCACATCGGCCCCGCCGCTTGTTTCAACACCATCCGGAAACTCAGCCAGCACATGATTACTCCAGCTGGCACCGTGATCGGCGCTCTTTTTCAGCTGAAGTTTTGTATTATCTTCCATACTGACATAAAGCATGTAGAGATCATTGTTCAAAACAAACAGGGTCGGCCCGTAGATATCCTGAGCAAACGCCGTTTTTAACGACCACGTCCGCCCATCATCCAGTGAGGTATACAGCAATCCCTGATTCGAGGCAATGGGCGTTGAATAGCGGAAAAATGCCAGCAAATTCCCATCGGCAGCCCGAAGAATATAAGGGCTTTGTATCGTATCCTGAATATCCAGTACCCATTTCTGACGGGATTCATCCTGCCAGGAATCAAGCTCAATTGGAGCATCATTGGAGACAGCTTCTGCACTCATATAAAAATCGTTGGGAGCAATTTTAAAAGACACATGGCCGTCATCCTGCGGTATCAGCGTCCACTTCTGACTGCTCCAGTCCATCCAAGAATGAAGTTGAACCGGATCACCGCTGTTCCACCCGCCGTCTTCCGCATTGGCCCGAACAAAATAAGGCGCATTAAAACTGCGAATTCGGGATTGTCCGTCCGGGAATGCATCAAGGACCCAGCGCTGGGTCAACTGCCCGTTTGCATCCGACAGTTTGATCGGACTGCCATCCGCATAACCGGCAGCATTGTCCGCTGTCAGATATCGGGGAGATGATTCGTCATTATAGATCTGATAATGAGCTGTATAGTTAAATACATGCTGAAAAGAAGGGTGCGCAGGCGGCAGATTTAGCGGAGAAACCGGAATAACATCGGACAGTTCGGTTCCCAGCCGGAATTCATCGATCGTAATTTCCGGAATATTGCTGTTCAGAACAAAATTCCAGCCGCTTCCACCGGTGAACTCACCGATGCCGGTTGCATCCCACACGATTCCGCTCTCCACAACCGGGAGCGGCTCCCCAAACCGGTACCACTTCATTGAGGCCGTTTCCGCACCGAAATCATCAATAGCTATCTTAGCCAGCATGAAAACCGGAGTCCCCGGCTTATAAGTGGCAACGCCGACCTGAAACACATCACCGGCCACCTGCAGGTTCACCTGCTCGCCGCTAGTGCTGCCCAGCGATGTTTTGATGGAAGAAATCGGCCCGGAGGCGTAACTGCCGGCATGCCGAAGCTCCCACCGCCAGTTTTCTCCGCCGCCGTCATCCGCGTCATCCCGGAAAAAGATCATGCTCATATAATACGTACCGGCACTCAAAGAGCTGGCCATGCCGCGGAACAGATACCCCGCCCCCTCATAGCAGACCTTGAGCGCATTTCCGGAGGATTCAACCCCGGGAAATTCAAGCCCCGCAACCACCTCCCCCGAATAGCCGCTGAATTTCCAGGGATTGGAAAAGCCATCAGCAGCGCTCCCGAGGGTTTCTCCCGGTGCCACAACCGTATTCGCCGCATAATTAAAATTATCATGAACAAGCAGACTTCCACGCGCCGATGACGTAGCAAGCAATACCGTTATCAACATGGCATATACCTGAAAAGCTGACCAATGACCTTTCATACCAACCTTGCAATTGCTCTATCCAGTAAAACATGGCTTTGAAAGCCATGTTTTACCTAACAGTTTATTATAACATTCGCATTCGCGATCAACTTACTGCTGTTCAACAATCAGCCGGATAAACTGCTGATCAGCATCGAGCGTCGAGACCCGATTCGACACATAGTTGAGCGCACCACCGGTGACATTCGTACCGGCAATGGCATATCCGATATTGGTCCAGGAGCCGGCAATCAGATCATCCGTCAACTCAAGGGAGTAACTGACTCCGCTGTTTGAATGCGCCAGGGCGGGATGGACATAGCTGAACCAATTGGTCCCGTTGTCTGCAATAACGCCGACTTCCGGAGAGACGCCCTGATCGGCCGAGTTGGTCGGATCGCCGCCAAGACCGTACTCATAAAGGTTGCTCAGACCATCCGCATCATCATCGCCGAACGGACCTTCCTGCAAAACATGGATTGCCGACCAGAGTTCGTATCCGGAAAAAACCGGGCCCGCCGGCACAACAGAGGAAACGGTCCGCCCCAGCCGAAATTCATCGATAGTGAACTCCTGATTATACTGCCCCAGCGCAAACAGCCAGCCACTGCCTCCGGAGAACTCCCCTGTGCTGGTCGCATCCCACACAATGCCGCTGTCTTCGGTTGGAAGCGTATCCCCGATATTATACCACTTCATTGATGCAATTTCCGCGCCGGACTCATCAATGGTAATCTTGGCCAGCATGAGAACCGGCGCCCCGATATTGTAAGTTGCAGCCCCGACCTGAGCGGCATCACCGGCAACCTGCAAATCCACCTGTTCACCACTGGTACTGCCCAGCGACACCTTGACGGACGAAGCCGGCCCGGATGAATGGCTGCTGGAATGCCGAACCTCCCACCGCCAGTTTTCTCCACCGCCATCATTTACATCATCCCGGAAAAAAATCGTACTCATATAGTATGTACCGGCCGACAGAGGGCTGAGCATACCCCGAAACAAATGTCCCGGTTCCTCATAAATAAGCTTGAGCGCATTCCCGGAGGATTCCACCCCGGAAAAATTCAAGTTGGAGACCACCTCGGCAGAATAACCGTCAAACAGCCAGCCGTTGGCAAACCCGTTAGCTGTCGTCCCCATGGTCCCGTTCGTGGCAATGGTTGTTCCCAAAGTATAATCGAAATTATCGTAAACAAGCAGCGAAGGCCCGCCGGCCGGCACAACATCGACCAGCTCTGTGCCCACCCGGAATTCATCGATGATCATCTCGCCAATGTATAAGGGAAGGATTAACTTCCACCCTGCACCGGCGACAAACTCACCGACACTGACGGCATCCCACTCGATCCCGCTATCCGATGTTGGAACGAGATCCAGCGAATTATACCATTTCATCGAAACGGTATCGGATCCCGAATCTGATATCTCCACTTTGGCCAGCACAAAAACAGGGCTCCCAACAGCATACGCTTTGGTTCCGTAGCTGGAAGCCGACGCCCCGGCAGCCTTGGCTTCAGCCAGCTCTGTACTCGAAGAACCGATTTGATATTTAATACTGGATGTTTCGATTCCAGAGTATGAGGCTGAATGCCGAAGCTCTAAACGCCAGTTTTCACCCCCGCCGTCGTTCGTATCATTCCGGAAAAAAATCATACTCACATAGTATGTGCCGGCCGGAGAAGAACTCATGCCGCGAAAGAGGGAGCCGCCAGTGTTACGAGTCACTTTGAGCGCATTTCCGGACGATGCCACACCCGGAAACTCCAGATTATCAACGACTTCTCCGGAATGTGTTGTAAATTTCCATGCATTGTTGAACCCATTCGTGCTTTCAGCGCCTAATGTCCCGCCGGCAGCAACTGTTGTCCCCAGAGGATAATCAAAATTATCCCAGGCAACCAATGTCCCCATCGCCGACGATACCAAAAACAGGACACAAGCCACTGTTACACATGCTTTAATACTCGACCAACTTCTCATCTCTTCTCTCCCTTCTGCAATGCTTCACTAGAATTCACGTAGTATACCAGAGGTGTTATTTATCTCATCCGGCGCGTAATCCGTCAATTAAAAAGATCTATTCCGCACAAATTATAATCTCAACAGGGACAGGGCGCGCACTTGCATAAACAGATGCAAGCATACTGTCTGCCTCCCTTTGCAGTTGCTCTTCCCTTCCGCGCCACTTCAAATAGGCCTCAACCCGCTTACGGTCGCCCCCATGATGAGGTTTATAGACATTCGTGAAATAATCTCTGGCCGCCGAAACATCGTCGACATCCATTCCTACCGGAATTAATCGCTGCAGGTTCATATACGTGATCTCCTGCTTAGCCCGGCAGAGAGCAACATATTCCATCAGCAGCTTCATCATCTCCGAAGCAATCTTTTGATTCGGATTGGACGGCAAAGTGCTGATATTTAACCCTTCATGCAAAACCTTGTCGGAACACGTTCCGACCTCTTTCCCATTCAATATCAATCGGTAATTCCCAACGGGCAGGTTCTGCACCTGTATGACTTCGCGGTTTAATGTATCAGTTAAGGGAACCACTGTATCAGCGGCCCTGTATCCATCGAACACCGGAAGCGGCAAAACTTCCGGCTTGTAACTGATAATGATTCCATCGTGATCAACTTTTACCGCTGAACTCTGACAATTGACCGTCTCCTTAATTTTTCCGGCTTTATAATCCAGCACAAATGCGGCCACCTCTGCGGGAACATGCTGTGCGGCCAAAAAATTCCACGCCATAATCCACGATCCTTCGGATTCAGGGTGAACCCGATCCCGGCCAATAATCGTTCGCGCAGGATCCTTTTTTTGAAGTGCATCCTGAATTGCCGTCATCGGTGTATGAAGATCAATCACGGAAGCACCATACCGATCGGCCGCTCTCTCAACAATCGTAACAGCACGGGCCAACCCTTCGTTGCCTCTCTCAATCCCGTTGGATACTCCGGGAGCCCGCATCCGTCCGTCATACGGAGAAGATGTCACAGCAATTGTCGGAAGTCCCTGTCCTTTAATGCACGCAAGCAGGCTGTCCATTGAAGCTTCGTATTGATGCAGAGATTTTTCCTGCACTCCCGGAGCCCCCTCTCCTCGATATGCAGACCGATCCATATCGTTCATTCCGAACATTACACAAACCAGATTGGGACGGGCCGCCTGCAGTACCGCCGGCCAGCGTTTCAATCCATCTCCCGCCGTATCGCCGGCAATCCCGGCATTTACAAACACGAGCGGGCACTCAGGAAACCGTGAAATATAATAACTCCAGACATAAGTCCACCAGTGCCCGTAATGAGTAATGCTGTCACCCAGAAAACAAACCCGCTGCCCGGCTTCAAACTGCGGCGCATCGCCTTTCAACCAACGTCCGGCTTCCGCTGCGGCAATCAAACACCGACCGCTGTCTACCTGCTGCTCTGAAAGATCACTTGACGACTCTCCCGGCTTCCCTCCGGAAATTACATCAGCGAATTCTGTTCCAACCCTGAACTCGTCAATGATCATCTCATCGATGTGCGATGGAAGAATCAGTTTCCATCCGGCACCGGGAGCAAACTCACCGGAGCTGACCGCATCCCACACAATACCACTCTCCTTCGCTGGAAATTCGTCAAAGACATCATACCACTTCATCGAAACAGTATCGGGCCCTGAATCTGACATCTCTACTTTGGCCAACACATAAACAGGGCTTCCGATTCCATACGCTTTTGTCCCATAGCTGGAAGCCGTTGCACCGGCCGCCTTGACCTCGGCCAGTTCCGTACTCGAAGAACCAATCTGGTACTTGACACTGGACGCTTCAATTCCGGCATACCCGGCCGAATGCCTAAGCTCTAAGCGCCAGTTCTCACCGCCGCCGTTATCAATATCATTACGAACAAAGATCATGCCCACATAGTATGCCCCCGTAAGAGGAGCCCTCATGCCGCGGAACAAGGACCCCGAATTATTGCGAATAATTTTGAGTGCATTTCCTGATGACTCCACCCCGGGAAAATTCAGATTTTCAACCACTTCACCGCTATGAGCTGAAAACTTCCATTCATTAAGAAATCCGCTTTCCCCCGCATTTCCCAATGTGCCCCCGGAAGCAATGACTGTTCCCAACATATAATCGAAATTATCAGAAGCAATTAATACTCCCCGCACAACCGACGCTGAAGACAGGATCAACAGCGCCACCGCACAGACTTTAGTACCCATCCGAGTTATCATTTGTCCCCACTCCTTTAAAATACCGCTGGAATACCAGTCTGCATGATTTCATATCGTAATCTGTTTTACTTAACTAAATTAGTAAACGTCCAGTCCGCGCAGATCATGCTCCCAGCCGAGACTGATCATGCCCACCTACTAACACATCCACATTTTGCTGTTCTTTACACACATCAGGTGATCTGGCAGTTAAATCTCTCCCGCACTGCTGATAATGGTTTCAGCAATATCGTCGAACGCCTCACGCTCCTGATGAAGCTGATGCTCAGCAACAAATTTCAGCGCTCCTTCCTTACCGGAAGAAATGTGGCGGGCCATCGTCACCCGTGCCATTTCAGCATCCCCTTGCTTAATCGCCTTCAAAACCTCGCAATGGAACCGATAAACTCCAGCCACATGCTCCAAATCAAAGCTTTCAATTCTGGATGTTCCGAAAATCCGGGTCATCAGTCTGGATTCATAAGCACTCTTGAGCAGCAGCTGGTTCCCGGTTGCCCGCAAAATGATCAGATGAAAGTTCATGTCCTGTTTGAACATCTCACTCAGCATCTCTGGGGTGATTTGCCCATTGCCGCTTTTTTTCAGTTCCTGAGCAATGGCATTAATGCGCTCGCAGGCTTCCTCCAGCCTTTCCAGCATCTCCGGAGTAATCTTCTGGGCGGCCTGAGCTGCCGCATAACTTTCCAGTGCCACGCGTAAGTCATACAGATTTGCCAATTCCTGAGCAGAATACTGCTTGATTACCGTTCCATACCTGGGAACCCGTTCAACCATGCCTTCTGAAACCATCTGACTCAATGCATCACGCACTGGACTGCGACTGACACCCAGTTCAGCAGCAATCGAAAGCTCCGATATCTGCATTCCCGGCAAAAGTTCACCGCGCACCATTTTCTGAAGAATAAACTGATACGCTTCCTTTTTCATCGCTCCGGCCATCGCTGTCTCCTCAATTAAATCCTTACGCCTGCATTTTTAGAACTACTTTGCATGCATCTGCAAATTATCAACATATAGCCAGCCTGCATACTTCATAATTCGCTGTTGAAACACAGATGCCACACCATCGACATCCATCTCCAGTTTCAAATCCCACTGCAAAGGGTCCCCGGAGGGGATATCCGAACTCAACCGAACGAACAGCTCATCGTTGTCCCCCTCAGGCCGAACAACCAGTTTTCCCTGCACCACATAGCCGCCGTTAAAACTTACTTTACAGTCTTCAGTAGACACCATTTTCCCGCCCAGCGTCAACGCCAACGCCTCATTAGAGCTGATCTCAACACCGCAAAGTGTCTTCCCATCAACAGTGTTCAAACCGAAAAGCCCCAGCACTTCGGTTCCTGCATTATCTAAATTATCTTCACGGAAATAAACCAGTGAAAATGTAAACACAGTTTCTTTTTCCGGATTAAAATCAATCGGGTTAGCCAAAAACCGCTCGATCACAGAAGTTCCCGTTCCTTCCCCGCTCAGTGCGGCATAGCCTCCGGTGGAGGCCAATGAAAACACCCCTAAAGGATTCATTGAAAATGTGCGCACCCTGTTTGCCGAACCACGACTCTTCCAGCCATTCGCCCACCCATCACCTTTTTTCATCGGTGCCGACATCGACTGATCCGGATAATCCCAGTTTTCAACAAAAACCTTTTCTCCCGATACATACGGCACTGCTGAAATGCCGGTGCCTGCCGCCATTTTCTTCATTTGACGATCAGCCTCGATACTCTCATTCCAAGCCAACGGATCTCGATCGAGGTAAAATATAAAACCCTCATCATCTCCAAAAATAATATCCAGCAAGCCATCTTCATTCAAATCGGTCGGCCAAATGTTAAAATTGTGCTTATTCAGATGAATCGGAGAACCATCCTTAAATGTAATCATACGCGGAAGCTGGAAAACCGGCTTTTCATTTGAACCGACATTCCGCAGCCAGAATGGTGCAGCCGTTGGCGATTCACGCTCCGGCTGACGAAAATAACGCTGCAGTGCTTGCTGGGATCCGATTACAATATCCCACACACCGTCCCCATCCCAGTCGGCAACAGACAACTTCGTACGGCCGGAAAGACCGGCCGGCCCGCTGGTACGGATCGGCAGGCCGTCCTCATCCCGCAGGTCTACCACCCGCTCCATATTCAAACTTCCCCGGGCATCCGGCACAGCGACAGCATAGGTATTGTCCCATTTCATAAACAGCAGACAGGGCCGGGCATCCCCCGCCACACCATATTTTCCGTCAATCACCGCCGGACGACTGCGCCAGGCGAGAGGCAGCGGCTTGCCGCCCATCAGAAACCGCTTCCGCTCTTCGAGCATTACACTGGAACCGGTTCCACGATAGAAAAACAGCTTGGCTTCATTGTCATTAGTAATGAGGTCCAGATTTCCGTCGCCGTCCCAATCAAACACTTCCGGCTGAATGTAACTCCAGGCGATCTCATTATTGCCCTGTAAATTGCCGTCCACTGGCCTATGCCGGACAAATCCAGCCGGCGTCTTAAAGAACCTGCATCCATCGTAAACAAACGGATCTGCGGTTCCGGCCCAGAGCGAAAGCTCGCCCGAGCCTCCACCGATAATCACATCCTTATATCCGTCTCCGGTCCAGTCAACACGCACCGGCAAAGCCAGCGTATCCCCGGCCAAAGGACCGCCTTTGCAGAAAATATTCCCGAGATCTTCAAAATTCCCCGGAGCGGATCCGCTCAAAACAGTACAACGCCCGTTGGCACCCGATCCAATCACCAAATCCATCCGACCATCCAGGTTCAGATCCCCCTTGCCGATCACCTTTGGCCGATTTACAGACAACATAGGAGCACCGTCTTTAAGCAACGGCCGCGGCTTGCCAACCCGAAGCTCCACACCGTCCTCTCCGCGCACCTGCAGCGCATAGGCCTGATTATTATCAGAAAACAGAAGAATATGCGGACTGCCTTCCAGATCCATTACCACCGGAGCCATGCTGTCATCATAGCACTGCCACTGAACCGGATAATCGGCGCTTCCCAAAAGCACGTTGCGGCACTTTCCGAATGAAAGCTTCCCGCTTTCTTCACGCATTCCTTTTGCCCACCAAAGATATTTACGAACCGGATAACCCATCCAATTACCCGCAATGTCGTATCCCCGAAAGTTCTGAATATCCGTATCCGGCAAAGTCCCCATATTAGGATGCGGCACTCCGCCCCAAGGCCCCTTCTCCTTGGGATGATCGGGATACATCTTGAACTTCTCGCCCGGATGAGTCATTCCGCCAATAAGAACATCCGGCACCCCATCACCCGTCACATCTTCAACCCAGACATCCCCTTTTTTCGGTACGTCTTTAAATTCGAGCTCATAAGACAGTTCAAACTTCGGAGCCCCGACAACTCCCGAATTTACATGATAGATCCATTTTTGAGGCTGTATCACATCAAACAACCCGTCGGATCTCAAAACAGGAATGCTCCGCCCGGGCTCCAGTTCAGTCAGCGGCTGACCGCTGTCATAAACCGGATAGTCCGCCGGCAAAGAAAACATTTCTCTCCCTCCGTCTTTGGACTCCGCGCGATATATAAGATTCCGATGTTCAAAATAACCGCCATGCCCCATCACCAGCAGCGCCGGCGGCTCATTCGTTCCAAACCATGGAAGCAAAGCATGGGTCGTAAACCCAAGCGAAAGCGGCCTCTCTGTTTCGGGTGTGGACTGAAGCATCGGCAACGTGCGATACGGGGATTCTCCCGCAGCAAAAATCACGCCGCCAACAGCTAAAAAGCCGATTAAATTCAAACATCGCTTTATCACCATGTCCCCCATTCCCTCTAAAAAACAATAAAAATAACACTGGTATACCAAATGTCAAGCAACACGCTCATATACAGAGTCTTTTATTCTAAAATCCCTTTCCGGTTATAATACTGGATTCATCTCGCCGGCCGAGCTGGACTGCGGATAATGCATCAGCACAAAGAAAACGCCGAGAATCGACAGACGCAGCAGAAGCATGTGGCTTTTCTGCATAAACAAACCCGGAATTTGTTTAGTGCGCAATTCAGAATCCCATCCTTATTTTAAGCACTTAACGGCAGGAGCGAAAGGAATGAAAAAAGAGGCCCTAATCAGCCTTCTTTGTCAGCCGATCAACCGACGCTATTTGTGTTGAATAAAAGCGGATACGTCCTGTTTCCACTGATGCAACTGTTCCAGGAGCGGTTTTGAAATATCCGGTCTCTGGGTTGCGAGGTTCGTGGTCTCATACGGATCAGCAGCAATGTTATAGAGCTCCACACGCCCTTCATCGAAAAACTCGAACAGCTTCCAGTCGCCATCGCGAATCACACTGCTGTTTGTGTCGCCGGTCTGGTTGGGTCGCCCCATCGGCGAATGCCAGAAAACCGGACCGGAACGAGCGGCGTCTTTGCCTTCCAGCGTATCCGTATAGCTGATGCCGTCAAGATGCTGCTGCGGACGCAGCGGTAGTCCGGCCATTTCCAGAACAGAAGGATAATGATCCGATCCCGTAACAATGCGGGTAGTCTCGGCACCGGCCTTCGTAACGCCCGGCCATTTTACAACCATTGGAACGCGAATGCCGCCTTCATACAGATGCCCCTTCCCGGCACGCAGCGGCAGGTTGCTCGTCGCCAACGGTCGCTGACTGTTGACCCCGCGGTTTGAAAGCCCGCCGTGATCGGATGTAAAAACAATCACCGTTTCGTCCGCAAGACCGAGCTTATCGAGCGACTCCATCACCCGGCCGAGACTTTCGTCCATGCTGTGCACCATCGCAGCATATACCGCATTGTCCTGCCGCATCTTGGTGGTGCCGTCCTTTTCAATGTACTCCGGCCCATCGAAATCCAGTTTCTTCAGCTTGTTTTCATAATACGCAACCAGCTCCGGCTTGGCTTCCAGCGGCGTATGCACGGCATAGTGCGACAGATAAACCAGAAACGGATGATCCGTGTTGGCCTCAATAAACTCTATGGTTTCATCCGTCAGGCGGTCGGTCAGATATTCCCCTTCGACCCCGTCCTCGAGTCCGCGAATGGGAGCTTCTGTTTTATGATTTTTGTTTTTCGCCTTGGTATACGGAAAAAAGTAGGACCCCGGTGCACCGGCATGTCCGCCGGCGATGTTGATGTCAAAGCCCTGATTCTCCGGAGCCTGATCGTCGGTATCCTGCAAATGCCACTTGCCGGCAAA
The DNA here is from genome assembly GCF_009905215.1 of Tichowtungia aerotolerans. Taxonomy (GTDB): domain Bacteria; phylum Verrucomicrobiota; class Kiritimatiellia; order Kiritimatiellales; family Tichowtungiaceae; genus Tichowtungia; species Tichowtungia aerotolerans. The sequence continues at coordinate 1,533,841 of NZ_CP047593.1, read as the reverse complement.
AAACGTGGCGTAACCGCCCGCCTTCATCGCCTCAGCCAGTGTGAACTCTCCGGCGTCCATATTATAAGACGCGCCGGGAATTCCGTCGCGCGCCGGAAACTTTCCAGTCATAAATGAATAGCGGGCCGGCACACAGCGCGGGTGCGAAGAATACGCCTGCGTAAACCGCACACCTTCGCTCGCCAAACGGTCCAGGTTCGGCGTCTCATACAACTCCGAGCCGTAACAGGTTGAATCCCGCCAGCCCATGTCGTCGACCAGAAAGAAAACCACATTCGGGTGTTCCGTCCGAACCGCCGCCCCGACAGAAGCGACACACAGCAGCGAAAACAAAGCGGATAAACGGTGTTTCATCAGAAGATTCCTTTCATTTCACGCGTACACTATGCAACACAACTCAGCCAACACGAATTCATTATATCACTGATTTTAACGCCTCTGCCATTGACAAAATGAACTTCCAGACCTATTTACAGCTCCATGGACAAAAAACCCGTCACGATTCTCCTCGCCTTCCACTGGTACGACCGCCGCGTCTTCAAAGGCATCGTCCGCTACGCCACCGAACACCAGTGGCACCTCTCCCCCTACCTCTTTTCCGGCCATTTTGTTCCGCACGGATGGCCCGCCGATGGCGCCATCACCTGCTACGGTAAACCGCTCTGTAAATTTATCGACGACCTGAACATGCCCAAAGTCGACGTCACCATTCAGAACATGGCCTCCCCGACCCCGCGCGTCACCGTCGACGACAATGCTGTCGGCAAAATGGCCGCCCGCCATTTCATCGACCGCGGCTTCAAACATTTTGCCTACTACAGCTGGCCCGCCGTACAGGTAAACACCCTGCGCAAAAAAGCATTTTTCCAGGCCTTGGAAAACGCCGGCGTCCCCAAAGAAAACGTGTACGAAATTCATCAGTCACCCGATCGCCTGCTCGGCAAATGGGAACAGCATCAAGAACGGATCTATCACCAACTCGAAAAACTCCCCCGCCCGCTTGCCGTTTTCACCGGGCAGGACAACCTCGGCGCCACACTCATCGAAATCTGCTCGCGTAAAGGCATCCATGTGCCCGAAGAAATCTCCGTGCTCGGCGTCGACGATATCGAACTGCTGTGCGACTGCCTCGCCGTGCCGCTCTCCAGCATCAACACCAACCTCGAAAAAATGGGGTACGGCGCCGCCCAGCAGCTCGACCGCCTCATGAAAGGCGAAATTACCAACGACGCACCGCCGGTGCTCATCGAACCCAAAGAAGTCATCCTGCGCCAGAGCACCGACGCGCTGGCCATTGCACACCCGTCCGTCGTCACCGCCCTCAAATACATCAAAGAGCACTTCAACGAACCGATCACCCTCGACGACATCGGCGAAGCCGCCGGCATGTCCAAACGCGGCATGGAAAAAGCATTCCTCAAACACCTCGGCGCCTCTCCGGCCACCGAACTGCGCCGCATCCGGCTCGACGAAGCCAAGCGGCTGCTCGTCGAAACCGACGACAAAATCTCTTCCATCGCATGGGACTGCGGCTACTCCAACAGCTCCAACCTCAGCTTCGCCTTCAACCGCGAAACCGGCATGTCGCCCCGCGCCTACCGCAACCGCTACACGCCCAACAAATAGAGGAATTTGCAAAGCATCCGGCTTTGCAATGGTCCAAAGTCTGAAGGTCTACGGTCAAAAGAAACAGACTTTCGTCCTGCGACTTTTCGACGTTTGACTCGTTCAACACCAAAGGTTCTGAACGAGATCTGATAGTTCGCTTTATCAGCAGAACCCCGCCCCGAATCAGTGCGGTACAGCCTTGAATGATTTTGTTCCCTTCGAAATCATAACCGCATGATCATAAAAACACTTGCCGGAACTCTGGTTGCTGCGGCGGCACTTGCCGCTGAACAGCCGAACGTACTGTTCATCACGGTGGACGACCTCAAACCGATGCTCGGCTGCTATGGCGACGAAACCATTCAAACACCGAACATCGACCGGCTTGCCGCGCGCGGCACCGTCTTTCTCAACAACTACTGCCAGCAGGCCGTCTGCGCTCCTTCGCGCATGAGCATGTTCACCGGTCTGCGCCCCGACACAACCGGCGTCACCGATCTTAAAACCGACCTGCGCGTTCACCTGCCCGACGCAAAAACCATGCAGCAGGTTTTCAAAGAACACGGCTACGAAACCCTCGGCTGCGGCAAAGTCATGCACGGCTCGCGCAATGAAGATCCGCCTTCGTGGTCCGTTCCCTTCATGCACGACGAGCACCTCACTTACGCCGACGGCTGGCCCGTTCCCGCCGACCTGCAATATCAGGGCAAAACCGTTAACGACGCCTTTGCACAGGTCGAAAGTGAAGGCGTCAAAGGCTGGAAAAAACGCAAAGACCGGCTCGTCGAACTCAACGCCCGCCCGCCGTTCGAGTGCATCGATGTGCCCGACGACGCCTACGCCGACGGCGCCATGGCCGTCTGGGCCGCCGGACAGATCGAAGAACTTTCCAAACATCGGAAACCGTTTTTTGTCACCGTCGGTTTCCACAAGCCGCACCTGCCCTTCGTCGCTCCGAAAAAATACTGGGACCTCTACGACCGCAGCCAGTTCCAGCCCGCGCCGGTTCAGCACGAACCCGAAGGCGCCCCCGGCTACGCCGGCCATACCTGGGGCGAGCTGCGCAGTTACTCCGGCATTCCGTCCGAAGGCCCCCTGCCGCTCGACCGCCACGCCGAGCTCATCCACGCTTACCACGCCTGCGTCTCCTACACCGACGCACAGATCGGCCGCCTGCTCGACGCGCTCGACCAAAGCGGCGCGGCCGACAACACCGTCATCATCCTGTGGGGCGACCACGGCTGGCACCTCGGCGACCACGGCTGGTGGTGCAAACACACCAACTATGAACAGGCCACCAAAGCGCCACTGATTATTTCTGCGCCGGGCTATGACTCGGCCGAAGCGCAAACCATGAGCGAATTCGTCGACGTCTATCCCACCCTCTGTGAACTCACCGGCATCCCCGCGCCCGAAGGACTTCAGGGCAAAAGCCTCGTCCCGGCCCTCAAAGATCCAGCCTCAGCAATCAAAGACTATTCCATCAGCCAGTTTCCGCGCGGAAAAATTATGGGCTACGCCCTGCGCACCCCGCGCTACCGCTACGTCGAATGGATCAAAAACGGAGCCGTCCAGAACATTGAACTCTACGACTATCAGGCCGACCCGTTCGAAACCGCCAGCCTCCACCAAAACCCCGAATACCGCGATATCCTCCGCGACCTGAAAACCAAAATGGCTGAGTTTTTGGAGAAGAATTAACCGCGAAAGAACGCAGAGAACGCAAAAGGTGGAACGCAACCTCCGGGCGCGTTCAGAACCTGCTCGTAGATCAGGTTCCACCAATCTGTTTCCAATGGTTGGAAAATGTGGGCGCGGCATCTCTGCCGTATTTCCCAAGATCCGGAGCTTTTTGACAGGATTTACAGGATCAACAGGATGCTTTCCGAAGGTCTGAACCTGATCCCTCGGGCGGAAGTGCTTTCAGCTTTGCCGGAAGAGGCGAAGCGACAAATTACTAGATTAGGCATTAGGCATTGGGCATTAGGCATTAGGCATTAGGCATTAGGCATTAGGCATTAGGCATTAGGCATTAGGGTGTCGTTAAAACTGTTAAAATCGATCTGTTTTTGTGATTTATCGTGTTTTTCGTGGCTAAACAATCCCCTCTTCGGAGCCTCTCGGATGTTCCTATGTGGTTTCACCTTCGCCAAGGCTACGGCGGACAGGGAGAAACCCGTTAAAAGTCGGAAAGTCGAAATGTCTAAAGTCGCAGTTTTCCACCCCCGACCCTGTACATCAGCCTTTGGCGACGGCTGGTGATCCCGTCAAAAAAACTAAGAACCGCCCACATCGCGGGCGGCTACAGAACATCATTTTCCCAACGGTAAAATTATCTATCGCCACACTTGTGGGGTATCTCGGCGGAGTCTCGTCCCCCGCCCTACAGAATTCATCCGCGTAAATTAGCGAGATTCGCGTTTTAAATTCTATCCCGCACTGGATTTTTTTGCGTTTCTTGCGATCTTTTGCGGCTAAATAATTCAGTCAAAATGTCCAAATGCTTGCTCTAAACCTCAGCGGTTTTTCATTTGGCCATGCAGCCAGGTTGGGTCTCGACGGACGTCAAGAACAGCAATCACACAGGCGGTTCCGTCCTTCAGATTATAGTAAATTGCAAACGGAAAACGCTTGGCCAGCATGCGATGGGCACCGTAATGAATGGCATGAATCCCGGCCGACAGCTGAAGCGATTCAATATCCGCAATCAGTGAATCCGTAAAATAATCCCCCAGACCGGGGAGCTGTTTTTCATAAAAATCGCGGCCGTTCTCAAGATCAACGGCGGCCTGTTCGAGTACCAGAACCCACTCAGCCATCATGGGCGAAGCCTTTTCTTCAGCTCATCCATCGTCAGGTAGCTTGCAGAGTCCTCAGCAACCATGGACTGCCGTTCATCCAGCACTTCTTTATGCCATGCGGGCGACTCAACCTGCTGATCCTCACGGCTCAGCTCTTCCCACAGAATCTCCATCGCAAGAAGCTGCTCGTCGCGGGACATTGATTTAAGTTCGGCAATGCTCATGGCTGGAGCCTATCAAATCTGCCCATTTCCACAAGACAGATAAGGTCAAAGGTCGCAGTCTTCCGAACTTTGGAAACAAAATACCATTTTCCCACGCAAAGACGCGAAGTCCGCAAATAGGGAGCCGACATGGTTAAAAAATCTCTGCGACCTCAGCGCCTCTGCGTGAACGTTTTCCGATGATTGGAAGAAATTTTTCCAATGCTTGGAACCCCCATTCATCCAGCAATCCACAATTCCACCCATCCACTCCCCATCCGTTCGCTTTATCACCGATAATAAAAAACAAATCAGTGAGAAGATGCCTTGCGAGTCGAGATTGATTGAAGAATAATCAGTTTCAGATCAAAGGAGTCTTTTTATGAAGTCGAATCTGTTTTTACTGGGCGCTTTGGCCGGACTCGCAGCGAGCGGAGCATCCATTGCAGCGGAAGAAAAACCCAACATCCTTTTCATCGCCGTCGATGACCTGAAGCCGATTCTCGGCTGCTACGGCGATGAGCTTGTCAAAAGCCCGAACATTGACCGTCTGGCCGCTCAGGGAACCGTGTTTCTGAATGCACACTGCCAGCAGGCGGTCTGCGGCCCGAGCCGCGCGAGTCTGCTGACCGGCCTGCGCCCCGACACGACCAAGGTGTGGGATCTGAAAACCCGCATCCGCGATATTCTGCCCGACGTGGTGACGCTTCCTCAGTATCTCAAGGAAAACGGCTACACGGCGGTCGGCACCGGCAAAATTTATGACCCGCGCAGCGTGGACAGCCGCAACGCAAACGATCCCGCGTCGTGGAGCCGCCCCTATGTGCAGTTTGGCGATAATCCGGATGAAGAATTCGGCTGTGTGAATCCGGAGTTCGTAGCCAAGGTCCGCGCACTGAAAGAAAAAGGCATTGGGAAGGACGGCGCTCTGAAGAAAAGACTGGGCGGCACGCCGCCGGTAGAGATCGATCAGGATGTGCCGGACAACGCCTATGCCGACGGCCGCATTGCGGATACCGGTATTGCCCTGCTCAACGAACTCGCCCCGAAAGACGAGCCGTTTTTTATCGCGGTCGGTTTTAAGAAGCCGCACCTGCCGTTTGTGGCGCCGAAAAAATATGCCGATCTGTACAAACGCAGTCAGTTCCATCTGGCAGAAGTGAAAGAGAGGCCGGAAGGCGCTCCGGATTTCCACTGGCAGCCGGGCTGGGAACTGCGCAACGGGTCGTACAGCGACATTCCGCCGATCGGCGATGGCGGCCCGATTCCCGAGGATATGCAGATTACGCTGATTCACGGATACTATGCCTGCGTGTCGTATACCGACGCCCAGGTCGGCCGCCTGCTCGATGCACTGGAACAGTCCGGCGAAGCGGACAACACGATTGTGGTGCTTTGGGGCGATCACGGATGGCACCTCGGCGACCACGGCATGTGGTGCAAGCATACCAACTATGAGCAGGCTACCCACGTCCCGCTGATTATTGCCGACCTGCGCAAACCGAAGGGACAGCAAAGCATGTCGGTCGCGGAATTTGTCGACGTCTACCCCACTCTCTGTGAGCTGGCCGGCCTGCCGGTTCCCGAGGTGCTCGAAGGCGACAGCCTGGTGCGCATACTGGAAGATCCGTCCGCAATGGTGAAGGACGCGGCGGTCAGCCAGTTCCCGCGCCACGTCGGCGGCCACGGGGAAATTATGGGCTACGCATGGCGCGACAGCCGCTACCGCTACATCGAATGGGTTGATGGTGATTTTTATGCCGGCAAACCGTCCGGCGAAGTGATTGCCCGGGAGTTTTATGATTACAAAGCCGATCCGCTGGAACAGCGCAACCTGATCGACAATCCGGAATACGTGCGGGAGATCAACCGGATGCAGACCATTGCCGCCGCGTACAAACAGCAGAAGGATCAAGTTGAATCCAAACCCAAGCCGGCTCCGGCGAAAAAACAGGCAAAGCAACCGGTAGAGTCCGGCAATAACCTGCTGTTGAATCCCGGCTTTGCTTCAGGCGCACTGGCCCCGTGGAAACTACAGGATCAAAAAGCACCGGCCACCGCCGTCATTGAAGCGGACGGCACACTGAAACTGGAAATAAACGAGGCCGGCAAACAGCCGTATCACCGGACCCTGCAGCAGCCGGATCTGAAACTGGAGTCCGACACCAAATACCTGCTTCAGTTTGACATGCGCACGGATGCTGATAACGGCGGCGACATCAAAGTATCCGTCGTCCACAGCATTGACTACAAAGCCCCGCACTACGGACTGATGCGCTCAGAGACTCCGGGCGCGGAATGGACGACGCTGCAGTATTCATTCAAGACCAAAGAGATCGACCCGAATGATCCCGCCTGCCTGAAAATTCATCTTGGCAACCTCAACAGCAATGCATTCCTGAAAAACTTTCAGCTTACAGAAGCGGGAAAGAAAAAGTAAAAGTCCTGTGGCCGTTCGCCTGAGGTGAACGAGTCGCCCTCAGGACGACTGCTACATAAAACGCATGAAAGCACTCATGTCCATAAGTCTGGCAGCAGCGACCGCTCTGGGCGGCACGCTGAAAATTGATCCGTCTCAGACGGTTCACTCTACCAACCGCCGCAACCTGACCGGATCGAACATCGCGCTATGGAACCAGCCGTGGGAACTGGCCGACTCCGAACTGCATGATTATGTACGCGAGCTGGCCCCGGCATTCATCCGCATTCCGGGCGGGTCGTGGGCCAATCACTACATCTGGAACGGCAACGGCGTACGCAGCGGTGATTCATTTGACCTTTCCAAACTGAAAGACGGTGTGTGGGACATCGACTGGTCCGGCTATGCGCCGGGCTTCAACATTGAGGGCGATGAACGCAAACCGGTCAGCGACAGCTTTCACGGCTCGTGGGACGTCAGGCAGCTGCACGACTTTGTCGAAGACTTCGGCGCACAGGCCATCGTCACCGTCAACCTCGGCAGCGGCACTCCGGAAATGGCCTCCGAGTGGGTGCGCTGGGCCAACATGAAAAATGGCTATAACGTCAAATACTGGGAAATCGGTAACGAACTTGAAGGTCGCTGGGAACTGGGACACATCCTTCCCGACGGTCGCGAGATGACCGGCGAAATCTACGCGCAGCGTTTCCGTGAATTTGCCGAAGCGATGAAAGCCGTCGACCCGACCATCAAAACCGGCGGCCCGGCCAGCTCGAATGATAAAGGCGCATTCATCAAAGAAACCCTGCGCGATGCAGGCGATCTGGTCGACTTTGTTTCTTTCCACACCTACCCCGTTAAAAACCGCCAGAAAACCGAAGCCGAATTTTTCGACGGAGCGCTTACGCTCGAACCGGCACTCGAACGCATTCACAGCTGGATCGCGCAGTATCAGCCCGACCGCAAAAACGAAATCGAAGTCGCCATCACCGAATGGAATTCCAAGGTGGTTGAGGCCCGCGATACCGCCGATCTGATGAACGGACTGTGGGCGACCATCTGGATCGGCGAAATGTTCCGCAACGGCGTCAGCTTTGCCAACCAGTGGGATATGATCACCGCCACAGAGACCGGCGGACACGGCCTCTTCTATTTTGACCCGTTCGACTTTGAGCAACCCGGCGTTCCACAGGCCGAAATGGACCGTCAGTTTGAATCATTTAATCCGCCCTGTATTCCGAAGGCGCAGTACTGGGCGCTCTGGCTCTGGAGCCAGTGCATGGGTGATGAACTCATTCAAAGCACACTAACGGAGGCGGAAAATCTCTACTCCGCCGTCACCCGCTCCGATGACGGACTGCAAATCCTGCTCGTCAATACCTCGCGCGAACACGCCGCGCCGGTTCAACTGAAATCCACTGAAACACTTTCCGATCACGCGACCGCCATTCAGGTTTCGCACCGTGAATATTTCTGGAATCCCATCACTCACCGTCCGCAGTGGAGCCGCAAACCCGAACCCGTTCCGCTCGATATCAGCAACGGCGTCACCGTCCCGCCTTTTTCCGCACTTGTCCTTCAAGTTCCAAACATTGGAAATGAAAATATTGCAGGACAAGCTTCTCTGTATCCAGAGAACTTGTGCGGGAACACACGCTCCCGCATACGGGAAGCGTGTCCTACAAATCACATTGCACTACTCATTCCGAAAACAACCCCGGAAGACATTCCTGTTGAAGCCTGGGTTCTGGCTCCGGACACAGCCGCCTGCTCAGCCAACCAGGAGGCTCGCTTTGTGGAACTGACGGTTAAAGGCCCAGCGACATTGAACACAGAGAAAGTCCGTATCAACGAAGGAGCCGGTCGCTTTACAATCACACCAACCGGCACCGGAACCGTAACAGTCTGTGCAGGACAGGCCGAAGTGTCCATGCGCTCCGAGCCGGTTGAGTCGCGCACCGAAATCCTGTGGGCATTTGAAGACGACACGCTGGACGGAATACAGTCCGACTTTGCCCTGTCGCTCAGCGACACCGCCAAACCCAACCAGCAGACCGCTGCAATCCGGCTCGATGCCGCCCTGCCGAAACCGCAGCACGACACCCTGCTGAAGTTTGAACCCATTCCGAACCGTGTATCCAAAGAACGCGTCGGCGGCGTCACCTTCGAAGTGCGCGCATCGCATGATCTCGCTACGGACGACCCGTACGCTTCGCTGCAGATTGTTTTGCAAAGCGAATCCGATCACTGGATTCCGGTCGGCTCTGTTCCGCTCAACCGTTTAACAGACGAATGGCAGACCCTTTCATTTAAAATAAAAAACCACGAACACCTGCCGGCCATGAAATGGCTATATTCTATCCGCGTCCAACTTTCGTCCACTCAACCCATCCATGGAGAAATTTTCATTAACGACGCAGGCCTGATCCTGCGCTGACCCATACAAATTTAGAAAACACCCACGAATCACACGAATGAACACGGATAAAAATAAGAAGCTCAGGTTCGTGAAAATTCGTGTGATTCGTGGGCAATAAAGGAGCCGTAATGAAACATTTAATCACGACATCACTCTGTATGATCTCAGCTGGCTCAGCGCTTGCCGCAGCATCCCCCGAATCTCACCATTCGGCACAGCCGAATGTGATCTTTTTCATCGCCGACGACATGCTTCCGAAACACTTTAACTGCCTGCCGGAAGGAAAAGGTAAAAACCTCACGCCGAATATCGACCGACTTGCCGAAGAAGGCATCGTGATGATGGAGCAGTACTGCGCGTCACCGGTCTGCACCCCAAGCCGCTACAACGTGCTGACCGGCCGCTACGCCAGCCGCGCCACCAATCCATGGTTCGAGCAGACCACCGCCGGGAACGGCGGGCAGAGCGTTGTGGAGTTTAACTCGCACATCATGCCGGACGACGTAACCCTGCCGAAACTTCTGAAGAAGGCAGGCTACGAAACCGGCATGGCCGGCAAAAACCACGTCGTTGAAGTGAGCGGGCTCAAGCGTTTCCCGAACTTTGATGCCAGCGCCAAAGATCCTCAAAACGCCTCGAAACTGAAAGCCAATCACGACCGCGTCTGCCAGGCCATCCGCGAAGTCGGCTTTGATTTTGCCGATCATGTTTACGACAACAACCCCGACTTCCTCGGCCTGCACGATGTCGCCGTCCAGAACATGGATTGGATCACTGAAGCCGGTGTTGAGTTTCTTAACCGTCCGCGACAGAAACCGTTCTTCCTTTATCTGGCCACCACCGTCCCGCACGGACCGACGAAAGAGAAGCGTTCGTGGAACGCCAACCCGCTGATCACAGCGGTCGGCTATCTTGACAAAGCCCCGACCGTCCAGCCGCCGCGCGCAACCATTCCGGAACGCGTCAAAGCCGCCGGACTGCCGGTCAATGACGACACCTGCAACATGCTCTGGCTCGACGACGCCCTCGGGGCGCTCATCCAGACCTTGGAAAAGAACGGCCTGCTCGACAACACCGTCATCTTTTTTTACAGCGACCACGGACAGAAATCCAAAGGCACACTCTACGAAGGCGGCGTACACAACCCGAGCATCATCTGGCGCGAAGGCGGCTGGCCCGCCGGATCCACCAGCGACGCACTGGTGCATATAGTCGACTTTGCTCCCACCATGCTCGACATCGCCGGCGCCAATCCTGAAGAAGCTGACTTTGATGGCAAAAGCTTCCTGCCCGTCCTCAACGGCGGCCAGCCGGATCCCGACCGCATCCTCTACTTTGAACTCGGCTACGCCCGCGCCATCCGCAAAGGCAACTGGAAATACCTCGCTGTGCGCTATCCGGACAATCTGGAAAATATGGGTCCCGAAGAGCGCAAAGCCCTGCTCGACGAATGGAATGCCGAACGCACCCGCAAGCACCTGCGCATCGTCACCGAAGATCCCTCCCAACCGTTCAGTCACCTGACCGCCATCCCCGGCGGCGGCGACGCCGAGCGCGCCTCCACGGGCTCCTATCCCGGCTACTTCGACCGCGATCAGCTCTACGATCTGTCCAAAGATCCGCGCGAACAGAACAACCTCGCCGGCAACCCCGAATACGCCGCCGTCCTCGCCGACATGAAAGCCGAGCTCGAAAAAATGGTCGAAGACCTCCCAGGCACCTTCGGAGAATTTGGGCAATGAGACCTCTTCTGACTTTTCTCGCCACCACAGCCGTCACGGTTCAGGCAACCACCGTTTCAGTCGATGCAAATAAAGCAATCGCAACGGTTGACCGCGCCAAGCTGCTGGGGATTAACATTGCGATTTATAACAATCCGGCCGACTTTGCATGGGCGATGACCGACGGGCCGCTCGGTGACCTGCGCATCGGGCTGGTGCGCATGCCCGGCGGATCACAGTCCGATCGCTTTTACTGGAACGGAAACGGCGTCATCGAAAGCGGAAAAGCCGATCCGATGAAATACAAAGCCCCCTTCTGGCAGGTGGATTACTCCGCCTACAAACCCGGCTTCTGCGTCGATAACCTCGACTGGAGCAAAGCAGAAACCGGCATTGTACAGATCGATGCAAAAACCATGCACGAGATCACGGCGAAGCATCCGACCGCCCGCAACCTCGTTACGGTCAACGCCGGAACCGGCACCCCGGCAATGGCCGCCGAGTGGGTGCGCTGGGCAAACATCGAAAACGGCTGGAACGTGAAATACTGGGAGATCGGTAACGAGCTCAACGGCGAATGGGAAGCCGGACACATCCGCCCCGACGGCTCCAAAATGACCGCCGAAAAATACGCGGAAATTTTCATCGAGTTCGCCAAAGCCATGAAGGCGGTCGACCCGACCATCAAGATCGGCGGTCCATCGTGCGATATCCGTCACCACGAAGACTATTTTGAACCGCTTTTAAAACTGGCCGGCGAGCACGTCGACTTCCTGTCGCTTCACTTTTACTCTCTGCGCAGCAGCCTCGCGCCTGAACATGAACTTTTCCAAGGGTTGGAAAACCTGAAACCGGTCACCGACCGCCTCGACGAGCTGGTGAAGAAACATCAGCCGGCACGCTTTGGCGAAATCGAATATTCAATCACGGAGTGGAATTCCAAACTGCCGAAAGATCAGGACGCTTACCGCCTGTTTAACGGCTTGTGGTTTGCGTCGTGGATCGGTGAAATGATCGAATGCGGCATCGACTCGGCGACCGTATGGGACATGTTCAGCGGCGATGACAACGGCCACGGCATGCTGGTTGAACAGGACGGAACCTACGTGCCGACCGGCCGAACCTGGGGTTTCTGGCTGTGGAGCCACTGCATGGCCGATACCCTGGTTGAATCATCGGTCGACAACAATCTGCTGCACGTTCACGCCACGCGCGACGACGACAACCTGTACGTGATGATCATGAACGAATCGCGCACTGAAAGCTTCCCGGTCGAGCTCAACCTGAATGGTTTCAAAGCGACAGGCGGAACCGTCACCACCCTCTCCTCACGCGAATATTTTCGAAATCCGGTGACACATCGTACCGAGTGGAACTCGGGCCCATCAACAGAACCATGGAAGGTTTCAAACAAGGTCACTATCCCGCCTTATTGCCTAAAAGTTTATCAGCTCTCCACAAACCCACCCCGCCCTGCGGGCACCCCTCCCACGGAGGGGGTCAAGAACAGTCCCCTCCCTCGGAGGGGTGGCCGGAGCAACGCGACGGACGGGGAGAGTCCGTCTCTAAATTTTGTTCTGCCAAATACCGGCTTCGGCGATCTGGAGGTTGAAGGCTGGGTGCGTGCGGTGAACAAAGGAACGACTGATCCGTTTGCAAAAGATCTTGGAAAGGTGAAACTGAGCGCCGACAACGGCGCCATCATCGAACAGATTGAACCGGAACTGAGCGGCGCAACCGCCAAGTTTATCCTGAAGCCGAACGGCCCCGGCAACGTCACCGTAACGGCCGAATGCGATGGACTGCAGACCGAACAGACCATCGACTTCAAACCGGTTGAGTTTGAAGAACTGATTGCATGGCCCTTCGATGAAATGCCGAAGGCTTCTGAGTCACGGCTTGTTCCAACCATTGGAAACGGACGTCTGCAGATTGCGTTTAAAAATGAAAATGTCGCACCGCCGAACAATCACATTTTTGCGATCAAGGAATATCCGCGCAGCGTGCCGAAAGAGCGGATCGGCGGCATATTCTTTAATGTAGAAGTTTCCAAACATTGGAAACCGGCGGGCGCAAAACTGCAAGTGGTTTTACAAAGTCACGGGGCCTACTGGATTCCGTGCGGCGAGATATCGCTCGTTCCCGCAAAAGAGCAGGTTGTACGGCTGGAAATTCCCAACGAACAGTTTTTAAGAGTAATGGATCAGGGCTTTGCCGTTTTGTTCCTGCTCAACTCCAACGAGCCGGTCAGCGGCACACTGGAACTCGATAATCTCGGCTTCCTGCTCCGCCCCAGAATCCAATCATGAATTACCACAAAAAACACGAAGAGACACGAAAACAACAACGCCACTTTCAGTGATTTTTTATGTTTTCGTGGCTAAAAAATGAGCCTGACATGAAAAAGCCGATTCTATTTGCAATCCTGTTAAGCAGCATCAGCAGTGCTGTAGAAATTCATGGACTCCGATATGTGACAGAAACGGAAGAAGGAATCCGTTTTGCCCGTTTCCGTGAAGACATTCTTGCAATGCCGACGCATCAGCTTGGTCTCAACCCGGCCAAAGCACAAAACACAAGCGGAGGAATTGTTGCGTTCAAAACAGATGCAGCTCAAATCACCGCTCACTTTAAGATTCTCAGCGCAAATTATATGGGTGCGGGCTTCGGCGTGTTTGAAAACAGCAAGTTGATTGAGGAGTTTAAATTCAGCCCGCAGGCAACAGATGCCGTCCTGAAATTCCAATCAACCCAGCCAGGAGAGTCGCTGTTTGAAATCGTCCTGCCCAGCTTCGCCAATGTCGAGTTCCAAGGCTTGGAATCCGACGGTGGAAAAGTTCCAACCATTGGAAATCAAAAGGGTGCAGACTCAGCCTGCTATGTTGCGTTGGGCGACTCGATTTCGCACGGGGTTGGTCAGGACGGGTATGGGCATAAAACGTGGCCGTTCCTGCTGTCACGAAAACTGAACATGGAGCTGTTCAATCTGGCGGTCGGCGGCGGGAAGATTGCGGTTCCTGTGGCAGAGATGCTGGAGGACTGGAAGTGGATTGACCTGATCACAATTCTGGTTGGATATAACGGACTGCACTTCAATGATAAATCCCCCGAAACCTACAAGGCGGACTATGCCCGGTTGCTGGATGCGATTCGTAAAAACCATCCCGAAACAAAAATTGTCTGCATTTCCCTGCTGACTACGAAAAAACCGGTTTCTGAAAAGACCGGCCATACGGTTGATGAATTTCGTGCCGTACTCGAAAAACTGGTCGCCGAGCACAACGACCCCAACCTGATTCTGATCAAAGGCGAAGAGGTTTCCTCCGAAAAAAACCTTCAGGCCGACAAACCGCAGGATCCGGTGCATCTGAGCATTGAAGGCGCAGCGCTGCTGGCGGACAGTCTGTTTGAGAAACTAACCAGCAGTGCACTTTTTCACCGAAAAAGCACCAATCATCAATGACTGATTGCCTCTTTTAAACGTGTGCGATCCGGTATCCTTTAGTGATGAAAAAGATACTCACACTGATGGCTCTCTTTTTGACTGCGCTCTGCACACAGGCGGCGATTTCTATTATCGACACCAACACAGGTGGCTTTTCGTCCGGAACCGGCGCAGTGACCGGATCTGTCAGCACCGCGGTATCGCTGCAGGAAGGTGATGTGATTGTCGTCTCGGCCGCCACCAACAAGAAAGGCGACGTTTCACCAATCACCCTGGTACAGACCGGCGGCACAGGATCCACCGACGGACAAACAGTGCTGTATAACGGACTGACCACCTACCCGACCAGCTGGGGCTGGTTCATGACGGTGACCAACGCCGGTTCGTTTACTTACGAACTCCGCTCGGAATATATTACCGCGGTTGCCTCCCTGCATGTTCTTCGCGCCAACGGAGGATCAATTGCACTGGCCGGATCCGCCGCATGGGACGATACCGACAATGCGGACAACGGCTTTTCATACTCCCTGAATTATTCGTTCAGCACCAACTTGTCCGGAGCCGTTCTGATTGAAGCCATCAGCGCCCGAACCGATCTCGTCTCTGAACCCGCGACTTATACGGAAGAAATCAACGGATCGGACAAACGGGTGATTGCGTCCCACACAGCTGTCTCCGGCACCAGCTGGAGTTCAGCATACACCCTCTCCGGCGGGGATGTGGACAAACAAACCTCGGGTGCGCTCGGAATGATTTTCACAGAAGGCGAAGGCGCAGAACCGCCGCCGACCGTTTCGCCGTATGAAGGAACCAATGTTCTGTTTATTGCTATTGACGATATTAATCCAATCCTTGGAAGTTTTGGGAATACGCTTATTCAAACGCCCAACATGGACCGCCTTGCCGAGCGCGGCACGGTCTTCCTCAATGCGCACTGCCAATGGGCCGTCTGCGGCCCGAGCCGCGCCAGCCTGATGACCGGACTGATGCCGGAACAGACCGGCGTAATGGGCTTCACAAAAATGCGCGGCGATGCCGTGAATGATGATCGAGATAATGCCCGCGGCGTCACCAACATTGTTACGATTCCTCAGCTCTTTATTGAGTATGGCTACGAAACCGCCGCTGTCGGAAAAATCAACGACAATCGCTGCGTCGGTTCGATCAATCCCGACGGCACCATCAATGAAGACGGCTACAGCGTGGATGATCCGCCATCATGGTCGTACGGTTTTGAAAATCCGCCCGGCGTCGGCAGCACAACGGCGGTGCGAACCAATGACGGCGTAACGGTTAAACTGGCCGCCGAAAGTGTCGACCAGCCGGCCACTGACTTTATCGACGGTGCTATCGCCACCGGGGGACTCTCCCTGCTCAATACGCTGGCCGCAGGCAGCAAACCGTTTTTCCTCGGCGTTGGTTTCAAAAAACCTCACCTGCCGTTCCTCGCGCCGAAGTCGAGCTGGGATCTTTATGACCGCGATGATTTCAACCCCGCTCCCTTCCCGTACGCCATGGCCAATGCAACGCCCTACACGTTCAACAGCGTCACCGAACTGCGCAACAGCTACTACCTTGAAACCGACAGCTCCGGCAATGCCCTGCAGCTCACATTCGATATCCTTCCGGACGAACAGCAAAAACTGCTGCGGCACGGATATTACGCCTGCATCTCACACGTCGACGAACAGATCGGACGCCTGCTCGACGAACTCGATGCTCTCGGCCTTGCCAGCAACACCATCATCGTACTGTGGGGTGACCACGGCTTCCATCTCGGCGATCACAACGAATGGGGAAAACACACGAACCTCGAACAGGCCACCCGCGTGCCGTTCATCATCAGCGCACCCGGCTACCTGCCGGGACAGGTTTCCACTGCCCCGGTCGGCCTGCTGGATATATTCCCCACCCTTTGCGAGCTCTCCGGAATACCGGAACCGGTTCAACCGCCAAACTCTGTCGACCCGAATGACCGCCCGCTTTCCGGGCGCAGCCTCGTTCCGATTCTACAGGATGCTTCGGCACACGTTCAAACCGGCATTATGAACCACTACGGTAGCGGCACCTACGGCTATGCCTATCGCACCGACCGTTATCGTTACACCGAATGGATTGATTCATCCGGCGTCATTCAGGCGCGAGAGCTCTATGACTATGAACTCGACCCGCTCGAAACCGTCAACCTCGCCGATGAACCGGGCTACGAAGGACTCATCTACCAATTCTCGCGCTCGATGCGCAATGCAGACGAAGCGCATGGATGTGACCGGCTCAAATCCTCTGCGCCGGCCGCGGCCACATCAGCCAACCTGACTCTGCGCGGCATCGAGCTTCAGAACGGACAGATTTCCTGGCCGGATGCCGCAGGCGTCAGCTGGAACCTGATGAGCACCTCCAACCTGACCTCCGGCACATGGACCACCAAGCAGACAGGGATCACGGCACCAATCATCATGCCAACCCCCGACCCGCAGCGCTTTTATCGCGTTGATGTGGTGCAGTAACGTAAGACCAGATCACAAGACCAACCAAATTGTCCGGCAGGGACGCGTCTTCGCGGGCGTTACTGCCCGGGCACGCGTCCGCGGCGGTCTGGAACAGACTGCCTATCCTAGCGTAACGAGTACATCAACAGAGCTGCCTGCATCCGCAGCAGGAATTGCATTTCCAGTAACAGCTTCGCCATTAACCGTCATTGCTTTAACGCCCTTGCAGACGCTGTGCGGGTTTTCAATGGTGATGTTGTAGGTCGCACCGCGGTATTTGCGGGTGACCTTGTAGTTTTTCCAACCCCTGGAAACACAAGGGTCAATAATCAGTCCATCGTAACCGGGTTTGATGCCAAGAATGTCCTGAGAAATCGCGGCCCAGTTCCATGCGGCGGTTCCGGTGAGCCAGCTGTTTTTGGCTTCGCCAGGCTTGAAGGCGTCTTTACCGGCAATCATCTGCGAGTAGACATAGGGCTCCATTTTGTGCAGCTCGGATTTTTCCTCGCGATAAGCCGGAGCGATCCGTTTCCAGTAATCGAGCGCCTTGTCGCCGCGCCCGATTTTTGTTTCGCCGACAATCACCCACGGATTGTTGTGGCAGAAAATCCCGGCGTTTTCTTTGTACCCTTTCGGGTAGGTGGAAATTTCGCCGTACTCGATGACATACTTCGTGAACGCCGGGTTGTTGAGTACAATCCCGTGCTCGCAGGCGAGGCGCTCTTCGACCGAGTCGAGAGCCTTTTCGCAAAGCCCCTCTTCCTTGCCGATTTCGGCCATGGTGCAGAAGCCCTGCGATTCGATGAAAATCTGAGCTTCCTCGTTCTCTTTGGAGCCGACCGGCTTGCCATAGTAGTCGTAAGCGCGCAGGAACCACTCTCCGTCCCATCCGTGCTCTTTGACGGCTCCGATCATGTTCGCGATATGCTGCTCGGCTTCTGCGGTATCAATGCCGCGGCGCCTGCACAGTTCAACATACTCGCGACCATAAAGCACAAACTGCCCGGCGATCATCAGCGACTCGGCCGTACGCCCCATTTTGTTACCAGTGGTCTGGAACGATTCGTTCGGATCGTTCGAGAAGCAGTTGAGGTTCAGACAGTCGTTCCAGTCGGCGCGACCGATCAGCGGCAGGCCGTGCGGACCGAGATTATTGACCGTAAAGTTGAATGAACGGGTCAAGTGACCGAACAGGTCGGTCGCTTTACTCATGTCATTGTCGTACGGAACCGTTTCATCCAGAATAGACCCGTCGCCGGTTTCCTTGATGTAGGCGGAGACGGACAGAATCAGCCAGAGCGGATCATCATTAAAGTCGCCGCCGATGTCGGCGTTTCCGCGCTTGGTCAGCGGCTGATACTGATGGTAGGCCGCGCCGTCTTCAAACTGCGTGGAGGCGATATCAATAATGCGCTGTTTGGCGCGCTCCGGAATCTGATGCACAAATCCGATCAGGTCCTGGTTGGAGTCGCGGAAGCCCATTCCACGGCCGATTCCCGACTCGAAGAAAGAGGCGCTGCGGCTCATGTTGAAGGTGACCATGCACTGGTAGGGGTTCCAGATGTTGACCATGCGGTCGAGTTTTTCGTCGCCGCTCGAAACCTGATAGACATCCAGCAGCTTTTTCCAATCATTGGAAAGCTCGGCCAGCGCGGCGTCTACTTTTTCGACCGTATCGAATTCAGCAATCACCTCTCTGGCTTTGGTTTTGCTGATGATGCCTTTGGACTCCCATTTTTCATCCGCGGCATTTTCGACGTAACCCAGCACGAAGACGAACTCGCGCTTTTCACCCGGCTCCAGATTCACTTCGAGATAGTGCGAAGCGATCGGCGACCAGCCGTGAGCTTCAGAGTTGCGCGGTTGGCCTTCGGCAACCACCTGCGGGTTTTCAAACCCATTGTAGAGACCGATGAACGATTCGCGATCGGTGTCAAAGCCCTGAATCGGAGCATTGACCGAAAAATAAGCATAATGGTCGCGACGCTCTTTGTATTCGGTTTTGTGGTAGAGCACCGACCCGTCGATTTCAACTTCGCCAACCGAAAGGTTGCGCTGGAAGTTTTCCATATCCGTCTGCGCGTTCCACAGACACCACTCGACGAAGGAGAAGAGCTTCAGCTCTTTGCGGACATCGGAACAGTTTTTGATAACCAGCTTATGGACTTCGGCATTGGTTCCTTTCGGAACAAGACAGGTGAGTCCGGAGCAAATGCCGGCTTTTTCGCCAATGAATTTTGAATAGCTGAGACCATGACGACACTCGTAAAAATCGAGCTCGGTCTGCGTCGGTTTCCAGCCGGGATTCCAGACCGTGTCGCCGTCTTTAATGTAGTAGTAGCGGCCGCCGACATCCATCGGCACGTTGTTGTAGCGATAGCGGGTCAAACGGCGAAACTTCGCATCCTTATAAAAACAGTAGCCGCCGGCAGTATTGGATATCAGCCCGAAAAACTCTTCGTTTCCGAGATAGTTGATCCAGGGAAACGGAGTTCTCGGGTTCGTAATTACATATTCGCGGTTTGCATCATCAAAATAACCGTATTTCATCGTTCAGAGCTTTGGGTTTATAGTTTTAGTTATAGACAGCCTGCCTTACTTTACAGCAGAGAAAACCGGCATACCCAGTTCCACCTGAACATTGACTGTGGAACCCGGCGCAGCCACAGGAACGACAGCCCCCTCAATGGGCTCACCATCCACAACGATACTTACATCCCCTTTGGAAATATGCTGCGGATTTTTAACTGTAATGTTGTAGGTTGCACTGCGAAAATGCCGGGTGACGGTAAAAACATCCCAGGCTTTCGGGATGCAGGGATCGATCAGCAACCCGTCGTACTGCGGACGAATACCGAGGATGTACTGAGTCGCAGCCTGATAGGTCCATGACGAGGTGCCGGACAGCCAGCTGTTGCGTGCCAGACCGAACTGCGGATGTTCATCGCCAAGAATGTTCTGTGGATAACAATAAGGCTCACATTCAAACTCATCAATGCGGTCGTTCTGCGCAGCAGGATTAATCTGGCTGTAATATTCGAAAGCACGATCGCCGTTGCCGACCATCGTTTCCGCAATCATCACCCATGGGTTGGAGTGGAGAAAGATGCCGCCGTTTTCTTTGGCACCGGGCGGATAACTGGTGACACCGCCTTTGGATTTATCGTACCCGTTATAACCCGGCCAGCTGAGCTTAATACCGCGAATGGTGTTGAGTTTCTCCTTCACCGCCTGCAGTGCACATTTCGCGCGCGCCGGATCCGCATAGCCCGCCAGCACGGTCCACGACTGTGCGTTCGTATAGATTTTTCCTTCACTGTTTTGATTCGATCCGATCGGAGATCCGTCATTCTCAAAATAACGGATATACCAATCGCCATCCCAGGCAGCAGCATTGACCCTTTCTTTCATGGATGCGTGATCGGCAAGATATTCTTCAGCGAACTCGTCGAGTTCCAAATGCCTCATCAGGTCTATCATTTCGAGCAGTGTACGACCGTAGAGGTCGGCAATGAAAATGCTCTCTGCATCGCCCGGAAGATTCACCGTATCGTTCCAGTCGGCGAAACCAAGCAGCGGAAGCCCATGCCTGCCGATATGAGTTTTAGTAAACTCAAGCCCGCGTTGAAGATGAGATAAAACAGAAGCGGACTCCCTCTGCCCAAGCGGCAGTTTTTTATCATAGAAGCTGACGTTCTCATCGAGAAAAACCGTATCCCCGGTTTCTTTCACGTACGCACATACCGCCAGAATGATCCAGAGGTGATCGTCACCGTACCACTTTTTACCGTCCTCTTCTTCGCGCGAGTCGCCTTCATTGGCTTCCATGGTAAGCGGAAAGAACTGATGCATGGCCGAACCGTCCGGAAGCTGCACACTAAGCAGTCTGCGCATCAGGCGACGGGCATCGTCCGGAATACCGGCGAGGACACCCATGACATCCTGGGAACTGTCGCGGAACCCGAGGCCGCGCGCGCCGAGGCCGAGTTGGTAGAGCGAAAGATAACGCGACCAGTTAAAGGTAGTATGGCATTGACGCGGGTTGTGAATGTTCACCATCGAGTTGAAAGCCGCGTCCGGAGTTTTGCACTGAAAGGTGGAAAGATAGTCGTCCCAGAAGTTTCCAAGGTTTGGAAAAACAGCGTCCACGTTTTCCAGGGTTTGGAATTTTTTAGACGTCGTCGAGACGGCTTCCGGAGCGTCCTGCCCGAGCTGGGTAACAAAGCGTTTTGTTTCCCCGGGGCGAAGCGTGCCAAGCTTATGAAGCAGTGCAGCGATGACGTCACCACGCCGGGCCTCATAATTTGAAAGGTGCTCGTTTTGGAGTTCGCGCGGGCTTTTCCAGGTTCCGTATTCGTTGTCTCCGAGGAATTTTTTGCGATCCGTCTGGAACGAATCCACCGGAACGCTGGAGGTGAAAAAGTTGTTTTCTGTTTCTTTTTTAAGGAATGCGTACTGACGCAGCAGCACGGTTCCGTCGTCGTTCTGCTCGGCATCCACCGTCATGGTCTGGGGGCACCAGTCGGCGTTGGTGTATTGCTTGAGCGCATCAAAGTGGGTGAATTCCACGACCGGGATTGCATCCAGTTCGACCGGATCGTTTCCAATGTTTGTAAGCCGGATATCGCGCAGCACCACATTTTCGCCCGGCGGCACAAAGATGGTGACTTCCGTGCGGATCCCGACCATCTCGGAAACAATACGCTGGTAGCCGAGGCCGACATGACATTCGTATTTATCATACGGGTCGAGCGTCGGCACATAGAACGGCGAAAAAATGTTGTAGCCGTTTTCCCGGCGAATCCGCAGGTAGAGGGTTTCTCCTTTAAAGTCGGATGACGGGAGCTGTGGAATATATTTTGTGATGCGATTGAGCGCCGGATCTCCTTTGCAGATCAGCGAACCTCCGGTGTGGTCGACCAGTCCGCCAAACGCCAGCGTGCCGACATAGTTGGTCCACTTCACCGGCGTCTTCGGACTGGTGATGACATACTCTCGTTTCTGATCGTCAAAATAACCGTATTTCATAACTGAATGCCTCAAATTATTTTATGGATAGTTGATCCCCACCCGCAGGCGAATGATCTGTGATGCTTCCGCACCCGTTGGAATTAAATTAGTGACAGCATCGAACCCGGCGGCGTAACCGATGTTGGTTCCGAGAACTGTATATCCGCCATTGGTCCATGCAGGCGCAGCAAGATCCGGCGTCAGCTCCAGATAATAGGAAAGCCCCCGTTCCGCCGCATCGCTGCGCTGAACGTGAATGTAGATGAGGCTGTTTCCGCTGCCTTGCTGAAGTACGGGCACGTTGACAAAATCAGCCAGAGTCGGATCTCCCCCGAGGCCATACTCCGCCAGATTGTCAAACGCATCACCGTCCGGATTATCCGTTAAATTGGTCCGGACTCCAAGAGCAGGGAAGTTATTCAGCCAGCTTTGATAAAATACAACCGGCGAAACGACCGACTCGTTGATCCGGCTAAGTGTCAGATAATCCACTGCGACAAAGTCGGCCGCACCAAAGTCTACATTATTAAGACTGCAGGCCATCCGCACGGCATCCATAACTCCGTCATTGATGACAATATCCGTTTCAGAAACTTCCGCGCCTCCGTCAATGCTGTAGTAGAGATCCATCAAATCAGCATCGAGATCAAAGACCGCACGAATGGCCAATGCGCCCGGCAGGGATGTCGCGTTAAAATCGTAGATGTCGGTATTGGTTGTGCCAATGCGGGTCTGCAGGCGCAACTCGCTGTTCTGGCGCTGAAGCCGAATAAGAAAGAGGTCGCTGCTCGTGGTTTCATCGCGCAGGCCGAACCCAACGCTTGCGCCGGCGGCATCGCCTCCTGCAAGAGTTGCTGACGGGAAAGCAAAGCTGAGCTGATACACGCCGTTGGTTACACCGTTCTGTGTGAGCGTCGAGTTGCGGTACAGGTTGTCCGAACTGTTTGCCCCCACCGAGAACAACAGATTACCGGAACCGTCGGTCTGCACATTCTCCTTGTCACCGCTCCACACCGCCGACCCTGCCGAGTTAACCAACCCGGACAGGTTAGCACCCGCTGCTTCATTCATCTGCCAGTCTTCGAGAGCAACAACCGTTGGCGGAGGCGGAGGCTCGCCCAGCGAGCGCAGCACCATATTGTCAGTGTAAACCCGGTCTCCGGCCTGCCAGTTAACGCCGCCGTTATAGGTCTGCACGATCAGGCGGAGCTGATCCAGAGTAAAGCCGGGCGGAAGCTGTCCTGCGGTATAGCTCGCGATTTCGCTGCCTCCGTTCAGGCGGCAATACACTTTGTAGGATCCGGTCGAGCCGGCATTGTCAAAGTCGTACACAGCACGAACGCTCAGATGATCCAGCGTTGTGCCGAAAAATGTCGCCAGTTCCTGATTGCTGCCGAGATCATCGGTGGCCTCCAGTCGAAATTCGGGAGCCGAACCGCCACCGCTGTCAAACACCAGGCGGAAGTTCACATCGCCGGCCGCATCGCTGCGCACACCGAGCACCACGCGGCCGGAGCCGTTACTGACCGCGGCTGAAGCAGAAAAGTCGGCATCAAGAAAATCCAGAGAAATCTGATAGAGCCCGTTACTGACACCGGCAGAACTGGATGGAACAATGTTACGATACAGACTGTCAGTCATGCCATCAGACTGCCAGCGTACGGTCTCGTTCTGAACGGAGGCCAGTGAATAATCCGGCGTCGACACGCCTCCAACCAGACCGGTACTTACCGCAGAAGACAGCCCTGCTCCGTTGGAGAGGCCGTCATAACTCCACGCGTCAATCACGGCAGCGGTGCTCGGATCGCCGGCCATCGTCGAGTTCAGAGTGACCGCGATGGATTCATCGTTAGTAACCGTCAGCGCAGAAACAAACTCCTGCCCATTGTAAGTAACGGTTAGATCATAGTCGCCTTTAAACGCGCGGAGGCCGGTGCGTCCGTTGAGTCCGGAGGCGAGCGTTACATCGGTATTGAAGCGAATGCGGTGCAGATAATACCAGACCAGTCCATTGCGGGCCGGGGTTCCTGTGTAGTCAACCAGTTCGGTATCTCCGTTGCCGATCGTATCCCATGCGGTCAGCGCATCGACCTGCGGATGACTGAAGTACTGCGTCATCATCTCTTCGGTAATCTGTGCGCGCTCTTCATCTGTATAGATGTACCATTTCCAGTCGTTCGTACTGTCGGAACTCTGTACTTCAAATTCAGTACCGGCCATCGTCAGGGCGGGATAGGCAGTCGCCCATTCTTCAAGGCGGTCATAGATCAGCTGAGGGTCGCGATGCTCATGTTTGATACGGCTCTGAAAACCAATTCCAGTAATCGGAGCACTGTTGGACAGGAGCCGGTTGATCTCTGTCATATAGCGGTCCCGGCGATCGGTGTAGTAGCCGGGAGTTCGTGCTTCGCTCATTGCGGAAATAATCTGAAACTCGTTGATTCGCAGGCCGCAGTCGGCAGAGATTTTATTGCTCTCGGCTGTTTTAAACCAATCGGCCATCACATCATAGTCGTCCAATGCATCCTGCACGCGATGATTACTGAGCGGTTCATTGATGACGTCCCACTCAACAACATCGTGCAGTGCAGCCCATTCCTCCATTTCCGTGCGGGCAGTGGTGCGCAAAGCATCGCGCAGAGCATCGATCGTTGCCTGTGAGGAACCGTTGGTCAGCGCAGCTTCCACCGCCCGAACATCCGCCAGCACGGCATCCGTCAAATGGTTGTTCACTTCGTCAACCCCCGGCCAAATCAGCAGATGGCCACGCACCGGAAGATCGTTGGAAGCCGCCCAGTTTTTAAAATCAGGCAGATATTCGTGCAGACCGTCCAGCCGCGGCTTAAACCCGTTGTTGAGTCCGACTGCGTTGAACATGGTAAGCAGCCGCTGTTTGTAGGTTGCAACAGACATGGTCATATCGGGGTTTGTAACCCCGGAAAAATCTTTGATCGAAAAGGTGCCGCCAAATTTAAACTGATTGCTTTTCAGTTTTACCGAAACCTGAGCTCCCTCGACGGGATCGCCGTTCTGGTCGAAAACCCGTATATCAAGATCCGCTTTGCGGTGCGCATCGATCCGTGCATAAGCATCGGAGCGCCAGACCGGCGTGTTGGTTGGATAAACGATTTCTGAAAGCTGAGCGATGTCATTACTGGAAAGCGTGATCCCGAACGCATTTTCAATCTGCGCAAGTTCAGCCCCGGTCAAGGCTTCCCCGCCGACAACGCTACAGGCAAAACTGAGGCTGCCGAATATGATTTTTTTGATCAACTTTTGTATCATCACTCGCTCCGTGCTTCTGACAATCGCTCGGGTTTCGGGGAGACCCGAGCGGGTCTCCCTTCAATGACTTTTCTGCCGGTTACGGGGTAAACTCGATGTGCAAACGAAGGAAGTCCTGCATTTCCGACACGGGGATACGGTTGGTGACAGTGAGGTATCCTGCTGCCGGCGTATCGGCTGCACTGCCAACAAACTCAACTCCGTTGGTGCTCCATGTACCAGACACCAGATTACTGGTCGCTTGCACGTCATAGCTCAGCCCGCGCAGCGCAGCTTCTGTTTCATCCCACTGCACGTGGACATAAGTCATATAACTGGCGTCCATCGCCGAAACCGGCAGATTACCACTTCCGCCGACCGCGTAATCAACAAGGTTGTTAACACCGTCACCATCAACATCTTCAAGCAGGTTGGTATTTACTGTTTCTCCTCCCAGCCAGTCAGCATAAAGCGACTCCGGCGTGGCGACCACATTGGTACTCTGTAAGTAGGCGGCAATCCCGACTAAGGCGATATAACCAACTGTACTCTGGTCTGTTGTCCAGGTTGTAATCAGGGATGAAAGGTTGGTATAGGCAGCACTGCCGACACCCCGTTTTGGGGGACTGTTAACATAGTCGAGCGTAACCCCTTCATTTGTTGTGATCCCGGCAGACGTCGTTGAGATGACTTCAACCAGGCCGACAGCAGCATCCGTCCCGATATTATAGGTTGTTTCAGCAGTCGTATTGCTGATGTCTCCCGACACATAGGAGCCCTGAACATCCAGCTGCAGGCTGCCGGGATCCAGTGCACGGATCTGATAGGCCCCCACGCTGGTATAGTTGTTGGTTTTATTGAATTCCACATTAAATGTTCCGCCAGTGGTCACGGTGGTGTACCACATCGCCGCAGCAGCTTTATTGGTCAGCACGGTAACATCAACAGCACCGCCGTCCGCAGAAACCCAGTTCACGGCATCCTGCTGGATGTGATTGTTATTTGAGCCTGAGGCACCAAACACAAGAACATCGCCTGTATCAGCGTCAAAGGTTGTAATTATTACGGTCTCCGGAACATTATTGAGAGTATCTCCAGACTGAGCCACGATGATAACCGGATTATCTTCTGAGGGAGCCGGACCGGACAGCACATCCAGACCCATCGCATCAATGGAGATTGAGCTCGCCGCCGTCGCCCAGTCAGCCGTTCCGTCTCCTGAAGTTGTATAGATCAGTCCGGCCAGTTCGGTACCAATGAAATCGACTGCACTGTACTGTTCTACGTCATCGACAACATATGCAACCGTGCCGTTGTCAAAATCAAACTGAACTTCAGCCACAGTTCCAGAGGCGCTGGTTACATCAAAACTGTAAGACCGATATGCCGCCCCATCGCTTTCAAGGTTCCACATGCGCAGACGGGCTGTCGTTGTCGAATCCATTCCGAATTCAATCCCTGCAATATCCGTTCCGGAGGAGTCCTGTGCTTTGAGCTTCCAAACGTCGCCCAAACTGCTGGCATCCAGGCTCCATGCCGCGAAATCAACCGTCAGGCTGTATGCTCCAACCGTAATTGGCGATGCATAAACATCAGCACCTGCCTCAGCATTGGCAGTGCCTTTTTTCGGCATCTTGCGAGTCGTTGTGCCACTGTCTCCGCTGATAACAAATAAACCGTTGCCATCTGTAACAGCTCCAACGGTGTTGAAGTTCCAAACGCTTGCCAGTGTTCCTGAGTTACTCAGGTCATTCAGGTCTGTGCCTGCGGTGTCACTCATGTCCCACCACTCAAGAGGCAGAGCAAAAGTGCTCAGTGTCGCCATCATTGCGACAATCATAGTTACTAGATATCGCTTCATCTTATCCTCCTTTTTTTGAACCTCCCTCTCAAACCGCCTTTATAATAGGACTCTTCCTTAAAATTGGTTATGTTTTTTCTCACTGAAAACCGGATTCGTTTTTATGAAAAAACGAACTCGCATTCCAAATAAACCCTTCAAAAAAAGGAACAACTATCAACCTGCAAGGTGTTATCAGAAAGAGACTAATGAACAAAAACACCAGCAAGATAACGCGCACATCAGACTTGTCCACGCCGCGCTTCAAGCTGAGCGCGTATTTCGGCCATGCGTTCCGGAGAAATATGAACCAATTTCAGCAGAGCCAACGCAAAAATCAATGCCGTGACAGGAATGACAATATAGCCGATACGCATGTTGCGCAAAACGGCCTCGGGCTGCTCTCCACCGAGTGCCGCATCAAAGCCGGTCCACTCCAGAAGCGGTCCGGAAATCAGAAAACCGACGCAGAAACTGAGCTTGAGTATCCATGAAAAAATAGCTGCAAAACTGCCCTCACGCCGTTCCCCGGTCTTGAGCTCATCAAGGTCCACCACGTCAATCTGCATCGATGGAATCATCAGCCAAAGCCCCGCATAACCGGAACCGATGAACACAGTGTTGAGCAGCATTAGGTACGGAAAGTCCGGCGTAAACGTCCACCAGGTCGTCGCGGCAGAGACGAGCACCATGCAGACAGAAATCACGAGACATTTTGTTTTGCCGATCCGTTCTGAAAGCCAGCGGAACACCGGAATGAACGCAAGACTGAAAACGGTATAGACCACGGTTCCATATCCGGAAAAACGCGAAGCAAGATCCCAGTCACCACCCAGCACATAATAGGTGCCGACATAACGTCCATAGCTGTCAAAAATCGCCGTACCGAGCAGAAAGAAAAGCGTAAAAGCACACAACAGCACAAACACCCGGTTGCTCAGTGTTTCCTTCAGGCTTTTAAACAGGCCCACCTTGGCCTGATTCTTTGTCAGGTTGCTTTCATAATAGCGCTCTTTCACAAAAAACGCCGGAATGACCCCGAAAAGAATGATTACCCCGGCAATCACCAGGCTGATCCAGCGCATCCCGTTGAGCGTACTGCCGACCATTTCACCGGTTTCCAAACTTTGGACGTGGAACAGCGGCCGCAACGTCAGCCACCAGATCCATCCGTTTACAAAACCGGTCAGCGTCTGGAGATAACCGCGAATTTCAGTGACACGGGTACGTTCGTTATAATCCGGGGTCATTTCCATCAGCAGACTTTGGTACGGCATGGCCCAAACGGTAAAGCAGGTGTAAAAAAGAATCCCGAAACCGATAATCCACCACAGAGTCTGCTCCTGGCTGAGTCCATCAGGAAACCACCAAATCAACGGATAAGCCAGCCCGGCCAGAATGGCTCCAACCAGAATGTACGGCCGGCGGCGCCCCCAGCGAGTGCGGGTATTGTCCGAAATACATCCCATGATCGGATCAATGATACCGTCCCACAACCGCAATGACATCAGCAGGATCGACACATAAAGCGGCCGCATCTGCAGTTCCATGTTAAACAGCGGATAAGCAATGCTGACCAGCACCCAGACCGAAAGAATATCGACCGGTCCGCCCAGCGCATACGCCAGTTTCTTGCGGAAAGGAACCCGGTCCTGCGGAGCAATCACTGTAGTTTGTTCTGCCATCGCTTTTTTCATCTAGAGACTATCAACTGTCACAGATTCATTAAAACCGTATGCGCCAAAAAACATCAATTCGCTTTAACAATGATTTCCGCAGAAAAAACAGTGCCCAAACGCCTTTTGTTCCCCAAAGGTTCTGGTTTAATCGGTCCATGAAAAGAATACTGCCTGCCGTTATGCTGTGCGCCAACGCCATTGCCGACCCTCCGGAACCGGATGGGCCGCGACTGCGCGAGATCATAGAAAAAAATCCCGCGCTGCATGGTTTTTACATCGGCGGAACCACCGGCCAGGAGAAGCTCCACAAAGGACCCGGAACTATTCTTTCCCGCGAATTCAACTATGCCTGCCCGGAAAATGACTTCAAACAAAACCGCATCCATCCATGGCCCGGAAAATGGAACTGGGTCGCTGCAGACAGCTGGATTGAATTCTGCGAAGAACACAGCCAGCTGATTCGGATCCACGGGCCAATCAGCCCGCAATGTTCAGAATGGGCCAAAGAGGATACCCGCACTCCAGAGGAATTAAGCCGAAATCTTGAAGAATTCATGACCGAATTATGCAAACGTTACAACGGTAATCCACAAGTCAGATGGCTAGACGTCGTCAACGAAACCGTCCTGCCGAATGGGAAATGGTTTGGCCCAAAAGATGGCGCCAAGGACTGGGAAAACCCGTGGCCACTGATTGGATACGATGAAACCCACCCTCTTCGCCCCCCGCTTTACATCAAACAGGCTTTCAAAATCGCCAATAAATATGCCCCGAACATCCTGCAAATCATTAATCAGCACGGCAGCATGGAAGAAGCGATGTGGAACAGAATCAAAGCCCTCGTCCCCTATCTCCGCGAAAACCATCTGCGCGTCGACGGCATCGGATGGCAGGCCCATATTGATGTCGGATGGGAAAACATTCCCGGACATCCAGACAAGCTGCACGCCCTCATCGACTGGGCACACAGGAACGATCTGTCATTCCATATCACTGAAATGAACGTATGGCTCGATCCCGCGAAGCCCGATTATCGTGCACAGGCCGATACATTCGCAGCCGTCTTAAACATCCTGCTTGACCACCGCAAAAGCGGAGAAGTTACCTGGAACACATGGAATATCAGCGACGCCACAGCATGGTCCCGGAACCGTGATAAGCGCGGCTGCCTGTTTGATGAACATATGCAGGCCAAGCCTGCCTACTATGCTATTCAGAAAACTCTTGAAGAATTCAAAAATGAATGAACAGAGGAGATTAGATGTTTGGTTCCCCATACAGAGACCTCCTTCAGAAGCCGGCTCAAAGGGCATGAGCGCAAAAAGAATCCCGTCGATCGCTTATCAATGAGCTTTCGGGAGCCATTCAGATCCACTTTCTATACCATCATCGTTGCAGACAGGGCCAAATCAAACCGTTCGGTCAGATTCAGCGTCCTGCTGAGTCCGTGAAACGAAAAACCCCGCGAAAACGCGGGGCTTTTCAACAACTTCAGATCATCCCTGACGGGCTGTCCTGCTGAGTTCCAGCGGTTGGAAATTTATTGTTCGGATTTTTTTTCTTCAGCCTCCGACTCTTCGGATTTCTCGTCCTCTTCTTTCTTCTCGGGCAGGCTTTCGGTCTGGCCGCGTTTGAACTCGTTAATGCTTTTGCCGAGCGAACGGGCGAGTTCGGGAAGCTTTTTACCGCCGAACAGCAGAATGACCACAAAAACGATCAGTAAAATTTCTGGAGCGCCCTGCATGCCGGGGATCAATGCGAATATGTTCATTCTTCGGTTCCTCTCTGTTTGTCGCGCCGTTCAAAAAGACGCAGAATTCCTATACAGCATTCGTAAAGCAGATACAAGGGAATCGCCATTTGCAGCTGCGTCACAATATCTGGCGGAGTCAGCAGCATGGCCATCACGAGAATGCCGATGAATACGTGCCGACGGTGCTCCCGCAGCTGCGTCGGGGTGACCAGTCCGAGCCGCCCCAGCAAAATCAGAATCAGCGGCAACTCAAATGCAAGACCGAAGCCCATCAGCAGGTGCAGCACAAAGCCAAGATATTTTTCAATCTTCCAGTTGGCGACAGTCCCGAGGTAGTCGTTGAAATAAAACATGATGTTCACGGCCACCGGCAGGGAAATGAAATAGCAGAGCGATACACCGCCGGCAAACAGCAGTGCGCCAAAAAAACCGCCGATGATCAGCACCTTGCGTTCCTTGGGTTTCAGTCCCGGCACAACAAACTGCGCGATAAAAAAGATCAGCAGCGGCAGGCTGAGCAGGACGCCGGTGGCAAAAATCACCTTAACCACCTGCAGAAAACCTTCCACCGGAGAGGTGGTGATCAGTTCAAACGTATGCCCTTTTGCTTCCGCGGTTTCGAGCAGCGGAGCCTGCAGCCAGTTGAGCAGCGGACGGGCAAGGGGAATGCAGGCTAAAGTACAGACAGAAACCGCAATCAGGCAGCAAATCAGCATTTTGCGAAATTCTTCGAGGTGCTCCAGGAAAGGCTGTTCCTTATCCTCGGCATTCAGCTTTTCCCTCAGTTTGGACAGCGGGTTCTTCATGCCTTTGGTTTGGAGCTTTCTGACTCAGGGCTCTCTGTCTGTTTTTCAGGTTCCGATTCAGAACCCTGTTCTTCGGATTCCGGGCATTCCTGCCATTCGTGTTCATCATCTGCATCCACATAGTCTGCATCCACGTCATACAGATCGTCCGAGGGTGTGTCCTGGTGAAGATCGCCGTACATGATCTTATAGCGGAAGCTGGCCGCGGCGCGTTGCAGTTTATCCAGCGCGTTGTGGATGCCGCGGAAAATCCGCGGCGCATCTTTGGCACCAAACAGCATAATCAGCACCAGCATAATCAGCAGAAATTCACTGCCTCCCGGAGATATAAATGCCGGAGAGAACCCAAAGCCTGGAAAATCCAGAAACGCAGGAAGCACGAAGCACGAGATTCCAAACATTGGCAAAGTTCCAGAACAGGAATTCTGCCCCCTTTGCCGGTTTCGGGTGTTCGGGTATTTCGTCATTCGGATTTTAAATCCCGATATTGCTCAGGGAGGTCATGATGTTGTTGATTATGGCTGTCAGTTGAGGATGGTGAGTTTCAAACTCCTCCGCGGCGTGCTGCAGCGAATGAGCCAGCGTCCGGGAAACTTCGCCGGTTTGTTCCAATGCGGCATCCACATCGCCGCCCAGTTTTTTCAGTACCGGATTCTCGGAACCGATCTTCTTCAGTTCGTTCTGCAACTCTTCCAGATGCTGTTTCAGCTTGTCATTCATAAAGCGACCTCCACGTTTCGATACAAGAATAGCCGGTTTCCGGAGTTTGGAAAACTCTTTTCCAAACCCCGGAAAATCCGGGGCGGAGTGTTCCCGGGCACGGAAAATCAGCGGCTCATCGCTTCGGCGACGGCATTGCAGACACGGTCCAGGTTGCCGGAGGTGAGGCCGGCGACGTTAATGCGGCCGGAATCGACAATGTAAATGGCTTTTTCCTCTTTCAGGAAGTGGACCTGTTCTTTGGTCAGTCCGCTGAAGGAAAACATTCCTTTCTGGGCGGTCATGAAGGAGCAGTCCATCGCTACACCGCGTTCAGCCAGACCATCGGCCAGAGCCGCCCGGGTCTGGGCGATGCGGTCGTGCATGGCGCCGAGCTCGCTGACCCAGAGCTGAGAGAGTTCCCGGTTCTGCAGGATGGTTGTGACGATTTGACCCCCATGTGCCGGCGGGTTCGACCACAGAACGCGTGCGTTGCGTTTCATGTGGCTCATGGCAACCGCCGCGGCGTCCGTGTTGGTGCCGACGACGGTCAGTGCGCCGGTGCGTTCGCGGTAGAGACCGAAGTTTTTCGAGAACGAGCTGGCGACCATAAAGTCCGCGCCGGAGGCCAGAAAAGCTTCGGCGCCGGCGCGGTCCGCTTCGATGCTGACGCTGAACCCCTGATAGGCGAAGTCAAGCAGAGCGGTCCATCCTTTGTCGACGGCGAGTTTTGCGACCCGGTTCCACTGATCAACAGAAAGGTCGACGCCGGTCGGGTTGTGGCAGCAGACGTGCAGCAGAACGCAGTCGCCCGCCGGAACGGTTTCGAGCGCGGCGAAGAATGCCTCTTCGTCCAGAGCCTTGGTTGCCGGACAGTAGTACGGGTACTCTTTGATGGACAGGCCGGCGGCTGCAAAAATGTTTTTGTGGTTAGCCCAGGTCGGATTGCTGACCCAGACGGTCTTTGAACTGAAATCCTTGAACAGTTCACCCGCGAGGCGCAGAGCCCCCGTTCCGCCGGGCGTGTGAACGGTTGCGGCGCGGTTGCTTTCTACGCCGAAGATCATTTTCTGAACCTCAGCTGCGTAAGCGGTTGCTCCGCTGATCGGCATATAGGATTTCGTGGTTTCGTTTTCGAGAAGGATCTTTTCGGCTTGCTTGACCGCATCGAGGACGGGCGTACAGCCCTCTTTATCCTGATAGACTCCAACGCCGAGATTGACTTTGTCGGCGCGGGAATCGCTTTTGAATGCTTCGGTCAGTCCGAGGATCGGGTCGGCGGGGGCGGCTTCTACATTGTTCCACATAACTTGTCTCCATGCACACTGCGTATTGACGTGCCGCGTCCTGCGCACGCTCTTTTTCTTATACGCACTACTCAATACGCACTACGAATAGTAGAGATCAAACCATTTCTTGAGTGCATTGCGTTCCGGTTTCAGAATTCCCATTTCACGTTTCGCGTTTTCCGGCGAGTCGGACGCATGAGCTGCGTTGACCATAATGTCGCTTCCGTATTCCTTGCGAACAGATCCCGGCTGGGCTTTGCTCGGATCGGTCGGACCGAGGATGGTCCGGATTTTATTGACCGCATCGCTGCCGGCATAAACCAGAACCAGACAGCGGACGGTGCCGTCTTCTTCGATCTCGTCTTCCGGAACATCCGGCAGCCAGAGGCCGGTCATGAACTGCATGATGCGATAGAACTGGTGGTCGCCATAAGACAGTCCAAGGGTCTGGTTCAGCGCTTCCCTAACATTGTCGGGCATCGGGAAGCCGAATTCATCTTCCAGTATTGCGCAGGCCTTTTCGGTGGTGTTGCAGCACAGCTTTTCGCGCAGAACCTTTTGTACAGGACCGTAAAACTCTTTGGCTTCAGCCATGCTCATGCGGTGCACCTGTGCACCGATCAGCCGCAGGCCGGAACGGGAGAAAAGATCGATGATGTTGCCGGGACGGGAGCTCGGGAAGCGGAAGTTGTCCGGCTTGATAATCACGAGTGTTTTCTGCATATCCTCTTCGGGAAGGCTGAGCGGATTGCGGATGATGCCGCCGTCGGCTTCCGCATATTCCAGCCAGAGCTTGATTGATTCGCGGGCGCAGTCCAGTGTCGGGCCGAGCAGTACGGCAGGTTCGAAGTAGATCAGGTTGCCGTCCGGGTCGTGAACCGAGTCACCGTAGGTTCCGCGAACGGTATCCGCAGATTCCTGCGTATCGTCAAAGCCGCCGGCGGCGTCATGAATCTTCCGGATGGCGTTTTCGCCCTCAAAGAAAAGCATCATGGTCCGGTGAGGGCGTCCGGTATCGGTTTCGGGGCCGAAGGCACGCAGAATATAGTCAGACAGCATTTCCTGGCTTTCCGGAGTGACATCCGGATGAGTGCGCACCAGTTCGGCGTAGCGTTCCACGAGCTCCTGACTCGGCCCGAACATGCGGGCCGCCACGAATTCCAGTCCTTCAATGCGACTGAACCGACCGATGATTCCGCCTGTACGAGATTTCCGCAATGAATGCGGGGTGATCAAAACAAAGCCAAGTTCTTTTGCCATGTCTCTATCCTTATATTCTGGTTATCTAGGTAAATGAGCACTCCTTTTTGCTTCTCTTGGGAGAGAAGAGGGGCGATTATGCCCGCTTTTCGAATTGAAAAAACAAAAAACGGATCAGGAATGAAAAAAAAGCTTTCAGAAAAAATTATAGCCCGACAACGTTCGCTGGTTGGCGAAATGCTCGCGGAGCTCGTCCCGCATATCCTCGAAAAAGGCCATCCGGCCGATCGGGTGCTCGCCCGCTTTTTCAAACAGCATCGGGAACTCGGTTCGCGCGACCGCCGGTTTCTTTCTGAAACCTTTTTCTCCTACTTCCGCTGGCTCGGATGGACCCGGCCGCTGAATCTCGACCTGACCGAAGCCGCCTCGCTGTCCGTTCATCTCGACCTGACCGAAATCCATCCGGCACTTGAAAGCGACCGCTGGCCGGTACTCAGTGATAAAACGCTCGATGAAAAACTCGCGGCGCTCAACGAACTTTTCCAAGGTTTGGAAAAAGAATCCGGCCCCAATGGCAAAGCGTTCCAACCTTTGGAAAAATCCGATCTCGTTTTTCCAGAGTTTGGAAAAAGCGTCGAATTTCCAGCGGAAACGGAATCGCTGTTTTATGAAACGCTGCAGACCCGCCCTCCGACCTGGCTGCGTTTGCGTAACGACATCTTCAAAAAAATGCTGTCTGAGGCGGGCATTCCATTCGAGCAGCATCCGCAGCTTGAAAATGCGGTTTCGATTCCCGCGGGCCGCTCGCTCGGTGCGCTCGGCCACGGCGGACAGTTTGAAGTGCAGGATGTGGCTTCGCAGGCGGTTGTCGCAATCGCGGCCCCTGAAAAAGGGAGCGACTGGTGGGATGCCTGCGCCGGCGCGGGCGGCAAAACACTCCAAATGGCCGATGTGATTGGTTCGTCCGGCAAGGTGCTGGCCACCGATGTGCGCGAGCAGGCGCTTAAGGAAATGAAAAAGCGCGCCCGTACAGACGGCATTTCCTTTATCCGCTCCCAGCCTCATGATCTGGCGAAGGATGATCCATTCACGAAACAGTGGGACGGCGTTGTGGTGGATGCCCCCTGTTCGGGATGGGGAACCTGGAGCCGCAACCCGGATGCCCGCTGGAGATCCGACCCGCGCGATCCGGCGCAAAAGCGCAATCTTCAGGTGCGGATGCTCAACAACGCGGCTCAATGCGTGAAGCCGGGCGGACTGCTGATCTATGCTGTCTGCACGTTTACCCGCGAAGAAACAACGGAAGCTCTGGAACGCTTTCTTGAAAGCAATCCGGAATTTGCGCCGGAGGCGTTTGCCAATCCACTGTCCGGCGAGCCGACCAACGGGACTTTGCAGATCTGGCCGTGGGACGGCCCCGGCGACGGCATGTTTATTGCCCGTCTCCGCCGGACAGCATCCGAGTAGTGGCTGAACCAGACCCTTTATCAGTATGAATGGGTTTTTTAGACAGTTCTGGTTTGTGTTGTGTCTGTGCGGGCTCACGCAGGGTGCAGTGCAGATTGATTTTTTCTATGAGCCGGGCTGTCGGGATTGCGAGCGGATTGAGCAGGAGATTCTGCCCCGGATCGAAGAGCGGTTTGGCGGTTCCTGTGCTGTTGAATCGTATGATATTGGGCTTGAAACCAATTTTATGTACCTCCTGCAGCTGGAGGATGCCGCCGGATATACGGGGGCAGATCGATCTTATCTGGTGATAGAAAAGCAGCACTTTTTTGGCGCGTCGCCTGATGTAGAAAAGCTTTTTGCCGTGATTTCTGAACTTGCCGGACAGACTCGGGAGGATTCTCAAAAGGATGCGATGACGAACCGAAGCGGCCACGGGTTTGATTCTTCGATCGCTGAAGAACGATTCCGCGATTTCACATGGCCGGCAGTAATTGCTGCAGGGTTTTTAGATGGAATTAATCCCTGTGCGATTTCGACGCTGGTCTTTTTTATGAGTCTGCTTGCTGTTTCCAAAGTGCGGAATCGGCAGCTGATACTTTTGGGGGTTTCGTTTTGCACAGCGTCATTTGTGACGTATCTGGCTTTGGGTTTTGGTCTGGTTCGTGTCCTGCATCTTTTCGCAGGGTATAAAATGATTCGCTCTGCGATCGAATGGGGAACCATCGCGATTCTTCTGGTCCTGTCGGTACTGTCATTTCGAGATGCATTTCGTTTCCGAAAGAGCCACGACGGGCATGACGTGACGCTTCAGCTCTCAACCGGCATGAAAAAACGAATCCATACGGTAATGCGTCGTGGATTGAAAACAGGACATCTGGTTTTGGGAGGATTGTTTATCGGAATGCTGGTGACTGCATTAGAGAGCGTTTGCACCGGTCAGGTTTACGTGCCGACGCTGGTGCTGATTCTGAAAGATAAGGCGCTGACAGATTCCCGGGCCTGGCTGTTTTTGATTGTGTATAATTTACTGTTTGTTCTCCCGCTGGTACTGATTTTTACAGCGGTATACTTTGGCCTTCGTGCACAAACACTGATTCTTTGGAGCCGCAGGAATGTCGCGGTTTCGAAGATTCTTCTGGGTTTCTTTTTTGTCCTCATGGCCCTGTTGATTCTTCGTTTTTAACGGAACAATCCGTGAGCGTACGGGCAATAGGCTTCCATTGCAAAGAAACCGTTCTGTCTCCTGCGTTTAGACAAAACCGCCCGGATCGGCAGGGCCAATTGACGTCATCTACCTGCAAAATACGATGACTGAAAAGCTGAACGAACCCCTGGAACTGACAAAGAACCCGGCAATGACAGCCGTTTTTTAGGTTGAATTTCCGCTGGTGGATTCCGACGACGCAAATACACTGAAGGCATGCGTCATCAAATGGATATAAAATTAGCATATGTTACTGTGGGAAGCCGCGAGGAAGCGGAACGAATTGCGGAAGCCGTTGTGACAGAAAAGCTGGCCGCCTGCGCCAATATCCTTTCGGGAGTCCGTTCCGTTTTTGAGTGGCAGGGCAGCATTTGCCGCGAAGATGAAACCCTGCTCCTACTTAAAACAGTAGCGGAGCAATCTGAAAAACTGGTTGTACGAATCAAAGAAATGCATTCATACGAGTGTCCCTGCATTGTTTTTCTATCGCTCGAAGGAGGAAACCCCGACTTTCTCGATTGGATTAGAAATTCGTTATAAAATCCGAAAAATATCAGTAGATTTGCAAGCTTACAGAATTTTCATGCCATTACCGCTGTTGTTTGCGGGGGAAATCCCCATAAAAGATTTGATTTTTGTTCGGAAATGGCACTATCCTGTCTCAATTTTAAGAAAGGAAACAACATGGCAACAAATCCAATTGGAAAGGGTACCAAAACGATCGGTATCAACATGAATAAGAAAATGGCTGATGAACTGGAAAAACGTGCGAGCTCGATGCACATCAGCAAAAGCAAATATTGTAAGATCATTCTGCAGCAGTGGATTGACTCCGGTAAAAAGCTTACACTGTCTGAAAAGCAGTAATTAATTTTACTGATGATCTGATTCTTGTGCGATTTGCTGTTCTGATGTGGCGTTTCTCAATACGGCCAAGGTTGCCTGGCAGGTGCTTCTTGCAGCGCCGTGTTTCTTTTCTCATCACATAACGCTTTAATCGCCTTGCTAAAAACCCCGGTTTACCGGGGTTTTTTTGCTTTGTAGGGAAAACTACGATTTTTATTCATTTTTCGGGGAAGATTTCCCCACGTATTCCGACTGATTAGACAGAGCAACTTAATCGGGAGGGTAAAATGAATAATGTTACACGTATTGTTGTGCTGCAGGGGAATTGTCCGCTTCGGGATGAATTCGTGGAGAAACTGCATCGGGAAAAGCGGGTCGATGTTTGTGCCGTAACATCTGCCGGAAGCGATTTGCAGGAACTGATCTTTGAATATCGTCCTCAGATGATTTTGATTAACGTGTCACAGAAACACAGTTCGGAACTGAGGATGCTTCGCCGCCTAAGGCGCGAATTCAGCTGGATCGGCATTCTTGCTTTTTCATGCAAATCTGATTACGAGGATGTGTATGCAAAAACGGCTCTGGACTCCGGAGCCGATGGATACATTTCTTCTGCAGACACATCGAAGGAATTGATGCGTGCAATTCGCATGGTAAGCCGCGGAATACAATACATCAGCCCACAGGCAAAGCGCTGTCGCCGGCAAATGGGCGATGCAGTCCCTGATTTCCCGACACTTTCCCGGCGCGAGGCAGAAGTGTTTTGTTTAACCGGCTGCGGATATGCCACGAAGAGGATCGCAGAAATCATGAATCTGAAAGTGAAGACCATCGAAAGCTATCGGGATCGCATTCGGAAAAAACTGCATCTTAAGAAAGGGTCGGATCTGCTCTACACGTCGGTGACTTTTATGCGTCGCGCAGCCCGACGAGGCATCGACAGCCCGGATGATCTTCAAATGGTCAGAACGTTGCTTTCAGCCACAGCTGCGTAGCTGGCCGGTTGGTATCCGCACGACTCCAATCTGCAGCAAACAGGGCTTCTTCCTCTCCCAGAGAAAGAATCTTTGCAGTGCCGCATACGGTTTCTTTCGGCGCGATGGTTCCGATGCCCGTACGGGTAATGATAGCAAACGTATCACCAACCTGAGCCCCATGAAAGCGACCCCAGCCCGCCGTCAGATTTCCATCGTCGGTCGGACGGGCCGGCATAATGACCGGCCGGGCGCGATCCACCGCCTGCATGATTTGTTCGGCCAGGGTGCGGCAGGCCGAATCCAGATCGCTTCGATCTGTAAAAGGTTCGTTCACAGCGCTGAGCACACGAGAGGTTTCTGTATCGACAACCCGAAGCTGAATTTCGGTTTGGCCGTCGAACGGAACCATTTCTCCGAACAGGATCAGGCTGGCGGGCAGAAGTCTCCCGATTTCCATGGCCGCGCGTCGATCGGCCATGCCGGACTTGCCAAGTTCAACTTCCTGCAGCAGGTCATCAAAGGCCTCGCGTTCCACCAGGACGGTTCCCCCGATGGACCGGAGAGCGTCCTGAAGCCGACTGCGAACTACTGCCGTTTCCTCGGCATTGTCACCGGAAGGCCCGAGACAGGCGAGAACCCGCGGCCGCATAAAAGATGCGCTTTCAATCCGGTCGGCAAGCGATTGCAGGGTTCCGATCGGTTCCGCATTGCGGAAGACCGCCGGATCCGGCACAGGCTCTGTGTTCTGAGCCAGAATGCTGCCCGAGCGGACAAAAACGAATTCGCCGCCGGCGTGTGCCGGGGAAGGCAGCGGCCCCATCCGCACCAGCTGTCCGGTCAAACGGCTGACCTTCGAGCGAATGGCAACGGCAATGTCGGATGCCGAAAAAAACTCCTGTTCAGCATAGCGAAGATAGTTGAGCAACTCCTGTGCAAATACACTGTGACGGATTCCGCTGTCGAGCACAGGTTCCAGGTTGCCGCTTGTAATCAGGTAGCGCGAGGGAACATCCATGGCGCGGCGGTACCAGTGATCGGATTTCTCCGGGGTTTCTTCTCCCCGGAACAGCGCGCCGCCATAGCAGGTGTCGGCCACCAGCAGAATATGTCTTGCGGGTGAGGCCTGGAGGATCCGGCTGATACTGCTGTTCCAGAGCCAGTCCTCCTTGGCGGGCAGCCCCATTCGCGAACGTTCCGCTCCAAACGGAATCCAGTAGCCTTCGCCCATCGATTCATCATAAGAGCCATGACCTGCAAAATAAATCAGCAGTGCATCATTGGAAGTCAGCTGCATCAGTTGGTCGAGCGCGCGAAGGATATTGCCGCGCGTCGCCTGATGGTCGGTCAGTTTCGTCACATGAAATCCGTAGCGTTCGTGGAGCACATCGCCGATTTCTTCTGCATCGGCGCGCGCGGTGCCGAGCTGCAGCCAGCCGGTTCCGTTATAATCACCGATGCCGATGACGAGTGCGTGGTAGGTCAGCGCCGGAGGTGTTGTATCCGGTGGTTTTTCTAACACGCCCGGCTGCGGCCGTTCACAGGCTGTTACTGCCGCAAGAACGACTCCGAGCAGAATAAGCTGACACTGCGTTTTCATCGTGCAAAGACATAATCTCCCGCGCGTACCGCCAGATCAGGATGTCTGCCGAAAAGTATAGCGAAGGCCGTCTGGGACTCAACCTTTGAAATCACAAGTTCTGCCGGCCGGTTGCCGGCCTGAAGCACCTTGCCTTGTTCGAATCCGCCGTCCGAACGAATAACCAGAAAACGCATACCTTTATACGCCCCGTCTTTTTCACCGGCGTCAATGATCAGCCGCTGAGCGTCTTTTGCAACCCTGGCCTGAATCAACGGGAAGCGCTGTTCGATTTTCATGATCAGTCCGGCAACCTGCTGCGGAAGCCAATCTGTGTTTTCCAGATAGACGTCTTCAACAAACAGGGGCTCGCTGCTGTCGGCATCAAAAACCGCGGTGTACAGAGTGTGTCCGCGACCGTCATTCAGCACGCGGGTAACCAGTCGCAGGTCAGTATCCAGCTTCAGATTCTGCTCAAGTCTGGCCCGAGGATCGGCGAGGTCACTGTCGGAAAGAAGCTGTTCTTTCATCAGCAGATTGCTTTCTTGTTTTGCCGCAAGCAGGTAAAAGCGAACCGGTTCCTCTGTGAGTTCGCTGAGGAGCAGACTCTCGGTATGCCGTCCGAATTCGAAGTCCGGGATTTCTCCTGACAGAGGCGGAAGTGTTGCGGCAAGACGATAGATGCTGTCCAGATATTCCGGCGGACGATAGATTACAGATACCTGCCTGGTTACCCGGTTGTCTTCATTATCAACAGCCGCCAGAGCCAGCCGGTTGGTTCCCGGAACCAGCGGAATACGGCACAGCGTCCGGAAGAGAGGCGTATCGGCAGAAAGCAGCGGCCTGCCGTTCAGCTCCACCGAACGCAGAGCGGTGTCGTCTTCCGCGCGGATGTCCAGCGCATACTCGGGATTGTACAACGTAATGGTTTTTCCGCTGTCAGCAATGTCCAGTTTCGGCGGAGCTGCCGGCCGATTTTGAGTCAGATAGCTGGTTTCTTCTGCGGAAAGAGACCACTCAACGCGGTTCCCTGACCGATCTGTTGCAGACAGCTGGAGAGGCTCTCCCGATGAAATCGCGAGACTCCACACGTTGGTGGACGGAGCAATCTCCTGTCCGTTCAGACGGATTTGCCCGAGCGCCAGATTATCACGGCAAATCACTGTTGGACTGCCCTTTTTCCGCTGAAGACTGATCTGCGGCGGAGTCCAGTCTGCGATAACTTCCAGATTCGCTGAGGTCTGTTTCCCGCTGAGGTCCCTGGCTGTAATCTGAATGGAATTGAGACCTTCCTGGAGCGCGATATCACGGCGGAAATTCACCTGACGGGATGCCAGTTCGATAAATTCAGGCTGGTCGTTAACAATAAGGCCGGCAACAGCATTGGACCCGGTTGCGACTCCCTCAAGCAGAAGAGTTCGCTCTGCGGTCCAGCCGATCGGGCTTGTTACTTTGATTTGGGGAGGAGGAGCATTTGCAATGGCCTGCTGTTCGCGAATGCGGTTGAGATAAAACCGGGCGCGGGCTGAAGGTTCCATATCCATCGAGGTTTTGAGAAGATCGAGGGCATCGTCTGTGCGGTTGAGATGAAAGAAGCAGATCCCCAGCTCCCGGTGAGGGAAATAGCCTTCAATCATGTGCATGCCGTAGGTGCGGGCCTTCCATCGCTCCTGTGCATAGGCGGTTCGGGCACCGGGCGTGCGCCCTAAGGCTGCCGCGAAATCAAGGGCGGCTTTTTCAAAGTCATTTTCTTTCAGATAAAGACGCCCCCGTTCGTAATAATTCCACCAGTTGCGGTGGTGCAGGACGTATGGCCCGGCGTTGCTGTGGCTCTGAAGGGACACACAGCCAGGAAGCAAAGCAAGTAAAAGCAAGACAGTCCAGAAAGAGCGGATCATAGCTCGTTAGCAATCTGTTTTCCAAACCTTGGAACTTCCTCGCGGAAATTTTCCAAGGATTGGAAACTTTTTTCCCAGACTTTGGACAGACCGGTATTGTGGTGCGAGTGTCCGGTTACTTCGATTCCCAATGCGCCGTCCGCCAGTTCCTGCAGATAGATGCGGAGTGTCCATTTTTTGGAGGCATCACAGGAACTTTCAACGGTTTTCTGAAGCTCGCCAACGGCCTGTTTGAATTGAGCCTTTGTGTAACGGGATTGCTCTGCAGAGTCCCCGCGGAGTCTGGGGGCGCTGCCGTATACCGTGCTCTGCCAGCGAATCGGGCCGGACGGCAGGGCAAACAGTATGACCAGCGCGGCGGCGGCGGCCAGCGGCAGTGCAAAGGGCAGGATTTTTCGCCGGGTTTTGGGAGTCCGGTCCTCCAGCTGTTCCGGATGTTCAGCCGCCCATTCAGCAATCAGTTTCTCGGTGAGTTCCTCTTCGGACAGAATCTCTTCGACTGAAGGAGTCAGCAGTTCTCCCAGCGCGGCGTGAGTGGACATCTGCTCTTCATATGCTTGCCGAAGGTCGGAATCTTCCTGAAGCGCCTGTTCGAATTGGCTTTTTTCTGTATCGGACAGTTCGCGGTGCAGATAGGCCCAGATTTGTTTGGACGGAGAGGTCATGGGGAGCTCCTTTTAAACAGGGGATGCCTGCAGAGATCTTCGTGCAGTTTATTCAGGCATTTATTCAGGCGGCTTCCGACCGTGTTGACAGAAATCCCTAGTTTTTCGGCGATTGCCTGATACGTAAAGTTTTCGATGTAGTATAGAGTGATGGACGTTCGGCAGGTTTCCTGCAGGCGTTTGAGAGCGTCCAGCACTGCACTCCGGCGTTCGCTGCGGATCAATTCCCGATACGGATCCAGCGTACGCGGACATATGAAATCCTTTTCATTCCAGTCCCCGGTCTGGGTTCGCTGCAGCGAAGGGACCACAAAACAGTTCTCGCGAACCTGTCGGCGGACTTCGTTGACGCACTGCTGGTGGGCAATTCGGGTAATAAACCAGCGGAGGGAGGACTTTCCTTTGAACTTTGGAACGGCTTTTTGCAGTTGGAGGTGGATATTCTGTGAGACATCCTGCCGCTCCTGAGCGGAAAATTTCCAGCGGGGCCATTCGAGAATAGACCGGATCAGCGGGTCAAACTGATTAAAAAAAACATCCCATGCCGTTT
Source organism: Tichowtungia aerotolerans (assembly GCF_009905215.1). GTDB lineage: Bacteria > Verrucomicrobiota > Kiritimatiellia > Kiritimatiellales > Tichowtungiaceae > Tichowtungia > Tichowtungia aerotolerans. The sequence goes on along the minus strand of NZ_CP047593.1, from coordinate 1,490,031 downwards.
TATCCTTGCGGCGAACGGCATTTAGAATTTTTTGATCGGAATATAACCTGTTTTTAACCATGCAACATCATTTTAGGCAATATCGTGAATTTTCAAAAAGAAAAGATTCAAAATAAACGGGGAAAGTATGTTCTATGATAATTTTTTTCATGTTTTGTGGCGGGTTTAAAATCAAAGAGGAAGTTTCTCAATTCTTATTCCACTATGGTAAATTCCCCCGCATTGATGAAATTATTGACCCACAGCCTGTTTGTCGCCGCCGTATTGATCTGTCAGTCCGGTATTGTGTGGGCCGTTTCCGTCGATATCAAGACCCCGATTGGCGACATTACGGTGGATATCAGTCATGCCAGCACTGCGGGGCAGCTGGTGGAGCCGAAGGACCCGACAGGCGCCGGATTTCGCCCGCCAACGATTTTTTCGGCGCCATTGCCGACAGGATCCGGAGCCAGGGCATTGGGACAGGCCGGAGCATTTACGGCGGTGGCGGATGATGCCACAGCAGCTTCATGGAATCCGGCAGGGCTGACGCAACTGGAATATGCAGAAATGTCCGTGGTCTACCGGTTTTCCTCTCAGGAAGATCAGCATCATTCTTCATCCAGGGATTTGACTTCAGGCGCTGATCGCTACAGCAATGATGAGCTGAATTACGCCAGCGCCGTCTATCCTTTTCTGTTAAATGGACAGAATGCTGTTTTTTCGATGAATTTTCAGGAGGCGTATGATTTTAATCAGTCGTTTACCGCCCAGTTTGCAGGCAGCACCCAGCAGGACATTTCTGCTGCGGACAACCAGACTTTTTATGAAAGCACAACAAACCGGAACAGCCTGGGAGTAAATACGGTTGCCATTACACGAACGACCACAGAGGTTGAGAGCGAAATAAATCAATTGCTGCAGTCGTCTTTATTGAGCGATATTTCTTTTTTTCAGCAGGGGACGATTGATGCGTTCTCCCCGGCCTTTGCGGTCGACCTGACACCACGATTATCGGTGGGGATTGCCGTCAATATCTATGTAGACGGAGCTGCTCGAGGGAATGCGATTCGCTCTTCGCTGGCGGCCGGTTATACCGGGGCCTCTGAAAGCTACACCGAAGGGACCAATACTTACAATTCATCATCGATGATTACAGTTACGGGGATTCAGTATGTGGGGCCTCCCTATAATCAGGTTGAACAACCGTTTTCTGAGACAGCAGGACCGATTACCTTTTCTGATACAGAGTTGTACACGAATGAAAGCACATACGGCGTTACTGGAATGTATTGGGAGGAAAACCGGACCGAACAGTTTTATGGATTCAATGCTACGCTTGGAGCTTTATGGGCAGCATCAGATCGGCTGACTCTCGGGGCTTCGGTAGACCTTCCGTGGACAGGGCGCGGAAAACAGACAAAAAGTATCCAGCACCAGGTGACAACGTTCAACAGCAACGGGGTTCAGGTTGCTCAGAACTATTATAATGCAACCGATAAGCGTGATGTAGAATACACTTTTCCACTGTACTGGGCCGTGGGCGCTTTATGGCGCTGGAATGACCGGTTTTATTCCTCGTTGGATGCCAGCCGCACCTATTGGTCGGATTACAGCTACAAAGCGGAGGGTGAGGAACGGATTAATCCGCTCAATGGCGAGTCCTACTCTTCTTCAAACTCGGACGACTGCTGGTCTTTGCGGTTCGGCAGCGAATATCTCTGTGTGCTTTCCTGGACAGAAATTCCGCTGCGCGGCGGACTGTTCTGGGAACAGCGCCCCGCAACCGGATCGCCTGATGAATACTGGGGGGTCACGCTGGGGTCCGGAATTTCTCTGGGAAAAGAACCCGGACGCCTGATTTTGGACGTTGCGTATTCATTTGAATGCGCCAATGACGTGATGGGCTCCCTGATTCCCGGACAGGGTATGACATCCGATGTATCCAAACATCAGCTGTTTGTTTCCGCCATCTGGCATTTCTGAATTTCCACATACGGGAAAAACAAGACCGTACCTTTCCAATGCCTGGAAACACCAGATTTCAAGGAAGCGGCGGAAGCCCCGGCCATGAATTGGTCCCCCCGCCGCTGCCACCCGCAGGCCAGTCATTTGTGCGAATGAGAACCTGATTGGTTCCTGTCCAATAGCAGGGAACCACTTCAACGCAATAACTGCTTTGCCAGCTCAGATGCATGTTGGTTTCAGTCCAGCTCATACAGGACTGCCCATTGGTGGCTTCCCACGTTCCGCCCACCTGAACCCATGTGCCGGTACTGAGATCCGTTGTCCCTGTAACGCGATAGGATCTGCCCGGTTCGGTATTCCATGTCAGTGTCAGGGTATCGTTGCTGACTGTCTGGGACAGGTGAAGAACGCTGGCGGATCCCGTCGGATCGGTTCCTGCCAGATATTCATCCCGGTTGCAGACCCCGTCGCAGTCCGGATCCGCAGTTGCTGACACATAGGTTCCGAAATAGATGATTTCCCATAAGTCATCAACAAGGTTCGTATTGATGTCTACTGGAACCATAAAAATGTCGCCCAGATCAAACGTGTCTCCGGCTGAAGCGTTGGTAATGATACTGTTCGAAATAAATGTTTGGTATCCGGCCATAGAGATTTTCAAATCATAGCGGTCTTCCAGATAAAGAATTGTATTCGCGGGAAAGGCTCCATTGATTTGAGAGGTCCAGTTGGATGCATAACTGGCAGTCCAGGGATATTTGCAGACCGATATACTGTTTGTAGAAGCCTGTACGATGAACTCTATCGCTGCGCCCTCAAGCCGCTCCATGGTCCACGCATCCCTAACGGTTGCGGAAACAGTAATGACAGGATCATAGTAAAACCCGATTGTCGTCGTCGAATTGTCAGTAACCTGAACCTGTTTGGGGTTTCCATAAGGAGACTCCGGGTCACTGATTGCATTAGGATCATCCGGGCTTTCCCTCAAAAGGTACCCGCTGGCCGCAGTGGCAACCTCCACAGTGTACATGCCGGATTCAATACTGGAAAAAAGAACAGAAAAGTTTTCTGCAAAAGAAAGCGCATTACTCTGGTTCAGAGTCGTTGTTGTTAAGGGTGGTGGCGTTTGAAAAAGTGACGAATCAAAGGCATAAACCTGAATTTGACCGACACCGAAAATCTGTTGTGTTGTAGTAAATATAATAAAAAACCCCAATTGTATCTTTTGTTTCATCATGCGCCCCCATGGTTAAGTGCACATGACGTGTCGGTATTCGGGCTGAAATATTCCCCGGTTTCTCAGATAATCTTTTGGCGATAAGATTTATCTCTTTTCCTGATAAGCTTTTCCGGCAGAAGAACTTGAAAGAGAATATCGAATGCGTTGGAGTTAAAATTTTCGCAAAGGAAGGTACTGAGGCGAACCGCGCCGAGCTAAAAGAGTTCTCAAGAAGTTCCGGCCCTGCTTTTGCCGCAAGACTGCTCTTGTTTTGGTACCGTTTCGCATGAACAGATTCGCTCTGTTCTCGGCGAATTTCACGCGGCCTCTCTCGGCCGGAAACATTGGTCGGCAATGCAAATGATCCAGCTTCAGAGCAGAGAAATTCGGCTGATTTTTTTCAAACCGGTCGATTATTTTAAGCGGCTCATCCCTGAACACCTGCTGCCGCCTTCTGCCGGGAAGTATTCAAAAATTACAGACTTACCGTTCCGTGTGCCGCGGTCCGCCTCATCCTGCTCTGCCTGTTGTCAACTGATGATTGAGGACCTGATCAAAATTCAGGATCATACCGCCTTGCAACTTGACTCTTTGCCCAAACAGAGACTTCTGAACAGTCGACGAGCAATGGTCGTTGAGTATCGGGAAGAGATACGTAAAAAAGAATCTCTGGAATAGTTCTGGATAAAATACAGATTTTTTCGATCAGGACGTTTGTCAGGGAACCAGTTCAAACATAAAGGTCAAGGTTTTGGACCTCATGGTTAACCTTTTTTTGTGATTTTATATCTAAATCATAGGTGGCGGAGACAAAAACACTTTCCTTGAATGATAAATGTAAAAAAATGAACCGATTTCTTAGGGCGAGAACGCGGTCCCAAGAGAGTTTCTGATGAGAGCACGATTATTTTTGTTTGTAGTTTTGTGCGGGTTTGTTTCTGCGGAAGTAAGGATGTGGACAGATTCGGAGGGAAACAGTTTTGCCGGAGAGCTCTCCAAGGTCGTTCTTGGGCGTGTTTATATCAGAGATGTAAACGGAAAAACTCGATCGGTATCGTTGGACTCTTTATCGAAATCTGAACGGGAATATCTGTCTTCCCATGTTCCTCCGGAGCTGGAAATAACCGTTCGAAAAAAAGATCGTGAACTTCCAAGGTTTGCCTGGTCGAGCCTGAATTATTATACCACGCTTTACACATTCTCTATCACTCTGACGAAACAAAGCCGACTGGATTACAGGGGAGATTTAACCGTCGAACTCTTTGTAATCGGGCAGGATTTGGCTGTTGGGTCTAACGATTTCTTTGTGCTGATGCATTATAGCCGGTCTGTGTGCCAATTGCCGGACGGTCGAAAAAGTTTCTGTCAGGTTACCGTCGATGATGTTCGTTTTGAACATTTTATTGCCGGGTATATCCAGCTTTCTTCCGCGGCCGAACGAGGGAAAGAGTATGTGGGATATATTGTAACCGTCTCAGACTCCAATGGACGCATAATTGCCTGCAAGGAAAACGGGACATCTGATTGGATTGAAAACGACCTGCCTTATTCAGCAGAGAAGTTGAGAGTGCTGTATTCTCAGGGATATGGGTCTCCAGACAGCTGCCAATTTAAAGAAGGATTTAAAAAAATTTCACCGCCCCGTATTCCATGGTTTAAGCGTTCAGAACAATATTAGCAGGCATTTCAGGAACTGAAACAAGAGATGCATACGATGAAAAAAACAACCAATAAAACCCGGGGATTAATTAAAGGGGGACCGACCGCTGTTCTTTTCAGTGCGTTCGTTCACTTTGGAATGTTATTGTTTGCCGGTGGTCTTGTTGTCTTCACAATGGTTCAGAAACAGGAAAAAAAGTTTGAGCCACCGCCCCCGGTTAAACGCCCTAAAATGGAACTGAAAAAGCCAAAGGTGAAAGTTAAAAAAAGAGTCCGTCCAACGTCTTCAGCACGAATTGTTTCAAAAAATATACAGGGCATGACTCAAATACAGCTGCCGGAGATTTCTGGCATATCCATGGGGCTGGGTAATGATCTTGGCGGTTTCGAAATGATGCCGGATCCATCTGAGATAACACTTCTTGGAGCAAAGAGTTCGATGGCAGTTGGTAATGACTGGGAAGGAACCTTTTATTCATTGTCTCTTGATCGCAGTGGTAAACCAAGCAGCGACTCATATGAAAGAATCCTTCAGCGTTTTTTTCAGTCTGGATGGAACCCACGTTCTTTAGCCCCATATTACCGCTGGCCACAAAAACTTTACACAACATTCATTTATTTGCCGACGATTCCTTTTGAGCAGATTCCGAGAAGTTTCGGGATTCCCGATGAATTGAATACTGAGCAGTGGCTGGTTCATTACACGGGAAAGATTAAGTCCAAACCCGGAGGAAAATATCGTTTGAGGGGGCGGGGGCTTGCGGTTTTGGCTGTTCGGATCAACACCGTGGAGGTTGGTTTTTTTGGCTGGAAGAGCTTGCGGGACACTTTAACGGACTGGAGATCTTCTTCTGAAGAAAGTTTTCAATACTATCAGGGCCGTTCCTCGGTGATTGTCGGTGACTGGTTTGAATTGGAACCGGATGTGCCGGTAGATATCGATATCGTGTTCGGAGACTTTAACGGATACGATTCTCAGGCAACACTTTGTGTGGAAGAGAACGGGGTGTATTACCCAAAAAATCGTGATGGCGGTCCGATTCTTCCTGTTTTTAAAACTGCACGGATTCCGGGGCACTTGATCGAAAAACTGGAGTACCTGACAACAGCAGGGGATCAGGATTTCGAAAATGATCTGATGTTTAATAGTTACTGATTCATGAAAAGGTGGGGCAATTGAACCCCACTGGGGTCAGCCTGAAGTAACCCCTTTCACAGGATCCCTTCTCCCTCTCCTAATCTAGCTCCCAATTCTTCATGGGATCATCTTCAAGGTTAGGGGTCCAGTCGGGATTAAACCAGTACCGGAAGTGGAGGCCCCCATTTGGGCTTACTTTGATTTCGCCCTCTATCTTTCCATAGCAAGCTCTTACTAGATTTCCTTTCTCGTCCACCACACTACGAACCCGAAAAATATAATTAACCTCCCCGTCCTCCTTCAAATTATCCTCTAGCCTTGTCACCATTTCTTTATAGTCTTTACCGGGATAGAATTCCGAATAATCAAATGTGGCCAAGAACTTCTTTGCATATCTAGACCACCTGTTCGTGTAGCCGCCGTCCGGAGCCTCATAGGGCCATTTAAAACGACTGTGATCCTGAGGGTCGAACAAATATTCCTGAATCCCGTCGAACTCATTGATAAAACTCAGGTGTAATGATATTCCAGCAATCACATCAGGAATTTCATTTGCGGTAAAAATAAAGTCTGCATGGATGCCTGATCCATAGGGGAAAACCCAATCCCCTTCTTCCAGATCAAATCCAATGGGTTTTCCAAATTCTGGAATTTTAGGTCTCTTCCAGCCTGTAAGGTGTTTCATTGGAACTGGGTTGCGGATCTTTTTCATGACAGCAGTAACGGTAGGATTCCAAGGCTCCCATCGATTTAAAGCCTTATTAATACCATCCGGCCCCCAACCGTAGCCAAAGCCCCCTTTGTAATATCCATTCTTTTCAACCCTGCCACCAATACTCCGATCGCATCGACCTTGAACAACAAACACCCCGTTGCTATCCGACACGTAGTCCCGAGTAGACGAACTGGCTTCATAAAAATAAGCCTTTGCCGTGACATTGGAAACCGCAGTTCCCGACTGATCCACAACTTTCACCGATAGTTTACCTTCAGGGAATTGAACCGCAGTACAGCCAAACTGCATGAAAAGAACGGCATTTAACGTCGTTGCAAAAAGTATTTTTTTCACCCGATTACTCCCCTTCTGTCAATTCAATCCATTTTTTATACAGTTTGTATACATGAGTGTAAGCAATATCTCTAAAATCACTGTGATGCCACTCCTCTCGATCTTGTGCAGGATTTACAGGATCCACGCAATAACGAGGCCATTGCGCCGAGTTGTTTATGAAATCAGGGCCAGACATGTTGAAATTACGATCGGCCCATGTGCTATTTATATTTGCCCCCATAGCATAAGTGGTTGCAGGGAAGGCTGACGCCAGCAACCAATCCTTGAAGGAGCTAAGGGGTCAGTCCTCGCATTTAAGCATGCCTGTTAGCTTATATAGCCGACTATCTGGCTGCGCCGACCGGACATCTGCCATATACCGCGAAACATTTGCAGCATGTCCGGCAGACAATCGACTCACAATCCACTGATTGCTCACATGAGTACGCTCTTTAACTCGTGCGGCTATTGCTTTCTTCTCCTCCGCGCCCTTCGGTAATGCAGACAAATCTTTTTCATCCAGTTTCAACAGGTCCAGAGCTTCACAGACCAACCGCTCCGCCTCACCCTCATCGTGAAGCTGAACAGCCTCGCCACTTAACGAAGCCCGCTTGACATGCCCGCCAATAACACCGTCCAGTTTATCCAGCATCTGTTTGCGAAACGTGTCTCCACCACAAAACCAACCCCGCCGAAGTTCAGCCCACCGCGCATCGACTTCGTACGGGCAATCACTGCACGCAATTTCCCGCACCCTCTTTTGCATTATCTGCCGATACACATTCCGGCCTGCCACAGTATCCTCCAGGCCCGAAGCGTTCAGCCCGCGATCAACCCGCAACCAATCGGGACGCTTCGCAGACTCCAAATACAGAGGATAACTGCTCCAGGAAAAATCAGACAGTTTCCCCTTTTCCAAATCGAACAGTTTCGCCCGGGCTGGATTCAAATGGATATAGCTGCACAAAACAGAAAAATAATCCCCGCTCTCAGCCTCCACAGGCAGGGCTTTATAGCGCCCTTGAAAAAGGTGGCCCCAAAGTTTATGCCGGACATTAAACCGTTGAGTGTAGGTTCCCTGCAGCCATTTCATACCGACAACCAGATTGGCGTGGGGCGTTTCCAGCAGAAGATGGTAGTGGTTGTCCATCAAAACAAAAGCGTGCACTAACCAGCCGGTTTTGGCACACGCTTCACACAATGTATCTAAAAAGATCTCGCGATCTCTATGATCCCTAAAAATCGATTCCTGATGGTTCCCACGACTCATCACGTGGTAAACCGCTCCGGCGTATTCAATTCGTGGTTTTCTCGGCATCGTGCAGAGAATTTATGGAATCGCACCCTCAACATCAATGCTTAAATGCGAGGACTGACCCCTTTTCTGCTGTTTTTAAAACTGCACGGATTCCGGGGCACTTGATCGAAAAACTGGAGTACCTGACAACAGCAGGGGATCAGGATTTCGAAAATGATCTGATGTTTAATAGTTACTGATTCATGAAAAGGTGGGGCGATTATGATCATCCGGATCTGTATTTCCGGGCTTTTAAACATAAAGATCAGCTTTTTTAAGCCTCATGGTTACCAACAAAACCTGCTTGAGCCTTAGCGGCCCAGAAGCACATCAGCATCAGGCACATGATTTTGGGCAGCAACCCCACCCCCCCGGAAAAAGAAGCGACAATTCAGCTCAATGTCTTCCAAGGTCTGGAAAAAGACGATATGCTTTCGGTTTTTAAGTGAAGGAGTCGTATGAGTAAACAGGCGCACAAAGAAGAAAATCCGCTGGTCAGCATTATGCTGAATGTGGTGATTCCGGTTATTATTCTCTCCTTTCTGAGCAAAGAAAAATATCTCGGCCCGGTCTGGGGGCTGATCACAGCTTTGATTCTGCCGGTTGGTTACGGAATCCATACACTGGTGAAAGAGCGCCGCGCCGATTTTATTTCCATTATCGGTATCGTCAGCGTGCTGCTGACCGGTGTGTTCGGCATCCTGAAACTGCCACCGGAATGGATTGCCATCAAAGAGGCCGCCGTGCCGCTGCTGATCGGGCTGGCCATTGTGATTTCGCTCTGGACGCCCTGCCCGCTGATTAAAAAAATCCTGATGAGCGAAAAGCTTTTCAATGTGGAACTGCTGCACGAAAAACTGCGTGAAAAGAAAACCGAGACTCTGTTTGAAAAACGGCTGGTTGGCCTGACCTGGGGCCTGGCGTCTTCGTTTTTTCTTTCTTCAGCACTTAATTACGCACTGGCAAAAATTGTGCTGAAAAGCGAACCCGGCACAGAGGCATTCACTGCAGAAATCGGAAAAATGACGGGTCTCAGCTATATCGTAATCACGATTCCGAGCATGACCGTCATGATTCTCGTTCTGATTGCACTGATAAAAACCCTGACGCACCTGACCGGTTTAAAAATGGATGATCTGCTCGCCGAACACCTGCAGGAAAAACCAAAGGAATCTGCCGACCAGTCGGCTTAGGGGCGGCAGCGCAGCGCAGCGCAATCATATTGGTCTGAAGCCACTCCTGCTTGCGATAGAACATCAGAGCCGGAACGTTCCGGCTGTCCGCCAGAAGCTGAACCCGCGTGGCCCCCTGTCGTTTGGCCCAGTTGGTCGCTGACTTCAACAGCGCCCGCCCCAGTCCACGCCTGCGGTATGCCGAAGAAACAACCAAATCCTCCACCCAGCCGGAAAGCGCCCCTTCTGCGGTTGACACAACCAGCTGAATGGTAACCATCCCGACGATCCAACCGCGCCGGTCCACCACCCAGATTCCGGCAGTCGGTGAATCCAGCAGCATTTCCAGTCCACACCGCTGTTTTTCTTCGTCAAATTCAAATTCGGTTTCGACCGCAAAAAGTTCCTGTAAAAGACGCGTCATCGCTCTTACGTCCTCATGAGACGCCGCGCGAATCCAACAGTCATCTGCTCCCTTTGTCTGGTCCTGACTTAAACCCCGCATCATTTAAATCACCCCTTTTGCCCTCAAAAAATACATTTTTGAGCCTTACGAGCGCCTGTTTCTGCATCTGTGTAACTTTTATTCAGGAAAGTTGCCGGCCTAGACCACTACAAAGCAGGGCGCATGCCTAAAAAAAGCCGCTCCGGGTTCCGGAGCGGCTTTCTATACAATCGACAGACTGCTGATTAGATAATGATTCCGCCATTATCCTTTTTAAGGTCATCCGGCGTTACAATCTTATTCGCCTGCTCACGCTGCAGCTTCTGGGCCTCCTCGACCATGCGAGCCATGGCATCTTCCATAGCCTGCGGGAAGCCGTTTACCGCTTCCTCCAGCGTTGCCGCCTCAATAACTCCCTGAATCGGAATCGGGCCGTGCGGGCTCATCACCTGCGTATGGCCACTGAAGGTCGCCGGACGGGAATCATCGTCGGACCCATCCAGTTTGACAGGTACCAGCTTGCGAATTCCACCGGTCTTGAGGTCGGTATAAGATTCTTCACGGTAGAGATTTGCCACGTCCATTTTGACATCGCTGATTTTTTCGGGCTGATCGCTCATTCTTCTTTCCTTTCACGCCGCTCAACGCGGCAGCTATCAGTTAATTGTTACTGGTCAACAGTGCCATACAAACCGACTGGCAGAACACCCCGGATCACGGAGAACTGATAACCGAGCACTGAAGCGGGAATTAAGCCACACTCCCCCGCAGGGGGAAACCCTGTTTTTCGGTTTTCTTTCCGATTAAAAGGCTTTTATTCTACCCCTACCGGAAGGGAGACTCAATCGATGGAAAATAAACCGAACGGCCTTTTGGCAAAAATCAAAAAATTTCTCTTACAGGATCTATGGGTTCTGGAACCTTCATCTCTTTCCAACGCCCGACGCAAAGGCCTGCATTTTCTGCGCGTCTGCGCCCTGGTCTTTAAGGGGTTTCGCGAAGACCACTGTCCGCTGCACGCCGCGGCACTCACATTTATCTCCGTCATGGCGCTGGTACCGTTCCTGGTCATCCTGTTCGCCATTGCCAAAGGCGTCGGGCTGGAGCGCGGCAGCGAACTTCTTCTGGAAAAAACCGCCGGAATGCCGGACGCCTTCCAGCAGGCCGTCAGCAACATCATCACCACAGTTGAATCCGCCAGTGCCGGAGCCATCGGAGGAATCGGGGGTGTGCTGTTCATGTGGGTCGCCATCAAAATGCTCAGCAATGTTGAAGAAACCTTCAATCTGGTCTGGGGTGTCAAAACGCCGCGAAGCCTGATTGAAAAGGTCAAAAACTATATCGTCATCATGGTTCTGACTCCCATTCTGCTGATCATTGCCACATCCAGCCAACCCGTCATTATGGGGCTCGCCAGTCGTCTCGAATGGATGGGGCCTCTGCTGAAACTGGGCCTGCAGCTCGTTCCGATTATCACCATGGCACTGGCTTTCAGCATGGTCTATGTCTTCCTGCCCAACACCAAAGTCAAATTCCCGGCCGCTTTAATGGGTGCACTGGTTGCCGCGCTGCTCTCGGTGATCTTTCAGTTCGCCATCATTAAACTCGGAGTCGGCGTCAGCAAATACAACAAAATCTACGGCGCACTGGCCGCCATTCCCTTCTTCCTGTTCTGGGTACAGATCAGCTGGATGATCCTCTTGATGGGCGCAGAGGTCGCGTTTTCGGTTCAGAACGCCGGAACCTATGCCCGCGAGCAGCTCGCGGTCTCACCCAGTGCCCGCGCCCGGCTCTGCCTCGCGGTCGCCCTGATGAAACGCATTACTGAAAAATTCGAGTCTCCGGAAAATCCGTTCGACACCAAAGCCTACGGCATCGACAACCGCATTCCGATCCGCCTCATCAACGACGTCATCAACACACTCGCCCAGGCCGGACTCGTCGCTGAATCGGCCGAGCATCCAGACTGCTACACCCTTCTCCGCGATCCGCGCAATATTACCGCCCGCGACATTATCGACTCCATTCTCGATGACGGTGCCGCCCCCGCGGCGCTCGGTCTCGCCGGCGATTTTCCAATGTTTGGAAAAATCACCGGCGAAGGCTTCCAGGCGCTGGAAAAACAGACCCTCGAAGCGTTTTGATTCCACAAAAAAAGCTCCCGCGTTTCCACGGGAGCTTTCTGCGAATTGCCAGGCACAGTTATTCGCCGAAGATCCGGAAGAATCCGGCGCTGTTTGTGGTCTGCACATAGATCACTTCGTTCGTTCCATCTGCAGTGGAATAGCCAAGGTTTGTAACCATAAAGGTATTCACCCCATCATCGGAATGGGCCACGGAAGACCACGAAGGAGCGGTCAGATTTGCGGTTTCTTCCACGGTATAACGGCTTGCTTCGGTCGGAGCATCTACAACGATTTTCATCACATTACCGGAAACTACAGATGAGCTGACAATGGCCGGCTGCACAATGTCAGGAGCAGGAACCGACGTCGCCGGAGTAATGTAAAGATAACCATCCTCTATGGTCGTTCCCCAGTCAGACAGAGCAACCCCGTTAACGGTCGTCCGGTCAATCTGCGTTGCAGTCAGCCCCGTCCCTCCATCAATCTTGAAACGAACCACCGTATTGTTCGTATCAACATTGGTAACCGCCAGCCCTACGCCAGGCGCTCCCCAGCCAATACCGGAAGAATCCGCAAAGGTCCACATACAGGCGGAATTCTGCATATCGATGATCGCGTCATTAACCGTACTGCTGCAATACAGCACCCCGAATTCCTGGTCATAGTTCCCGCCGGAAACAAGGGCCGCCGTTGCATCAACCTGATACATTCTTACTGTTGTGCCCGTACCGACCGCATAAGGAGCATTAAAGTAAATCTTTGTCCTTTCGACCCGCAGGTAACCTGTCGATGTATCCGCAACCGTATAAGCACCCGTGCGATTCAGGTAGAGTTTGGTTCCGACTCCAGACGTCAGAATATAACCGGGCGAACCAATCGACGTCGTTCCGGACCCGCCGATAATCATCGTCCCGGAACCCAGGCGCATTGTGTCATTCACTGTCAGGTCGCCATTGAACTCGAACGTACCGACATCTAGATTGATGCCCTTTCCAGTTCCTGCTTCGAGAGTAAACGCATCGTTAAACACGGTCGTTCCGCCACTATTCATATTGTTAACGAGTGAATAATAATTGGTGGCCGAAGAAAGATGGACGGAAACCGGAATGTTGTAAGTGACCGCGCCGGCAATCGTATTAATAATGCATGACTTCTTATCTGCTATGACAGTCGTAGTTACACGAATCGAACCGGAGCCGTTAAATGTATGCGGCTGCATAACCTGCAGAAGGCGGGTTACTCCTGACGTATCCACATCCACGTCATAGGTATTCGCCTGTGTGAGTTGAAAAAGCGCCAAATCACCGCTGGTGGGAAGAGCTCCGCCCTCCCAATTTGACGTCTCGCTCCATTTTGCCCCGACAGGGGCGTCCTGAATCCACCTCGTTGCATTTGCCGCACCCGCTGCCAGTAATGTAGCCAACACGATTCCTATCCATTTCCTGCTCATTTCAGCCTCCTGCTTTTTACTTATGTAACACTACATTCATATGTATGTATAATACATATCATACGTATATTTATGCGTCAATACTTCTATCGGACTTTCTAAACACTGATTTACAGCTCCGGACCCTGCAGCGGAACGTTCTGCCATAAAAGTCCCTGCAGAATCAGCCGGGAGTCATCCATCATAATCTGCCACGTCCGGTCCATAACCCGCTTTTCAATGGAAAGCAGCTCAACTGCCGGGAACCCGGCCCCGCCGGTAAAATAGTCTTGCATGTACAAAGAGAACCGGCCGGACTCCACGCCGACCAGCAGATCCATAGCGCCGTCCCCGTTCCAGTCCACCATCTCCGGACAGCCGCTGTGCCACTCTTCGTGCCCGGCAGAGCCGGTCCACTCCACAAACTCCACACCTCGAGCGGATAAACTTTCAACTGAAAAGACAGGGGATGCCGGACTACCGACATTCTCACAGTAGAGTATGTTCAGTCCGGTCTGGTCGCGCGGACGACCCACCATCAAATCCACATCTCCGTCGCCGTCAAAATCCCCTGCATCGATCTGACTGCGCCCTCTTCCGCCACCTGATATAACCGGATTAATCCAAATGGTTCCACCTTCACTGTTCGGAACAACCGTCTTCCCGGCCAACTCAGAACCGCCGCCGGATGCTGACTGCTCATAGCGCACCAGAGATCCGTTATCATCCAGAACAAAGAAATCGAGCAGGCCGTCGTTATCGAGATCTATCACACCCGGGCGATTGCGCCACGGAGTCAGCAAAGGAATCCCACCCACCGTAAAATCAATAAATTCGTGGGACAGCTGCGGCACAGATCGGGTTCCGATGTTTTCAATCCAGCGCAGACGGCCCAGCGAATCATTAATGATCACGTCCAGATCGGTGTCGCCGTCTACATCTGCGGCCTGAGCGGAAAGATAGCCCCACATCGTTTCGGCCGGGCCCTGAATCGGCGTCTCACCCTTCTGAGTAATATGGATGGAATCACCCAGATCATTCTGCAATTCGACCATTCCGGCAAATACAGGATTGGTCCGGCTGCCGATGTTTTCGAAATAGTTAATGTGGCCGCAGACATTCCCGGCAATCAGGTCCAGGTCTCCGTCATTATCCCAGTCAACCGCATCCGGAGTAACGGAATCCCCGGTTGCCAGCTGTCCGCCCTGCTGCATCAGCAATTCGACCGGCGCAAAATCAACCGTATTCGCCGTCCCGTTATTGAGCAGCAGCCAGAAAAATCCCTGCCATGCGGTGAACACGATATCGTCATCGCCATCTCCGTCCCAGTCCAGCACGACCGGCTTCAGGCCCATGTCGCCGGATTCGTACGGCTCTGAGCTGTAGAGATCAAACGGAACCTGAACGTGCTCAACAACCGCCTTGCCGGAATCCGTTCCCCGGTTCAGCAGCAGATCCAGCGTTCCCATCGCGGTGCCGGCCACAATGTCAGGCGATCCATCGTTGTCGAAATCTCCGCCGCCGAGCCGATACCATGTGGCATCCTCCAGCTTAATCTGCGTGCCGCCTTCATCAACCACCTGAGCGTCCGCCGCCATTGCGCTGCCGCTGTTCTGATTGAAGTTCAGATTCAGATAGTCGCCATCCACATAGGTTCCCAGCGAAACCCGCACCCCCTCAATACGATCGTTGTCGCCGTCACCGTCCCAGTCCAGCCAAACCGAATTCGGCGCAGACCCCGGAGCTTGATCCGTCGACAAAAGACGCGTGCGCGGAGCAAACAGCGGCGACGCGTTGGAGCCGATGTTCCGGCAAATGAAGAATCCTTCGTCAGACGAGCCGCAGTAAAGATCCCAGTCCCCGTCGCCGTCGGCATCTTTTACGTCAAACTTATAACCGGGCCACGATCCCCACGCCGGAGCAATCGTATTGGCTGCATAATTCAGCAGCTCGCCGGCCCCCAGCATAACCGGACCCGGCACAGTCGCCGTTCCGTCTGCTCTCATCGGGCTGAAATAAATTTCGTAGCTCTCAGCCCAGTCGCGACCGCGCCAGCGGACCAGTCCGTTATGAGGATAATGACTCTCCAACGTCGGCAAGGCATAGTCACTGACCGCATCCACCCGTTCGGCCTGTCCGTTGCCAACCGCCCAGACCTGAACGCTGCTCCGATCCAGCGGGTCGCGTTCGTTATAGATTCTGAAGAACCGGGCAAAGTCGACTTCCGCCCAGAAAATATCCCGGTCCGCAGCCGATGCCTGCGCTGCAATCCGATATTCCGCAGCGGCTACCCGCCACTCATTCGGTGCCGTGTTCGTCTGAACTTCCACATCCCAATTCGACTGAAACGCTTCGGTCTTTGCCACAAACAACCGGTCAAAATAAACGTCTCCGACATCGGTATCGACCGCCAGCGAGAGCCGCAAACTTTTGTAGTCCACCGGCACCGAAAAGCGATGTTCAAAATAGGTCGGCGGCGTGTCCGGCCGATACTCTTTTGAAACCGCGGAATAATCCGGCTCATCGGCAACAAAAAACGTTGTGTTTGGTGCCCCCGCCGGTTCCGCCAGACAGGTCATCCTCACCAGCGCGTTCCGGTCCCGTTCAGACCCTTTCACGCTGACCCATCCGCCAAACACCACCTCGCCGGCATCGCCGGAAACAGGAAGTCTAATCGAAGCAAACGACGAGGAATCTCCGGCGGTAACCGCAAGGGACTGCCCGCCGTCAACGGTCTGCCGATCATCAACGCGCCACATATTTGTCGGTGAAAAATTCCATGTTGCATCCAGCTCTTCAATGGTTGTGTTTTCAAAGCTGCCCGATGTGAGGAGGTTGCCGGACAGGTTCAGCCCGGCCGGTTTTTCGAGCCGCCGGATTTCCCGAACGGCAGCTTCATCCAAAGCGCCGTCGTACAGCTTAAGCTGTCGCATTTTTCCAAACACAGGCCGGCTTCCCGACGCATCCGCCGCGCCGATCATCAAACGGTCATACTCGTTGGAGCTGGTGATCGGAACAACCTGCGGCGCGAGGCCGTCCTGATAAAAAGTATACGAATCGCCATCACAGCTCAGCGCCACAAAGTTCCAATCATTGGAAACCGCCGGAGAATTCAGCCAGATGTTTGCGCCCGGCGGAGTATGGTATCCGTTCAAATCGCCGTCCAGAATGCGAAGCGTAGACTGCTCCGTGCTGTCCGCAGAATTATACATCCGAAAAACAGTATGCGGAGCATCCGTACTCCACCCGTCATCCAGCCGGGAGGGCTTCACCCATCCGGAAACCGTAAAACCCTGCGACTCCGCCAGAACGGGCAGCGCCAGCAGCCCAACCCCATCCATCACCATCCCGTCCGACTCCAGCGAAATGGAAGGGTCAATAACAGATCCTTCATCATAGGCGGTCAGCGTCAAAATTCCCGCACGATTCGTCAAAGACCCCAGCAGCGGCCAGTCGCCGATTTTCGCCACTTTTTCATCGGTATAAACAGCATGAACCGTTGCTTCATCCAGTGCGGTATCGAACAGTTTAAACCGCCGGATTTTCCCGTTAAACGGTCGGTACCCGTCTGCTCGCAGAGCGCCAATAATCAGCCGGTCAAATACATTGCTGCTGACGATCGGAAATTCATACGACGGAAGATCATTCTGATAAAACGTGTAGGATTCTCCATCGCAGACGGCGGCAATAAAGGTCCATTGATCCGTCGCCAGCGGGGTTTCCGGCCAGATGTTTTCCGCCGGAGGAGAGTGATAACCGTTCAGTGTTGCGTCCAGAGCGCGCACGGCAAACTGAGATGTCCCGCCCGTGGAATTATACAGCCGGAAAATTGTGTGCGGAGCCGTGGATGTAAATCCGTTTGTTTCCAGATTGGACGCATTGATCCAGCCGCACACCGTGAAACCCTGAGACTCCGACAGCTCTGGAAGAGCGACCAGCGAAGTGCCGTTGCAGGCCATCCCGTCAGACACAAACGAACTGTCGGCGTTCACAGGAACGCTGTCGCTGTAAGCCGTAAGCGGCAGACTTCCGCTCGCATCGTCCAAAGATCCCATCAGCGGCCAGTCGCCGACCGCCGGAGGAACAGCCGGCGGCTCACCAAACGGAACCTGAAGCATAAAAATAATGGCACAGACCGCGCCCGACTCTCCAAAAAAGATTTTTTTTATCGAGTCCATGCACCTTACCTCACTCCGCAGTCAAACAAAAAAATCCGACCGGATTAGTCTGAATAAAATTCGAAAAACCAACAACCGCATTCGTCATGCCCTGAAACAGCAGCGGCCCCGCCGCCGCCGTCCACGATAGAAGATTTGTGGACTGATACACCCGGTAGCTTACACCGCCCTGAGCCGGCCAGCTCACACCGGCTGAAGAAACCGCCGACAGTTTCAGGAAATCATCTGAATCGGTCGGATCGGTCCCAACCTGAAATTCCTCCTGATCCGTGAATCCGTCACCGTCATAATCGGCGTCCGGCGTGTTCCCCAGACCGGCCGTACCCGGCGCATAACTGTTTTCCCATTCATCGAGCAAGTCGTCGTTATCCGAGTCAACGCCGCAAATCGAAATCAGCGCATCAGCCAGGTCATATCCGATCTGCAGCAGCGCCGGGGTAATATAATGGTAGCGCCCTTCAGAGTACCCAACGGAAACCGCATAGTTGGTGCCCTCGGTATCCGTCGCCACCACATAAGGATCGGCGGCCGCAACAAGCGCCTGGGCGTTGGTGACAATCGGCCACTGGTCCAGTTCGTTCTGCGGCGCGCCTTCCAGCTGATTGCTGGACAATTTGGACAGCACAAACGGCAGGTCTGCGACGCCGAAGGTCGCCCGCACATCAGCGATGAACCGCGTCAGGTTGGCTTCATAATTTTCGCCCTGCCCTTCGATGGCATCGGACTCTCCCTGTACCCAGCCCATTCCCAGAATCTCAACCGAGTGGGTCGGATATTTGTTTTTCATCGCGGCAAGTCCTTTCCAGACCGTCTTCTGGAAATTCTGGTAGCGGGTTCCGTCCGCCGAACGGTCGGCGGTGCCGTCCGGCCACCAGTCGCTGGTCTCATACAGGGTCGTCCCGCCAATTGCATATTTTATGATTCCGAGCCGCATGTCCGGAAGAGAAAGCTGGTCCCGAACACTGCGGGCAAAACTGAGTTCGGCCGCAAAGCGGCTGATCGGCGCTACGGTCAGATCCGGATAATGGTTCGGCAGCGGCTTAACCACAATATTAGCGGTTCCGGACTGCAGAGGAACCAGCGTGTCCTGAGGCACAACCAGATTCAACCCATGAAGCATATCGATATCCGCCTGCGGCCAGGCGAGCGGATTTCCGGTGTCGAGCAGGTACTGGCGATAGCCCCAGCCCAGCGCATTGGACTGCCCGCCGAACAGAAGCACGTAGGCTTTTTTGTTCCGCAGCGGCGCGATGTCGGAATCGAAAACCGCCAGCCCCTGCCAATCGGCGTAGGTTTCCGACCCACTGATTTTCGTGAACGAGTCCGCATCGGGATCGTATTCATAAATGCCCGGATCACCGCCGGAAGCCGGCTGAACAAACAGGTAGCGCTCGCCGTCGAATGCGACATCGTTCCAAACATTGGAAGAAAAGCTCTGTCCACTGAACAGCTGCACAGCCGTTCCTTCCGGATCAGTCTCGTCCATGAACATATAAAGCCCTGAACCATTCAAACCACTTCCGGTGTAGAGGCCGTACCAAACACCGTTGCAGGCTCCAACTCCATTCCAGTCCGCAAAATCGTCACTGCCGCTGATCTCGGTGAGCGTCGTATCCCCATCATATTGCGACAGCCCCGGACCGCCGAAACTCGTACCGCGGTTCAGCACATAATACTGATCGCCATCAAATCCGATCTTCTGCCAGGTCGGATTCGGGAACGGCCATTCGCCGACCCGCGCTGCCGTCCCCAACGGATCGGTCAGGTCTGTAAACTGATAGATGCCCTGCTCCATGGCGCTGCCACGGTAATAGCCGACATATACCGGTTCCGTCGACCCTTTCTGTTCCACAGGCATTTCGCTTTTGCAGAGATACAGATAACCGTCCTCCACAAACACATCCGCTTCTGTCAGCGCGACTCCGTTCAGCGTAATCTGCCCGATCTGCTCATCCGTCAAACCGGTGCCACCATCCATTGCAAAGCGAATCTCCGTGTTCTTCCCGACATTGGAAATGACCAGATCATGCGTCCATGTCGTTCCGGAGGAGTCCTCAAAGGTCCAGACACAGTCGCTGTTATTCATATCCATCTGCGCATCCAGCCCGCTGGTGCCGAACATATATAAAACGCCGAAGTTCTGATCATAGTCCCCGTTGGAAATCAGCGCGGCATCTGCAGAAACCTGATATATTTTCACGTCTGTTCCGTCCACAACCGCCTGGTCCGCTCCAAAGTAGACCCTGGTTCTTTCAATCCGCAAATAGCCGGTCGCCAGATCACTCAACGTATAAGCCCCGGAGCGGTTCAGGTACAGCTCACTGCCCGGACCGGCTGTGCTGATGTAATCACCTGAAATCAGCGTGTTTCCTGTTCCGGAGATAATGACGGAACCGGCATCCAACCGCATCGTTCCAACCAAATTCAAATCGCCATTGAAAACATGCGTGCCGCCTCTGGCATTCAGCAATGACCCGGAACTGACCGTGAAGGACCCGTTGAAAATGGTGGTGCCGCCATTGTTGTTATTCATTTGCGCGTAATATGCCGTCAGCGTATTGACCGAAACATCAACATGGTAGGTCACGGTTCCGCCGCTCAGCGTGTTGTACATACAGTTCTGGAAATGCGAGGCCGGCGAAATGGTGATGTTGATCGATCCATTTCCACTGAACGTGTGCGGCTGCGACACCTGCTGCAGGCGGGTGATCGCAGACGTATCCACATCCACATCATAGGTATTGGCCTGCGCCAGATCAAACAAAGCCAGATCCGAAACCGTGGGAGGAACACCGGTGTTCCAGCTGGACGCCTCACTCCATTTTGCGCCGATGTCGACATCCTGATTCCAGGTCGTTGCAACTGCCGCACATGCTGCCGCAATCAACACCAAACCTATTTGTTTTTTCATAACACCCTGCCTTTAATCAAAATTTATTCAACTGGCCTGGAAACCAGTTTTAGGTATTCGTCTTCATGTTTCTGCCAGCGTGCGATCAGTTCCTGAACCTTTTATTTATGACCACTCCTTCTTCTAAAATGCATTACTGCTCCACACAGAATGCCGAGACAGTCAGTCGGCTCTTTGAGGTCGGGAATCCATGCAAACCTTTTTCAGCAGATCAATGGGGCGGTGCGTATAATTCATCTTCCAGGAAATCCCGGTCTCTTTTTCGACCCGCTCAAAGTCCACTCCGGTGTATTCCTCGTCTTCAAAATACTCCAGCCACTGCACCGTCATCTTTTCCATTTCCGCCTGAACCTGCGCATAGCGCGGATCACCGAAAAGGTTGTTCAACTGTCCCGGGTCTTCGGCATGGTTGTACAGCAGGTTGATCTCCACTCCGCCGACCACTTTCGCGCCGTCAACTCCGCGCGCATACGTCCACTCTTTCGTATAAACGCCCCGCCATCCGCCGCAGTTGAAAATCGGCTGGCTCGTTGACGCAAAGTCATCCCCCGTCAGGATCGCCCGCGAAAAATCTTTCCCCTGAACCACATCGGGAACCGACAGGCCCAGCATGCCAAGAATGGTCGGCATCAGGTCCATGACCCCGATCGGCAGTTCACTGACGCGCCCCGTAAGCAGCCGGTTCGGACAGTGCATAATCAGCGGAACTTTCAGCGCATAATTCTGCGGATACGGCTTCGGGAATCTGGCTCCGTGGGAGCCCAGCATATCGCCGTGGTCCGAGGTGAAAACAATCAGTGTATTTTCGTAAAGCCCCTGCTCTTTCAGCTTATCGACCAGCCGCCCGACCGCTGCGTCGCACGCCGTCACCATCGCCATATAGTTTCGATACTGCTGATGCTTGCAGTCATTCATTTTTCCTTCGAACGAAGAACCGGGGCGCAGGCTGATTTCCTGTCCGTCGTACGGAGCCAGCAGCTTCGGATCCAGCTCATCGACATCATAATTTCGCTGATGGCCCGGAAGTTCATCGCTGCAATCCCCCCGGAAGTCGTGCGGCGGATGCCACGAGACAAACAGGGCAAACGGATCCTTCTTTTCGCGCTGATCAAACCACTCTTCAACCTGCCGTGTCTGGGCCTCCAGCTCCCACGGCTGATCGGGATAGATGTCTTTGAAGAAAACCTTTTCCCCGGCATCATTCCAGTAGTAACAGGCATCCGGCCGGAAATCGACGTGGATGTTATTGGAGAGAAAGACGCCGTCGAAACCCTGACGGTTCGGCCCCGGCGGCACCGCTGCATCACGGGTTTTTCCGCCGTACAAATGCCATTTCCCGATATAGGCCACATCATATCCACCATCGGTCAGCACATGACCAAACCGCTTGCCGGGGCACGGCAGCAGCGGAACATCATTTGCAAAGGTTCCATTCACAAGCGGGTGCTGGCCTGAAAAAAGCATGCCGCGATACGGCGTACAAACCGGAAAATTGGAGATGGCGTGTTCGAAGCGCACACCGCGGTTCGCCAAAGCATCCAGATGGGGGGTATGCACCTGGGAATTAACAGACCCGATCATGTCAAACGCCTGCTGATCGGTAAAAATAAACAGCAGGTTTGTTTTTTGACGGCCTGCTCCGGCGGCTTTCGCGACAAACGGAGCCAGCATTCCCGCACTGCAGCCCGCCAGAAAATCTCTTCGTTTCACTCCGTTCATCACGTCTCTCCTTACAGTTAAATCATCAATACCAGTACCCGACGTTGGCGCAGATTTCATAGCGAATCTCCCAATCATCGACAGCCTGCTCCCAGGTTACCCCAAGGCGCTCAACTTCTGCCTTAATTCGCCCATATTCTTCGGGCCGGATTTCTTGAAAATGCTCCCAGTCAATGTCTTTGCATCCGTACTGCGGAATCTCGCCATACGGGTCGTATTCAAAATCAGGCGGATTGTTCTGAACCCACGCCTTCAGATCTTTTCTTGCCGCGTTAATCTGATCCTGCGCCTCCGGACTGGTTAGTAGATTGTTGGATTCCTGCGGGTCTTGGCCGAGGTTGTAGAACTCCTCGATCACCGGATCCGGGTCGATCCACTGAAGATATTTTCCGGTTTCCGTCCGCATCCCGAGGCTGCGCGGGATATAGCGCGGAGCCGCCGCCGGAGACGTATAGTGTTCAAAAAAGAAATGATCGCGCCACGTAACGGCTTCGCCATCGATAAGCGCCTTCATGCTCAGTCCGTCCATGGTTTCGGGAACCGTAACTCCGGCGAGGTCGAGTAGCGTCGGAGCCACATCAATATTCAGCACCATTTCCGAATGAACGCTTCCGTTTTGAGCTGCGGGCCGCGGGTCGTAGACAATAAACGGAATACGCAGACTCTGATCATACGGCGTCCATTTCCCGTACAGTTGCTTTTCACCGAGATGAGTTCCATGGTCGGAGAGAAAAACAATCACCGTATTCTCCGCCAGTCCGCGCTCTTCCAGAATATATCGAATCCGGCCGATGGACCGATCCACGCTCATCACTTTTTCAAAATAATCTCGCTGATACGGATTATTATCGCCCTCTTCATTATTGAACTCATTGCGATAGCACCATCCGCCGAGCCCGGTCTGAACATACGGCGGCAGCTTGGCGAACGATTCCGGATCATCTGTGGGACGAAGCGGAAAGCGATAGTGATCCAGCAGATGATCATCTTCGGGCGCCGGACAGGATGATCCGTGCGGCTCCTTATAATTCACCTGCAGACAGAACGGTTGCCCCTCCGGAACCTGATTCAGAAACTCTTCGGTTTTTACCGTCAGCCACTCCGCATCATGCATCTTGCGACCCTGATAATCCCGGAACTGCGGCCCCTGCCCGGCCTGCGCCTCGAACACATCGAATGTATTGGTAACCAAAGAAGAAATACCGACCCCGTACTTGCCCAGCGCACCGATGAAATATCCAGCTTCTTTCAAATGAGCCGGATAACTGTCCGCAAAAATTTCATCGGGAATCGGGATATGAAATTGATGCACCTTCATGTTGCATTCATAGCGACCGGTCAGAATCGATGCCCGCGAAACCACACAGATCGGGCTGGAGGCAAATCCGTTTTCGAAGCGGATTCCCTGATCGGCCAGCCGGTCGAGGTTCGGCGTCCGGATCGGGGTGCTGGAATCATAACAGCCCAGCGTATCCGGCCGCTGATCATCACTCAGCAAAACCAGTAGATTTGGACGCGGCAACTCAGCACGGAAGGCGCCGGTCGGCAGTCCGGCGCCATTCATCAGATTCGGAACCGCCAGCTGATGCCATGCAAAACGAACGGCGACTGGATCTGGAGCATCCTCGGACTGTACCAATACCGACTCACCGTCAACCTGCGCGACGGCCTTATGAAAAACCCCATCGCGCCCGGCGACCTCAAACCAGTCCGGCGGATTGCCGTCGCGGGTCGTCAAGCCGACGGCGGACTCGAAATGAACCCGCAGCGTATGACCGGATTTTTGCAAGGATTGGAAAACCGGCCCGGTGCTGACAACATCCATACCGTAGGTTTCGGCCTCGGCCAACAGGGCAAGGCGGATTCCCGGCGGCTCTTTCTGTGGCGGATGAATATTATCCAGCGTCGTGCAGTCGCTGACAACCGCCATGCCGGTTCCGGGAATGTCCTGCACGATCTGCGCCTGCGCTTCCCAGAACTCCGGCAGTAGTTCGGGATTGTCATTCGGATAGGCAAACGGCGTAACCTGCACAAAATAGAATGGGAAATCCGTTCCCCACCGCTTGCGCCAGCCGTCCAACAGCGCGCGGGTTTTGTCGACGTAGAGCTTTCCATCGCGGTAATCCGCTTCACCCTGATACCAGATGGCACCGCGAATTGTGAACGGGATGTGCGGATAAACCATGGCGTTAAACAGCGCCGATGGTGTCAACCGGTCTATCTTTTCGACACCATCTAAACGGGTTGCGGTTTCATAAAAGGACTTGAGAGTCTCACGGCCCGCAAACCCTTCCGGAGCGGTCCATGCAACAATCGGGGTCGCACCCAGTGCGCACTGGAGAAGACCGACCGGAACATTTAAATCCTGCTTCAGCTTTCTGCCGAAATAATAAGCCACGGCAGAAAAGGTTCTCGCCGACTCCGGCGAACAAAGCTGCCAGGATGCGTTCACGTTTTCCTGCGGTTGAGCTGCAAACTTCGACGGCGTGCGGAAGAGCCGGATTTGCGGATAATTCGCGGCAGCAATCGCGGCCTCCGTCGATTCGGTTTTTTCCCGCCCCTCCATCGGCCAGTGCATATTGGACTGGCCGGAACAGAGCCAGACTTCGCCGACGAGGACATCAGAATATTGGATCACCGAATTATTGGATGAAGAAATGATCAGTTTCCGAGGTTCGGAAGATGCGGGCATCGGATCGAGAATCACTTTCCAATGGTTGGAAGAATCGGTAACAGCTGTTTTTGTCTGCCCGCCAAACTCAACTCTTATGGTCGCCCCGGCATCCGCAGTTCCCCAGACCGTCACCGGCAGGTCGCGCTGAAGGACCATGTGGTCCGAAAACACCGCCGGCAGCGTGAGCTGACCCGCCCGGCAGAGCGTGGCCAAATACAGTAGCGAAAATAGAATACATTTTTTCATGGCAGGCAGTTCCTAAACTCTCCTCACGGCAAAGCCTGCAGCGGCAGGGTTTGGGCTCCCAGCTCCTGTACATCTGTTTGGGAGTTTTGCAGTGAAATTTTTTCGGTTCCCGGCGCAGTCTTTTTTTCGACCGAAAGCAGCTCGACCGCGGGAAAGGATTTCCCATCAAAATAGTCGGCGGCATAGAATGCGAAACGGCCCGACTCAATGCCGTTCAGGATATCGGTCTTGCCGTCCCCGTCCCAGTCGACCATTTCCGGACAACCGACATGCCACTGCTCATGACCGGCTGAACCGGTCCATTCCAGAAAGGTTCCGTTGCGGGCCTCCAACAGTTCGACATCGAAAACCGGCTCACTGTTTCTGCCGATGTTTTTCAGGAACCAGATGGACCCGGCGGGTTCGGCGTGGCGGCTTTTGGCGACCAGAAGATCGATCTTCCCGTCGCCGTTAAAATCTCCCGCGTCAATATTGCGGCGACCGCGCGCACCGGCCCGTTTCTGGCTATTCAGCGGGATCGTATTGGAAACCCGTGAACCCATATTACGAACCTTGGAAAAAACAGATGGATCTTTTTCCGACTGTTGGAAACAGACCAGATCGCCGAATTTGTTCATTAAAAAAACATCCAGCAGCCCGTCGCCGGTCATGTCGACAATGCCGGGACGATTGCGCCACGGCGTAATGACCGGCGAGCCTTTGTACATAAAGTCATGAATGTCATGCGACAGCACCGGCGCTGTGCGCGTTCCGGTGTTTTCGATCCAGCGCAAACGGCCCAGCGCATCGTTGATGATCAGATCCAGATCACCATCCCGGTCCACATCCCACGACTCGCAGGAAAGATATCCCCACATCGTTTCGGCCGGGCCCTGAATCGGTTCTTCGCCTTTGGCGATAATATAGATTGGATCGCCCAGATCATTTTCCAGTTCCACCATGCCGGCAAACTGCGGTTTCTGCCGGCTGCCGATGTTTTCAAAATATCCGATGTGGCCGCAGACAGAACCGCAAACCAGATCGAGATCGCCGTCGCCGTCCCAGTCCACCACAGTCGGAGCCGCGGAATCGCCAAGCGCGAGATAACCGCCCTTCTGCATCAACTGCTGAGCCGGAGCAAACGAAACCACGCCGGGCTTCCCGTCATTAAGCAGCAGCCAGAAAAAGCTCTGCCAGGCGGTAAACACAATGTCGTCATCACCGTCGCCATCCCAATCCAGCACCACCGGCTTGAGCGTCATATCGCCGGATTCAAACAATTCGGTGCTGTAGAGGTCGAACGGAACCTGAACGTGTTTGACAACGGCCTTCCCGGAACTGACACCGCGGTTTAAAAGCAGGTCGAGCGTTCCCATGGCGGTTCCGACCGCCAAATCCGGACGGCCGTCGTTGTCAAAATCGCCGCTGTCGATCAGGAACCAGGTGGCATCGGCCAGTTCAATATCTGTTCCGGACTCGTCCACCAGCTTTACATCCGAGGCCATGCCGCTGCTGGTGTTTTCCCCGAAACCGAAGTTAAGCAGTGCTCCATCCACATAGGTTCCCAGCGGTTTGCGAATCCCGCGGACGCGGTCCTTGTCGCCATCACCGTCCCAGTCCAGCCACACACCGGTGCGGGCGGATGTCGGAGACTTATCAGACGAAAGCCGCTTCACCCGCGGCGCGAACAGCGGCTTTTCGTTCGAGCCGATGTTGCGACATATAAACCGTCCTTCTGCGGCATTGCCGGAATACAGGTCCCAGTCGCCGTCGCCATCCGCATCCATCACTTCGAGATACGATCCCGGCCAGCCGCCCCAGGCCGGCACAATCACATCCGGCGCATAACGCAGCAGCTCCCCTGCCCCCAGAAAAACCGGTTGCGGCTCGGTCGCTTCACCGTTCGGTCCAATCGGATTAAAATAGAGTTCGTAGCGCTCCGCCCAATTCCTGGCTCGCCAGCGCACCATGCCGTTATGCTGGAAGTGATCCTCCAGCGAGGACTGTACATAATCGCAGACAACGTCCAGTTTCTCCGCCCGATCTCCGGCAACGGCCCAAAGCTCCGCACTGCCGCGATCGAGCATCCCGCGCTCGCCGTGCGTCAGGAAGAAACGGGCGAAATCGACATCCGCCCACAAAATATCGTTCTCCTTCGCGTCAGAGGCACGGGCAGTAATCCGATAATCCCGACCGACGGCCCGCCAGGCTTCCGGAGAAGCGACTGACTGCTTTTCCACATTCCAAACAGTAGAAAACCCGTCGGCCTCTGCAATAAAGAGCTGATCAAAAAACACTTCGCCAGCCGGTGTATCCAGCGCCAGCTTCAAAGTAACTTCCCGGAAACCAACCGGCACTGAAAAGCGGTGCTCGAACCACGTTGGTTGCGTGTCGGCCCTGAACTCCCGACTTGCGGCATAATAGACCGGTTCATCATTTACGGAAAACGTTGTGTTCGGCGGACCGGACGGTTTTGCTTCGCAGGTCAGCCGCACCAGTGCATAGCGCCCAACCTTTGCATTTTTAATACTGATCCATCCGCCGAAAACAATTTCGCCCGGAACGCCACTCTGCCGCATGACGGTCACAGATGCCGCTGTGTTTTTTGCACCGGCAGAAACGGCCAGTGCTTTTGCGCCATGCACCGCCTGACATTCATCAATGCGCCAGACGTTTCGAGGCGAAAACGACCATGACCCATCCAGCAATTCCAGAGAATCCGCCTCGAAACTTTCCAACAGCAGCGGGTTTCCCTGAAATATCATCGCGGCCTGCATCGAACCTGCCACAAGACCGGCATACAGACTCGCGCAGACAATTTTTTTTCTACGCATGGACAACCTCGCGAAAAAACGGTGCGGTTTATTTTTCGGATTGATAGATGGCCTTAATTTCTTTTGGCCCCAACGCCTCTTTATAGAGTCGGAGGTTCTTTATCAGCCCGCGATAAGGCCGCGCAAGGTCTGTATTTAGTGCACCAACGTAAATGCGATCATACTGATAGCTATTGCTGATCGCCGTGGTCTGCGGCGGATATTGGTTCATATAAATATCGACAGCATCACTTTTCAGCACGAAAGCAAAAAAGCTCCACTCATCTTCTGTTGCTGCAAACGAAGAAAAAATGTTTTTGGCAGGATCCGCATTAAACGCATTCAGCTTGCCGTCCAGAATCCGGAAAATAAACTGTGTCTTGCCGCGATCTTTGCTGTCATAAAAATAGATCAGCGTGTACGGAGCTGTTTTGCTGAATCCTTCTTCGATCTCTTTCGGCTTTATCCATCCGGTAACCGTAATCCCTTCCGCAACATCCAGCATCGGCGTACCGAACAGCGTGATATCCCCCAGCCCAACTGCTCCGTCTTCAAAAACGGCGGCCGAATCAGAGAGTTTCACCCCTCCGCCATACGGATGAAGACTCACCGCTCCGGTTGACATAAAAAGCGAGTTGGTCAGCGGCCACTGAGCATACAACTTTGAGTTTGCGGCCCGGCCACTCAGTGCCGTCATCCCCAAAACAACCAACCATAAAAAAACAGACCGTTTCATATTCGCCTCCGGTATCAATTAATAATCAGGCAATAACCACTCGTCGCCGCAACTCACCGAAAATATATGGAGGCAATCGCAAACAAAGTCAAATAAATATTTGTATATTTAACATAAACATACGTATTTATTGTCCTGATAAAACAAAACCCGGCTCGCAAAACGAAAGCCGGGGAAGATCATACTTTTCACCGAATTCAGATTTATTCAGCCGCTTGAACTTCAAGGCAGGAATGCCCGTGCACAGGGATCGGGTCCAGTTCGATGGTCTTGACCATCGAGTCATCTCCCTCAATCTGTGTCAACAGCTCTTTGGCCGCACAAATCCCGACGTTGGCGGCCGGATATTTCTGCGTGTCCAGCTGGAACGACAGGCTGTTCTGAACCTCCATCGACTGGTCAAAACTGACAACAGACAGATCGTCCGGTACGCGGCGCCCTGCTTTTTCTGCCGCCTGGACCAATCCAGGCACATGATGATCATTTACACAGAAAACACCGGTTACATCCTGATTCTGGGAAAACAGCTGTTTCGCGCCATTCGCACCGGGCACTGTATGCTCATCCGACTGGTCGTAAACAACCAGCCGTTCGTCGAACGGCACATTAAACTCCTTCAGTGCCCGCCGGTACCCGCGAATCCGGCCGTTTGTCAGCTCATCCCGAATCGCTGATGAACTCAGATGACCGATTTTACGATGTCCCGCCTCCAGCAGACGCCGCGCCGCCATGTATCCGACCTCTTCATTATTCACAGATACACTCGTCGCCCGGATCCCCCGGGCGCGGCGGTTGATCATCACCAGCGGAATATTGCGGTCCTGAATGTAGCGATAATTTTCAAGGCACTGTTTATCCCAACTGATCGGAGAAATAATAAATCCCCGGATGCCCTGCTGGATCAGCCGCTCAATCACTTCGCGCTCACGCTGCGGATCATTGCCCGTATTGCACACCACATTATGATACCCATGCGGAAAGATGGTCTCCTCCACCGCCGGAAGAATCCGGGGAAAGATGTGACGACTCCGCTGCCAGACCACAATTCCAATATTTTTGGCTGCAACAGCCTGACTGCCGCCCGCGCCCGGCATGGCATCCACAAACGTCCCGCTGCCGGCAATTTTTCTGATGACTCCCTCTGTCTTAAACAGCGCCATCGCCTGACGAACCGTATGCACACTGACGTCATACTGGTCTGCAAACTCTTTTTCCGTTGGCAGGCGATCGTCCACCCGGTATTCACCGGCCAAAATCTGCTCTTTGATCCGGTGGTATATCTCCATATATTTTACTTTTCGAGCCATCCATTCCTCGCAATCCGCAATATCGATTCAAATATCCGTATATTCACCAATATATATGTATATTTGTCCAGAAAAAAGATCATTATACTCTTAAACCCCGGCCTGCAAATCAACCGCATCCACCCATCGCGATAAGTCTCTCGGAAAAATTTGATCATTGAAAATTGTCAGGCAGAGCAACAGTATTAACCGGATTTTCTTCCAACATCGGAACCTCATCATGATCAAAATTGAAAACAAATACTTCAGTGCAGGCATTCGGCTCAAAGGGGCCGAACTTGCATCTCTTCACCACAAAGCCAGCGGCTGCGAGCTGATCTGGCAGGCCGACCCCGCAATATGGGGCGGCAGCGCGCCAATCCTTTTTCCAATCATTGGAAAACTCAAAAACGACAAAACGACCATCAACGGAACGGAGTATGAAATCCCGAAGCACGGGTTGATCCGCCACATGGACGCAATGCCGGTTGAGCAGACTGAAGATTCTGTGCGCCTGCGGTTTGAATCAAATGTCCAAACCCTGGAAAAATATCCGTTCCCTTTTGTGTTCGATGCCATCTTCCGGCTGACCGAAAGCGGACTGGCTGTTGATTATGAAGTCACCAACAGCGGCGATGAAACCATGCGGTTCACCCTCGGCTCCCACCCGGCCTTTGCGCTTGATGAAGTGATGGGCAGCTCGATCGAATTCAGCCAGCCGGAAACACTCGACCTCTACGGACTCAATTCCAAAGGACTGATCTTCAAACGGGTTTCAAGATGGTTTAAACGCGAAACACGGATTCAGCTGACCGACCGCATTTTCAACGATGATGCGCTGATCTTCCAAAATATCAAATCGCACTCGATCCGTCTGAACACAGCAGGCGACCGCCCGGACCTTGAAGTCGACATGCGCAACCATCCCCACCTCGGCATCTGGGCGAAGCCGGGCGCAAAGTTTGTCTGCATTGAACCGTGGTACGGCTTCAATGACGCATCAAAAAGCGACGGCGTCTTTAAAAACAAACCCGCCATGCTCACGCTGTCAGCCGGCAAAACGCTTCAGACCGGCTACAGCGTGATTGTACGTCCTTAAAGAAGTGCTTTTAACGATTCCCAAAGGCCATCTCCGACAGGCACCGCCCGACCAAACCAAACACCACAAATGACAGCACCGGTCAAGAACGCCGCCGGTGCTCCTGTAATCAACCCTCGAATTTTGCCAGGCCTTTAATGCAAAACACAACGGAAACCTAAATGATAATATGAAAACTCCGGATCCCCGAATGCCTGAAGACCGTTTCGAGCAAACGAGGCATCATTCATCCAACTCCCCCCTCTGATCTCTCTGGCCCCGTTCGTTCCTCCATTACACCACTCCCAGACATTTCCGGTCATGTCGTACAGCCCGAAACCATTTGGCGGGTAGCTTCCGGCGGGGCTGGTATATGGCAGCGAACCATCTGCATGCACAGGATGAAAAGTAAGCTGCGCATACCCAGACGTGTCATACTCAAACAGACTTCCGTTCAGCGCACAGTTCGCTTTTCCCGCATCTATTTGGTCCCCAAATGAAAAGCGTTCAGAGATCCCACCACGAGCGGCATACTCCCATTCCTCCCCGGTAGGCAGCCGATATCCAATCACGTTCATGTCGACACTCGGATCTTCCGTTCCGGTTCTGTAAACCGCATCGTTAACCCAATAACAGGGAGTCAGTCCTTCCATCTCACTGCGGGCATTACACCATTTGACGCTGTCATACCAACTGATCGTATGCACGGGGTGGCCATCCCCTTTCCCGGCGCCGACATGACTGAAGGCATACCCGTTGGAAACTGCCCACTCATAAACAACATCCCACTGCCCTTTGGTTATTTCGGATGCATCCATATAAAACCCTGGCGAAGCACAGGAATAGGTGCCAAAGTCCAGATCCGCAATATAGGCTGTGCCGGCCGGGATATAGACCATCCCCTCACGCGATTCCAAACCAATCGACGCATCGCCCAGCACAAAAACAAAGCCTGCAGCTTGCGCAGCAAACATAATTGCGCCCAGCATAAAATACATCATCGATTTTTTCACGATACGGGATCTTTCATTCGTCGTACAACGCTTGGCCTGACAGCGGGAGCGTGTATTTATTCTGACAACAGCCTCTGAATTGTCGGCTCCATCTCCTCAGCCCACCGCTCATACCCTTTGACATTCGGATGGAGAAGGTCGGACATGTATTCCCGGCTCAACATGCCGTTTTCATCCAGAAAAATATGATTGATATCCAGATAGTAGATCATCTCGTTATCGGCGAGCTCCGAAGCCAGAAGACTCGCTTTGTTATTCAGCGCCCAAACATCATTAAATGCAGCCGGGCCCCGGTTCCCCTTCACACGCTGCTCCGCCGAGCCTCTAGGGAAAATCGCCAGCATCAGGACCCTGGTTTCCGGAAGTCTTGTTCGCAGCTCATGAACAATTGCTTGAATCCCTGCAGCAATCTCCTCAGAAGAATTGATGTGGCTGTTGTTTGTGCCAATCAGCAAAACCGCAAGTTTGGGACAGATTCCGTCGATCTCGCCATTCTGAAGGCGCCAAAGGACGTGCTGCGTGCGATCTCCGCTGAAGCCCATGTTCACAGATCCGCGCGGCGCATAATACTGGTCCCAAACAGCTTTCCCCGCCTTGTCGAAGGGACGAATCGCTTCGTTTTCCCAGAAATGGGTAATGGAGTCTCCCACAAAAATCAGGTTCACATTGCCCTGCTTGACTCGGTCCAGAACACTTTGATGCCGCTCCGTCCACCAGTCATAATTTTTGGAAGTCGGAATCACCGCATCACTCATTTTTTCGGCAGAGGCACCGCCCAATGAATCCGCACAGCACCCGCAAGCCAGCACGGTCCCAACAAACAACCCAACAAATACTCGTTTCACTGCAAACTCCTTATGCGTCTTATACTTCCAATGAATCCAATAATTTTTGAATAATGTCCCTTTCCGAAGTTCGGAAACGATGAAACGGCTCAGAAACAAAATCATTACAGATGCCCATCAGGTTCAGGACCGTTTTAACGCTCTTCAGAAAACTCGAACCGTGCTTCCCGACACGGTAAACCGTATTGCTGATCTCGATCACCTTTTGATGCAACCGGCGAGTTGTTGCCAAATCACCGCTTTTTGCGGCGTTATACAGATCAACATAAAGTTGCGGGAACATGTTTGCACCGCCACAGACGCCCCCGTGTCCCCCAAGCAGAACACTCTCGGCCAACAGTTCTTCCGGCCCCACAAGGAATCTGAAATCGTCATTATCTTTCAGAAGCTCTCTGCACTTATGGAAATATACCATGTTTCCGGAGCTGTCCTTCAAGCCGGCCACCTTATCCAGCTGCGCCAAATGCCGGACGGTCTCCGGATCCATATGGATTTTTGTGCAGCCCGGCATGTTATACAGGAACAGCGGCAGCGGCAGGTCTTCAACCATGTGTTGAACATACTCAATCAATTCCGGCTGCCCCGCAGAGAAATAATAAGGTGGAGCAAGAACCACTGCATCCGCTCCGCAATCGGCCGCTTTTTTAGCCAAAGCAACAGATTCCGAATAGACCGTATCCGTGATTCCAACCAGCACCGGAACCCTTTTGTTCACCTGGCGGCAGGCGCGGGAAACAACCTCGCTTCGAACGTTATACCCAAGGGACGGAGCTTCCCCCGTTGTCCCAAGCACAAACAGTCCGTGAACTCCGCCAGCCAGAATATGTTCAACCAGCTTTTCAAAACCTTCCTCGTCCAATGAATCCCTGTTCAGCAAGGGAGTAACCACCGGAGGAACAATGCCACTCAATGGAACTTTCATACTCATCAACACCTTTTACCTTTCATTCCAATTTCACTGAGACGCCATCCGGTAGGGATTGCGAGCCAGATAAAAACAACCGTCTTCCGCCCCGAACAGCAGGTCTGGAATCCCGTCGTTCTGCCAATAGACAACCGTGGGACAATCGGTATGCCCTGCATATGTGCCGGTCACCGCATTGCCCATGTGCTTAAAACGAAACTGTCCGGATTCTTCAGAAACATTCTTGAAGAAATTAATGCTGTCGCTGTTGACGAGCAAATCCAGCCTCCCGTCCAGATCCCAGTCGACCAATACAAACTTCCGCCGACCGCTGGCACCCAGCGTCCGCTCATTCAACTTCAGCTCGTCTCCCGCAACTTCGACTCGTGCCGGGGCATTATCCTGCCATCGGTACCACGGATGATCATCAGACATGAAAATCCGTTCAGGGGCTTTCAGCTTATACTCACCGTCTGCATCATACCGCTCATAGAAGGCGAGATACGCCTCATGATCCAGCATGACCAAATCATTCAACCCGTCACCGTTCAGATCACAGACGAAGGGTGTTGTACGCCATTGCGTAACCAGCTGCCGGTCCTGAGGCTCCCACCAAATCCAGTCCGGTTTCACCGCAACTCCGTTTGTCCAATCGACTGTAATATTCTGCGCAGCGGCCAGCACCGGTGCCTCGGCCGTACCGACATTGCGATACCAATGCACCCGGCCCCACACATCATTGGCAACAATATCCTGACGCCCGTCATGGTCCCAATCGGCCACAACCGGAACAGTATATCCCCATTTGGCTTCGCACGGCCCCTGAATCGAGCCGTTGTCGCCGGCCTGAATGTGTATTTCCTGTCCGCCGGCTTCCAACGCAACCGGTTTGTTCCAGGCAGGAGGATTTCCCCCGTCAAGGTTTTCAATGAAAGAGATCCGCCCCAAGCCATCACCGCAAATAAGGTCTTCGTCCCCGTCAGCATCCCAATCATAACTGCAAGGAGTTGCCATTGAACCGATTTTTACTTGATGCGGTTTCTGCTGAAAGAAAGTCGGCGGCAAAAAAACCGGCGTCGAATTAACAAACTGGCCGGTATTTTCCATCAGGGCAATAAATCCGCTCTCTTCGCCGACGAGCAAGTCCACATCACCGTCTTTGTCCCAATCGATAGCCGTGGTCCAGAGCATTTCGCCATCGGCATGAATGGTTTCTCCGTTATGGCTTAGCAATCGGCCTGCAGCAAAAGAATGGACGGCCGGAGTTCCTGTATTCTCAAAATAGGTAAATGTATCCAGAAATTCTCCGGTAACGATGTCGATATCTCCATCATTGTCCCAATCGCAATAACTGGCCGTCGGCATTCCATACACATCAATCGTTTCTCCGCCAGCCTGCAGCTTCTCGGCCGCACCATATACCGGCGAGAAATCGGACCCAGTATTTTCAACATAGTAGATGTGCCCATGCATTTTTCCGCCGAGCCAGTTCCCGCTGGAATCATAGGCCAGCCAGCGCTGCATATCGTCGTACCCGCCCGATATCATCAGATCGTTGTCACCATCATGATCAAAATCCAGCTTCACCCACTGCACCATCTGATCCAGATCAAATCCGGACTCATAAGTATAGCCGATGGTATTGTATGTGCTGAACGCCGAACTTCGGAAATCCGTATATTCCCGGTTCTGGGCAAGCAGCCTTTCCACTCCGTCGATGTAAGTCACTTTTGCACCAGCAACCATCGGCCCCACATACTGCGGCGGATCAAAAACAGGCATACGGACATTCCCATCCGGATTATTCGCAAAATATAATCCATCATGAACGACATCGCGGTTTGAAAAAAGCAGATCATAATCCCCATCATTGTCATAATCCATCGGCAATGGCGCCGGCCCGTACCCGGCACCGAGATTGACGGTAAAGGTTCCTTCGGGGTTGTTATAAAGCAACCGCTCGGCATCCGCCTGCAGACACAGACTCTTCTTGTCTGTGACCTCTTTTCCTCCCGCCAAGTAGAACCGCTCCAGAATATTCAAACCGCCATCCCGCTCATCGATTGCATGGCCATAG
Source organism: Tichowtungia aerotolerans (assembly GCF_009905215.1). GTDB lineage: Bacteria > Verrucomicrobiota > Kiritimatiellia > Kiritimatiellales > Tichowtungiaceae > Tichowtungia > Tichowtungia aerotolerans. The sequence goes on along the minus strand of NZ_CP047593.1, from coordinate 1,454,089 downwards.
ATTGCGACATCCTCCATCTGACCAAAAAAACTGTAATCCGTGCCAAATGCCCGGCCTCCAATTGTATCCGTAAGACCCGACGAATCCGGCTGATAGGTCTGCTGCGTCCACCCGCTGATCTCAAAGGTAGATACCTTTCCATCCAGATAGATACGAATCTGTGAGTGCTCAAAATCTGCAATCGCAACCAGATAGTGCCATTTGAGTGTACTCTCGTAAGAAATGACTGCATTCTTCCAATCATCATCCGGACAGCTTCTTCCGGCAACACCCAAAATTCCATTATTAAGATAAACCTCAAACCCGATGTTTCCTTCTATATACAGGCTGATCATTTTTTGAGGCTCAAGATCCCAATTCCTGAACCAGGTTTCGAAGCTGATTGCAGACGCTCCGGCCAGTTTTTTCGTGAGGCTTCGCTGAACGCCAATTGTCGCCCCAGTCCCATTGAACCCGGCAACGGAGTCCCCGGTCTGAGAATTGGTTAGAGAAAACAATTCCGGCCGATCCAGCACCGCGGCACTGCTGACGGCGGTCTGAGCGCCCTGCTGTTTTCGTCCCGATTTATCAGCGGTATCGGCAAAATCTCCTTCAAAGCGATAATAGGCCAGCGGTTTATCCTGTACAATACAGGCAGCATATTCGGTGATGCTGCCCACATCATTCGAAGAAGCCAATTCATCAAAAATAAAACAGTCCGAATCCTGCATACAGGTCGTGTTCAGGCGACCTGCCGGCATATAAGGGAAATCCAGTAGATTTAAAAGACAGCTATAATTTTCATTAAGAAAAAGAAAGTCCTTTTCTGTAACCCAACCATCCTGGTCGATGTCCGCCGTCAGATGCGTCGGGAACAGCCCCCCGGGCACATCATAGGAACTCCCATGATATATCACGTCATCTGAAATTCTCAGATTGGCCAAATACGATACCGCACATAACGCACCGGAACCGGCATAACCACCGATTTCAATTTCGTCCGGCTCGACCGTCCATTGACCGGCACTGATATTATCGGCAAAAGCCTGCCGTTCCCCGTCCAGGAATATGGCCAGGGAATTGCTTCCTGATCCAGACTGAAAATCCCAGGTTAATGCGACATGATGCCACAGGTTCGTATCAAAAAACTCGTCCGGAGCCCCCCATGTCGTTCCCAGCGCTCTTGCCTCACCATCGGACGCATAATATACAACCAGATGTTCTCTGCCTGAAGAGTCCGCTTCACGCCGAAAATACAACCGGTTGGCATACGACTCAATAATACTGAAAAAATAGCCCTTCTCTCCGGATGCCAACCGCTCAGGCTTAAAAAACAATTCGAACGTTCCTTTTTCCGGGGAGACATTATCCGGGAATCCGTACGACAGGGTGTCGGCTGGGTCGGTAAAGTCCAGACAGGGCTGCCCATTGAATGTTTCCGACTGAACAATTTCGGGATATGAAGTTGCTGTCCGGGCAACGACATCGCCGAAAGAATACTCGGCATCCAGCATTTCATTGTAATGCGAAATAAAAACAGGAGAACCCATTTCCCGGGGCGACACAGCAAGCGAAAACTCTCCCGGCACCTCAAACTCCGAACCCTGATACACAACACTCGAAGAAATCCGCAACGCATCCAGATAACCGCCGACACTGCTTCCAACAACCTGACCATATCGACCAATCTCGATACTTTCCGGGCTCACGGCATCTCCCCAGGCCTGAGCCGAAACCGACGTCTCATAATCACACCGAACCCCATCAATGTATAAAGCCAGCTGATTCGCTGTTCCTCCGTTGGAAAAGTCCCACGTAAACGCGACATGATGCCACTGATCCAAAGCCAGATCTCCGGAGCGTATGTCTGACCACGGAGAATAAAGCATCGAGACCACTCCCGCAGAAGCATAGTAAACAAACAACCGCTGAATCGTTGGATTGGCTGAATGCACCTCCCGCCTCAGATACAGCCTGTTTTCGGCAGAGACCACCACAGAATACAGGTTGTATTTCCCCCCGAGATCCGCCTGCGTCGGCCGAAGGTACACTTCAAACGTACCTTTATCCGGGCTGTAATTCCGATCGTAGCTGTACGACAGGTATTCGCTGTTGGCAAACGCAAGCGAACATCCGGATTTTGCAACAGCATCTGATACCGTCGGCAGATTGTCTTCCGAAAGGGGATAGGAGAAGCCGGCAGAAAAAGCCGCCCGGCAGCCGTCGTCCCAATTTGCTACAAACAGAGGTTCTGCAAAACATCTGAAGGTGCAAACCAGCGCAACCAATCCTGCGAGCAACCGTTTCATTCCGTCATTTCTCACTCTTACATCCTGCGTTCACGGAGGAAGATTCCAGGTGCTCAGCAGTAAATTCTCTCATATTTACAACCGCGCGTTCCCTCCGACTCCTTTCAGCGGCAAACACCATCATATGCGATTCGATGGTTTCTTCCGCTCCAGAGATGATTTGGCTCCGATCGCCGGTTTCCACAGCATTAATAAACGCATCAATCAGTCCTTTATCGCCGCCGCCATGCCCTCCTAGAATCGTTGAATCTTCGGGAGATGTCTCAATTTCAACCTCTTCGTCTGTCAGAAAATCCAGGATTTTAATGTGATCCTGATCTCCCTCCATACACCCTTTCGTCCCGAAAACCCGCGTTTTTCTGCCCACCATATCGGTGAACGCAGTCATCGTAAACGAAGCGGTCCTTCCGTCTTCAAACAACATATTAACAACCTGATGATCCACTACGTCATTGTCACACCGGTAGACACAGCGGCCGTAAGGCCCTGTCTCAATAGCTGAGCGCACCCCCTCCAGCGTCAGGTCATTGGTAATTGTACGGTTAGGCCAGTCTAAATCTCCCGCCTCAGCTCGTTTGATATATATTTTTTTTGCAGAATACGGGCATTCAGTTTCACAGGCACAGTCAAGACACCGCTCGGCAGAGTTTTCAGGAGCATTTTCTATTTTGAAATGTCTCAGATTGCCAAATGAAGTTATGCTCTCGCACCGCGAATCCATGATATATCGAATCCAGTCCAGATCGTGGCATGCTTTTGCAAGAAGCATCGGCGAAGACATCTTTTCGTTGCGCCAGTTGCCGCGAACAAACGAGTGTGCCTGATGATAATAACCGACCGGCTCCAGATGCTGCATGGAAACAATATCTCCAATAACCCCTTGATCCAGAAGAGTCTTCATCTTTGCAGTATACGTGGTATACCTCAGCACATGGCATACCGCAAACAGGACCCCGGAAGCTTTCGCAGCCATATAGATTCGACAACAGTCTTCAACACTCGGCGCCAATGGTTTTTCCAACAGGACGTGGTATCCTTTTTTTAAGAACGCCAGGGTTGATTCCAGATGCATGTCATCCTGAACCGCAATCACCACGGCATCCGCAAACCTGTCTTTCTCTGCAACCTCTTTCCATTCTGAAAACCGATTTTCTTCACCGACCCCATGCAGGTCTGCCAGACTGGACCGCCGGACGGGATCGGGCTCAGCAACAGCTACCACCCGTGCACGATCCTTGTTTTCGAGAATGTGTCTTGCATATGCAGACCCTCGAGATCCGGCTCCTAAAATAATAAACTTCATGACTTCAACAATTCCCTTTTACAATGTCTACTCACTCCTCAACTCAGGCACACTGCAGCAGAAATCACCCACTGCACTCAGCCATCACGCCTATCTCGCAATAAAATCGAAGCGCAATTTTTCCGCTGTAAATAAAATACGAAACAAACAGACTGTCCGCAACATTTTTTACGCAACTTTTAATGCAACATTATGAGCCAAAAAAACACTTTTTACTGGTGTTTTTTTATAAAAACCTTCTTTTTTTGAAGTTATGTTGCACTAAACAGTCAGGTTTGATATTGCAATTTATTCCCAGATACAGCTACAGTTCGCTCCACAAATTTAGAACCAACCAACAAACAGGAGTCAGGACATGAAACACAAACAACGAAGCCTGCTTATTGCGGGAACACTGCTGGGCCTGCTTGCGCCAACCCACGCATCGGAATACAAAGAATTAATCACCGGCAACAACCCGATTTACTACCTCACCTTTGATTCCCAAGCTGACAGCAGTGCCGAATTCATTGACGTCAACTGCGTTATCCCGAAAGAAAACCTGCAAACCAACGGCAACCCCCCTAACAAATCCGCCTCATTCAACGGCCTTGGCGCACACATAGATCTGGGATCAGACCTGCACACCAAACTAAAAGGCTGCCACGCACTCAGCATGGAATTCTGGATTTACAACGCCGGATTGCAGCACCAGAAAGTTCTCTCCCTCTACTCCGAAGATACCGTACTGCTGGACTTTTACCTGAACTACCTTCAGCTTTACGCCGCAGTGCGCAGCCAAAAGAAAGAAGCATGGAGCTGCGCCACCGTTCCTTTCCACAAAGCCAATACCTGGCAGCACGTCGTCATCATTGCAGACTTCCAAAACAGATCCACCAGGATATACGTCGATGGCACTCTCCGGAAGGACCAGGAAATGACCAAATGGAAAAACCTCCAGTTTGACCCCGGACAGGCAACCTACCATGCCGCAATCGGAAAGATGGCAAAACCCACCGGAAAGAATCCATACCTTTTGGGAATGCTGGATGAAGTGGCAATCTACGATCACGCCATCGACACAAATCCAGAAAACATTCTGAAACGCTACCAAACCGGCAAACCGCTCAACAGCAAACCGCTTCCGCCCGCACCGCAGGAGCGAATTATTAAATACAACAACCCCGAACTTGAAACCGCAGCCGGTGTCGGCCTCGGAGCCTGGCCGCTCCCAATGGATTTTGATCTAGATGGAGACAACGATCTGCTGGTTGCAGTCTACGACAAACCCAACAACGGCCTCTACCTGCTTGAAAACAACGGGAAACCGGCCCTTACCCCTCCCGTCCGAATCGGAAACAATGCCAAGAACGTCAAAATCCACAATGAAAACGGACAAAGTATCGTGACTACTCCGGGATGTGTATACCCGGACTTCCGAAACAGCCTGTTCAAGAAACCGAAGAAAATAGACTACACCCCCGACTTTCCCTGGCAACACTTTCAGCAGTGGACCCTGATTGACCTGGACAACGACGGCACGGAAGACCTCCTGATTTCTGCCATGGTTGACGACATGCGACGAGAAGAAGGCTATCGCTCCAACGGAACCTGGGCCGGCGGAGAACAGCATGGGTATATTTACTTTATCAAGAACTTCGGAACCACCGAAAAACCGGAATACAGAAACATGGGGCAACTGCTTTCCGATGGAACCCCCATCGATGTTTACGGATGGCCCACCGCGTGTTACCAGGACTGGGACCATGACGGAGACTACGACATCATCTGCGGAGAGTTCCTCGATAAACTCCATTACTTCGAAAATATTTCCGAAGGCGATGAAATTAAATTCGCAGAATCGCGGCTCCTGAAATACGACGGAAAAGCCATCACCATCTTTGGTCAAATGGTATGGACCACCGCAATCGACTGGGACCAAGACGACGATATCGACCTGGTTGTCGGAGAAGAAGACGGCACAGTCAGCCTGCTGGAAAACACGGGAACATCCCTCCGCGGAACCCCATCTTTCCTCCCTCCGCAGCCTATCAGACAATACGCAGCCAATCTGAAAGCCGGCGTACTCGCCACCCCCAACAGCGTTGACTGGGATGCCGACGGAGACGACGATATCATTTGCGGAGACAGCAACGGCCGCATACTCTTTATTGAAAACCTGTCCGGAGGAGCAAATCCGAAATGGAATGTACCCCAGCCGCTCGCTGCCAACGACATTCCCATCCGGATCGAAGCTGGATACAACGGATCCATTCAGGGCCCCTGCGAAGCCAAATGGGGCTACACCGTCCCCCTCGTCACCGATTGGGATATGGACGGCCTACCGGATATCCTGCTGAATGACATCTGGGGAAGCGTTACCTGGTACAAGAACATCGGCACCAAAACCACCCCGAAACTTGCCGCGCCGAAAGCCGTGGAAGTTGAATGGCAGGGCGCTCCCCCGAAACCTGCGTGGAACTGGTGGTCTCCGAAAGGAAAAGAGTTTGTCACTCAATGGCGAAGCAGCCTTCAGATAGCAGACTTTTCCGGTGACGGTCTAACGGATCTTATCGCGCTGGATACCGAAGGGTACCTGTCCATGTACGAACGAAAGGTCATCGACAACAAGGTCTCGCTGCTGCCGCCAAAGAGAATTTTCTACATACAGGGTATTTCTAAATTTCACTGGAACGGCGATCCCAAACCCGATGAAACCACAGATATCAATGCAGTTGCTCCACTGCAGATCAACGCCAGAGATATCGGCGGAAGCGGAAGAAGAAAATTTGTCATTGTCGACTGGGATCTGGACGGGAAACTGGACCTGTTAACCAACAGTCGCACCATCAACTTCCTGAAAAATGTTTCCCAATCAAAAGATAAGGTGGTCTTTAAAGACATGGGATGCATTATTTCCAAACAGTACACGGGTCACACCACATGCCCAACGGTAGTCTATTGGCAAAACGACGGAGTTCCGGACCTGCTGTTCGGCGCAGAAGACGGACACTTCTATTTCGCCTCAAATCCATACAGGAATAACACCCAACGCTAGTTCGGCCATTACCGGAATATCCTCAAAAAGAATGGGTGGCAAAATTGCCACCCATTCTTTTTACCCCCCCCTCTCAACCACAACCGTGAAGAAGCAAGCGAAGCACACGTGCACAAACACCAGCCGGGCACAACACCCCAGGAGCGAGCAGCACCAGATAAAATGCCAAGCGCCGATCACTCCGGAAATCAAACACTGAGGAACATCGAGCGAATCGGTGTCAGCTCAAAGCTGACTGAAGACAATCAGATCAACGCAACCCCAAGCGCAACAGGAATGAACTTTCGAGGGGTTCCAACAGGCGCTCGCGTCTTTAAGATTAAGCATTCTGCCTGCGAATCAATCGCATCAGGCTCCCCCATCGTTTCGAGACGGGTTCTGCAGGATCAATGATGTCACTCCCTGCTCTTGTTTCGTACTCTCTAACGACATCAGTTTCCTGGAACTTCAAACGGAGAAGACGGAACAGCATACGATGATCCCTCGTATACAATATCGTCCGATATCCGCAATTCATCAATGTATGCGCTCGCGTAACTTTTTGCGACAGCAGAATAACATCCAATCGACAATCTGGACGGCTCTTCCCCCCACTCTTCTCCAAAAGTCAAAGTACGATCGGCAACAAGATTTTCTCCGTCCGCATATAATGACACCTCATCCGCACCAGCCGCCTTTGTTAAATCCCAGGTCATTGCGATATGGTGCCACGATCCAACCGAAAGAAACCTGGAAACATCCTGATAGCCACTAACCAGTGTTTTTGAGATCCCATTTACTGCCAAATAAAGGTAAAGCTGCTGCTGCGAACCATCCTGGCTGACAGACCGGCGCAGATAAATCCGGTTGGCACCGTTTTTAATAATTGAAAACAGATAGTTATCCGAGCCCGCATCAGCAGCTTGCGGATTAACCCAGAGTTCAATTGTCCCCTTCCCGAGATTAAAATTATCCCTGAGATGATATTGCAGTGCTGTGCCACCGGTAAGATCCAGACAGCCATCACCGAATTTTGGATCTATGGACGTAACCAGCGGCCACTGTATGGCTCCGGCCTGTACAGTCACATAATTACCAACCGAATAGTCAGCATCCGTAACGGAATCGAAATGCGATACCAGCAACGGCTCTGCCAACACTCCGGCTCCGCTTAACATGGCTGCCGCCCATATACTCTTCTGTACGCACATCATCATCGAACCTCCTTTTCTTGTTTTCTGGCACTCCCCGCACAAAATACTCTCTTAAACCAGCGGCTTCTTTTCCTGGTCCCAAACCGTCAAGTTGGTGAAATCCTTCACGTTGGACTTAAAAAAAACGCCGGCCAGCATGGCCGCGGAAAATGTCAGCAGATTCCCAACAAGAGCCGTATAATACAGATTGATGGATAACGAAAACCGATCCGGGACAATCCCCTTGTTATCCAGCAGTATATAGAGAGTCACAACCGCATTTACAGCCAAGGCCAGCCATACAGCCCTATGGTCTCCGCACCGCGTCAAAACACCCACCAGAAATATACCCAGCATCCCACCGGCACAGATACTGGAAATAATGGTTGCCAAATCATTCAGGGTATTCGCATCGGCCTTATAAAACCAATAGGCCCCTCCGACCATAAGCAGAGAAACGATTCCGGCAGAAGCAAACCCGACCTTCAGGTAATGTCTGTCGTCCCGGGATTTCACAAGATAGGGCTTATAGATATCCTCTACCCAAACCATACTTGCCGCATTAATACTGGAACTCAACGAAGACATCGCCGCCGCAAGCGCCCCCGCAACAATCAGCCCGGCCAGCCCGGCCGGCACATAGTTCATCACAAAATACGGAATGATCTCCTCCGCCTTCCGTACCCCGGAAAGCATCTCAGTAACAGCCGGGTCCGGATTGAAATAAAAAAACGCCCACAGCATAGTGCCGGCGAACATGAAACTTGCCCAGATCGGAACTGCAGCGAATGCCAGGAAATAAATGGCTTTTTTAGCTTCGGCCGGAGATTTCGCAGAACACCAGCGCTGAATACTGGTCTGGTCAAACTGCCCGCCCAAGAACTGAACAACCCCCAGAATCAGCAACATGACAAAGGTTTTATCCGTCAGCGAAAAACCGCTCTTCATCGACTCCAACTCACCAGTGACCGGATTCAGATCCCTCACAAACGACAGCTTTCCATGCTCAGCAGCCGCCTGAATCAGCGGCATGAGGCCGTCGGATTTATAAGCAATCAGTCCAATAATAATAATCGAACCGGTAATCAGGGTGATCGTCTGAATCACATCTGTCCAGATCACCGCATCAAAACCGCCGCTTACAGTATAAAACGCCGTGACTCCGCCGGCCGCCAACAGACAAATTATGAAATCAAGCCCCGTAACGGAATGGATCAGGATCGAGATCAGGTAAAGAATCGTGCTGACACGGATCACCTGCAGAAGAAAAAAAATCGCTGCAGCGTAGCACGACACAGACCGACCGAAACGCTGGGCAAGATAGCCGTATGCGGAACTGATCGTTCCCCGACGAAAAAAAGGAAGAAGCACAAACACCGCGAACATTGACACAAAGGGAAATGCCAGCAGAATAGTTAGACGAATCATGGATGTCTTAAATGCATCCGCCGGATGCGAAAGGAATGTGACGGAACTCATACAAGTTCCCACTAAACTCAACCCCAAAGCCCATCCTGGAAAAGAACGTCCTCCGAGAAAATACTCATCTGTGTCTGTATTTTTCCGGGAAAAATACGCCCCAATACCAAGCGTCACCGCAAAATAAAAAACCAAGACCGAAAGATCTACCCATCCAAGCTTCACGCCACATATCCCTTCATAAAATAAGTTTGCAGGAAGGCTTCGCCGGGAACGGAAAGAACCTCTCCGTCCCCGAGCAGCCAGTTGCTTCAGACAAAACAGCACGCGAGCTCAAATGCAAAGCTCGCGATGCCGTCCATCTTTTTTAAAAGTTCTTCGATCAATCTTTTGTTACACCAACCTGATAAAACTTAGAGGAGTTAGAGCTCACCAGATCAATAAACTCCGCAGCCTCCCAGCTTACATTCGTCTCGAACGAAAACGCTTCATTCACCAGATCCGGTGTTGAATAAACCCAATAGGTGCGACCCTCACGTCCGTCCCACTGAACCAGATTCGTCTGTGAGCCTGAAAAGAGAGAGAGCTCAAAAGTCTCCCACGGAGCCAGACCGGCAATGTATGCCTCCAGATTGGTGTGCCTCCCACTTGCTGCCAATGTATCAGGAACCGCATTTGTAGGACCTCCGTAATATGTGGTTTCCCACCAGTCTGCAATTCCATCGCCGTCCGTATCGAGATCTGCCCCGAAATCAAATTCATTTGCAGGAATCGTATACGATTCCCCGGTATACATCACAACGCCGGAAATTCTCAACTCATCAAAGAATGATCCCGGTTTGTCAGCAGCACTGGTTCCATACCGCCCGATATCAATTCTCATACCGTCCGGATACACCGAGTCGACCCACGCTTCAGCAGTAACGGTCGCATCATACGCAGCTCGGGATCCATCAATAAAAATCGCCAGTTCATTGGTTCCCCCGCCCTTGGTAAAATCCCAGGTAAAGGCGACATGATGCCACTCGCCCAACGCAAGAGACCCCGTGCTCATAAACTCCCAAGCAGTTGCCACATATTTAGAAACTCCCGCGGACTCATAATAGGCCCACAACCGCTGCTGAGTCCCGTTCAAATGCACTTCGCGCCGGAAATAGACCCGGTATCCGCTGGCTGGCGTCATGGAATATATATAATATTTCTGCGAAGCAACACCCTCCACCGGATTCATGAACAACTCAAATGTTCCAGCAGATGCATTGAAATTATTGGCAGCATCAAAATACAGCGCTGGAGTATCGTTCGTGTAATTCAAGGCACCGCCGCCCAAAACGGAAGGAGTCGAAACAATACCCGGAAGAACACTGTTCAGCTCCGCAAAAGCGGTCGAAACCCCGATAGCAACATCTGCGTCTGCTGTAGAATTCCAATGCGCAATAAGCAAAGGACTTCCAATCGGCGGAACGGGCATATCAAATTCCTGAGTCGGAACCGTTACGCTTTCCCCGGAATATACCACATCATCCGAAATCTTCATGCTGTCCAAGTAGGCACTCGCAGCAACAGCTGCCGTCCCGTAACATCCAATCCCAATCGTGGTCGGAGCTACTCCGCTCCCCCACTCTTCTTCAAGAACGGCTGCATTATATCCATCCCTGGATCCATCAATGTAAATCGCCAGCTCATTAGCTCCTCCGCCCTTGGTGAAATCCCAGGTCAATGCAATATGGTGCCACTCATCAAGCGCCAGCGGCCCGGTCTCTTTATCCAGCCACGTGGTTGAAACATAAGCAGCAGTTCCTGCTGACTGATAATATGCAAAAAGCCGTTGCTGAGTCCCGTTGCTGTGCATTTCTCTTCGGAAATAGATTCGATTGCTGGCATCAAAAATCACGGAATAGATATAATACCCCGTACCGGCAACAACATCTGCAGGATTGATAAAAACTTCAAAGGTTCCCTTGTCAGTTGAATAGTTTCCATCATATTCCAGCGACATCTGCGTCGAACTGTCGGTCAGGTCCAGCGCCCCGGCTCCGAATTTTGACAAGACAGTCAGGGCCGGCAAAGTCCCGGCCGTCAGAGCATCACGAACACCCACCGTATAATCGGGATCAGCTTCATCATTCCAGTTGGCAATAACCAACGGTGCCGCATTCACTACTGTACTACAGACAGCAAACCCCGCAACGATCATCCTCAGGCACACACCCTTTTTAATCTTCATCTTCATCTCCCTTCCTTTAACTAAACAAAAACACAACAGGAATCATGCATCCCGGGACTGCAACAAAACTGCTCTTACCGTTAACTTCCCATATATCATAATTACCCCTGTGTTTGATTAGCTGCCCGGGCTATATATATGAAAATTTCCTCTCGATGATTTCCGGAGTAATCTTTGACTGAAAACTAAGCTTGTCGCTGGGATTCTGAATTCTCCAGAGCAACTGCTCTACCGCCTGCCGCCCCTGGAGCTCCGGGTTCAAATCGATCGTCACAGGAATCGGATCCAAACCCAGCAGGTAAGCACCTTCATCACCGCAGGAGAGAACCTGAACATCTTTGCCCAGATGGAACCCATGCCTTCTCAAGACAGGATAGGCAGCTGCCGTAATCATATCATCCGGAATAAACAAACCGATACGGGCACCTTTCTTTTCAAGAAGATCTTCAACCAAAGGCTCCACCAGTTTCACCAGCCCGCTTAACCCAATATTTTCAATATAGGTTTCCTGAGCCGACTCCAGACCGATGACATTCTTCACTCCGCGCTGATTTGCCATACGCTCAAAAGCGTCACAACGATTCCTGTACACACCGTATGCCGGAAGCGGATTCAGATACGCCAGACAATCAAAATGCCCGGCCGTCAAATACTCTGCCGCCAGAAAGCCGACATCATCATTGCCCACCAGAACAACGTCACCGCCGGCCGCAAAAGAAGAAGACAGCCAGACAGAAGGAAAATTCGAAAGAGTCTCCAGAGTCTTCAGATCCGGGTGAGCCCCGGTAAGAAGCAATCCATCCACCTTTCCGTCACGAATCGCAGGGGGAAACGGATCGCCCTTCTTAATCTGAACAAAAACCATATTCAACCCGTTTTCGGACAGCGCCTGGCTGACTCCGCTGATTAACCGGGCAAAATAGGTTCCATGCATATGGTTACTTGCCTCCAGCTGAACAAAAGCAACCGAACGACTGCGTCGAGCGCCATTTGACGGTTTTCGCACTCCCTGCCGGTTATGCAATGGCTTGGGAACATACCCCACCTCCCGAACAACCCTGTCGACCTTTTTTATGGTCTTGAGAGAAATCCCGGGAACTCCGTTCAGAACCCTGGAAACGGTTGATTTCGATACGCCTGCCATATCTGCTATTGCGTCCAATGTCATTTTTCCCCTCGTAGCGGCCATAATAGTAAGCTCCTCTTTAAATTTTTCAACATTTGTTTCATTGCAAACAATGCAACTTTTTCAAAAAATCTACCCAAAAACAAGCGTTTTTATTAGATAATAAACAAATTATACAACAAGAATGTTTCCATTTTTTGTTGCACCAAAAACACTGATTTTTATTGCAAACATCCTGAAAATAACACCGCCGTCATCAGATGACGGCACATCGTGCCCCAGCAATTGTTAATTGCAGACAGAGGAAAACCTAGAATGAAAACAGGTCACAGCAAAGCCTATCGGGAACAGGCTGGCTTGCCCCCCCTCCGAACAGCACAAAATCTAGAGAGCAATTGCTTTAAGACCAAGTATCGGCCAAGCTCTCTATCAATCAGCAGGTGCAGAGGTTCTCAAAGCTTGAAGCTATTTCTGGAGCACATCCCATTTGGGGCGGGCCCAGCTTTCGGCGAAGCTTTGCTGCGTCCCTTCGATAATGCGGTTCTCTTTTTCGCTGGCGTCGAGAAAGAGAACGAAAGAGAAGGCTTCGCGCAGGTGATCCGCGATCTGCCGGACCATTTCGTTGGGTGGCAGCAGCAGACGACCGTTAATGATTTCCGGCGTCAGCGGAAGCGGCCCGGCGGACTGATAGGCTTTATACACCAGCTCGGAGCAAACGAGTTCGTTATCGGTCGTGAAGTCGAAATTGAGGTCATACGGCTTCTGGTAGTTTGAAAAGGCGGCGAGCAACGCGTTGAATTTTTCGTGCTGCGACAGGTCGGGACGAACGACGCCGAGGTAATCGCACCGGGCGCTTTTTTCCAGGGATTGGAAAATCACGCCCGGCCGGATTGATTCAATAACGGTCAGCGGAAAGCCATTCTCGTCTTTACTGCTCAGAGCGGCGTATACCTCGGGATAAAGCTGTTTGATTTTTTCCGAAGCCTGGAAACCGAGCTGACCAAATGCCGCATCGATTTCTTCGAGCGTACCGACAAACAGTGCCGTGTGCGGCCAGAAGCCGGGAATGCCGATGTTGGTCATGTGCCAGTTGCGGCGCTCGACAAGGATGTCGCCGGGCAGCAGGCGATCGCGGTACTGCGCAAGGATTTCGGGCGTGATGAAATACTCACGCCTGGCGGTGCGGATATAACTCATCTGCACCGCGACGTTCTTCTGAACCGGAAGCCATGCTTTGAAGGCGTTGCGTTCGAGCACATCGAGCGGGTTGTCGATAAACAGATCCGGTTTCTTCCCGAGGCGTTTGAAGAGCCGGGACCGGCGCATTTCGAAGTCACTGATCAGTTCCGGCGAAACCGTGAGGTCTTTTTTGATCAGCTCGTAGTACGCAGTGCCGGCGTTGAGGCGCAGGATCACCTCCGGGTGTGTGAGCCGCTGTTTCATCACAAAAAAGCTGTCGGACGGAATGCCGTCGCCCGGCTCGTTGAGCAGGGTCTGCATAAATTCATTGTCGCCGACCAGTTCGCAGAATCTGAGGCAGGCATCGTACTGACAGATGTAGGCTCCATAGGCGATGAAGAAAGCATCCGCGTGCAGCGCGGGCCGGACTTTGTAGTCGACCTGCATAAAACCGCGGTATTTTTCTTTAATCATGTCGGCTTCGAGAAACGCCATTACGCCGTCGCGCCACAGGCTGCGGATTGCGAGACGTTCGGCATCGCTCAGCGTTTCCACATCACGACGGAGCAGTCCGTTCTGTTCAAACTCCGAAGTCAGGTCATCGGCGGTTTCGCGCAGCATGCAGTACGTGGAAAGATCGTCGGCAATTTCGCGCTGCAGTTCTCCGGAGCTCATCGCAACCAGCGGACTGGTTTCCACGGGAACCAGCACCCATGCGACATAAAACCCCGTCAGCAGCAGAAGGCCGACGACCAGATGCGGCACCCACGGCCTTCCTTTTCGCTTCAGAATAACTTTGCCGGTGCGAACCAGCCGCTGGTTGGCACGGTATGAACGGACCAGCGGAATCCAGCTGATCAGCCACAGCAGGAGTGCGATCAGGCGATGGTGCGGATAAAGAACTTTCAGACCGAGGACCGCGCCGGCCAGAACAACGAACAGCAAACTGACCAGAAGAAGGCGTTTATTCTTCAGCATTGCGCTTGGCCTCCATATCAATCCTCCAAAGCTGTTTCTGGGTTTGATAGACCACCACGAACAGGCCGAAGGTCGCGCCGGCGAGCGTAATCGGCAGCAGCAGCGTCATATCAAACCGTTCATGAAACAGGATAATTACGGTGTTCACCAGAATGAACACGATGCGCATCTCGGTCGGGCCGATGCCGAGATAGCTGATGCGGAAGTTGCCGGTCGCCGCAAAGGAAAGGAACGAGTTAACCATGAATGCGCCGAACAGCATGAGGATGTAGAACAGGAAGTATTTATTGTGATCTTCAACCATCAATCCGTAGCCGATCAGGATGGAACAGAGAAAAATGTAGTCGAGAAAGTGGTCCATGTAATAACCCCACTTGACCAGACCGGTGTTGCGCTGACGGCCGATGGCGCCGTCGAGAAGATCCGTGATGTATTGCGCAAAAATGAAGAAGGAAACCAGCCAAAGGAAATGGATCTGATAACGCGCCAGAAAGCTGAACAGGATGATGCCCATACACCAAAGCAGAGTGGATAACGTCAGATGGTAGGTTTCCACTTTTGCCGGAACCTTCGGCAGCAGCCATTGCTTGAGGTTTTCTTCGCCATCGGCCAGCAGCCAGCGCCCCACCTTTTTATCCCCTTTAAACGTCATAGAATCCTCCTAACAACTCTCTCATTAAGAATCAGCCGGCCAAATCTTTCCAGAACTTTTCCATGGTTTGGAAAACAAAACCGCGTCAGCTCCTCCTGCCGCCCCCACAGAAACGGATCGAGCGAATACCAAAGCGGACGTGTTGCGGCTTGCGGTTTTTTCCGAAATCCGTAGTCTGTTGCGGTTTATGACGAGGAGCGACGATGAACGAGAAATACCCTTTTTCAGAAATTGAATCGAAATGGCAGAAGCTGTGGACCGACACCGGCACCTTTAAAACCGATCTGTCAGATACCGCGAACAAGTATTACTGCCTGATGATGTTCCCCTATCCGTCCGGCAAGCTGCACGTCGGCCACGGCCGCAACTACATCATCGGCGATGCCGTGGTGCGCTACAAAAAGATGCGCGGCTTCAACGTGCTCTCCCCGATGGGCTGGGACGCCTTCGGCCTGCCGGCCGAAAACGCCGCGATCAAAACCGGCACCCCGCCGCGCGAAAGCACGATGAACAACATCGCCGTGATGAAAGAACAGCTCGCCGCCTGGGGCTGCTGCTACGACTGGGACAAAGAGGTCGCCTCCTGCGAGCCGAACTACTACAAATGGACCCAGTGGCTCTTCATCCAGATGTTCAACCGCGGACTGGCTTATAAGAAAAAAAGCAACGTCAACTGGTGCCCGGACTGCGCCACCGTGCTGGCCAACGAACAGGTCGTCGACGGCGCCTGCGACCGTTGCGATTCAACGGTTGAACAGAAAGCCCTCGAACAGTGGTTCTTCAAAATCACCGACTACGCCCACCGCCTGCTCGACGATCTCGACAAGCTCGAAGGCTGGCCGGAGCGCGTGAAAACCATGCAGCGCAACTGGATCGGTCGCTCCGAAGGAACCGAAATCGACTTCGCCCTCGTTCCGCGCGAAGACGGAGCAAAAGATTCGTCTGACGTAGTATCCTGCTTCACCACCCGCGTCGACACCATTTACGGCTGCACCTACATGTCCGTCGCGCCGGAATACCCGCAGCTCAAAGAAATGGTCGCCGGCCTCCCGCAGGAGCAGGATGTCCTGAATTTCATTAAAGAGAGCGCAAAGTTAACGAATATAGACCGCGAATCAGACACGCTCGAAAAGAAAGGTGTCTTCACCGGCCGAACTGTGGTCAACCCCTACACCGGCGACAAAGTGCCGCTGTGGGTCGGCGACTACGTACTGATGTACGGAACCGGCGCGGTCATGGCGGTCCCCGCACACGACACCCGCGACTGGGCGTTTGCGAAAAAATACGACCTGCCGATCAAGCTTTCGATCCAGAACCCGGAAGGCACGCTCAAGCTCGACGAAATGGACGATGCCTACACCGAAGACGGCACCTGCTTTGATTCCGGCGAGTTCACCGGCATGCCCAACCGCGAAGCGATTGCAGCGATGGTCAAAAAAGCCGAGGCCGAAGGCTTCGGTAAAGGCACCATCAACTACCGCCTGCGCGACTGGCTGATTTCCCGCCAGCGCTACTGGGGCGCGCCGATCCCGATCGTCTACTGCGATCGCTGCGGAATGGTTCCGGTCGAAGACGAAGACCTTCCCGTCCGCCTGCCGGAAAACGTCGAATTCAAACCGACCGGCGAATCGCCGCTGGCTGCCAGCGAAGAGTTCATGAACTGCAGCTGCCCGAAATGCGGCGAGCCCGCGCGGCGCGAGTCCGACACCATGGATACCTTCGTGGATTCGAGCTGGTACTTCCTGCGCTACCTCAACGCACAGGACGACACCAAAGCAATCGACTCACACGCCGCCAACAACTGGCTGCCGGTCGACCAGTATATCGGCGGCATTGAGCACGCCATTCTGCACCTGCTCTACGCCCGCTTCTTCACCAAAGTCGTTTACGACCTCGACCTGATCGACTTCGACGAGCCGTTCGCCAAGCTCTTCACGCAGGGTATGATCTGCAAAAAGGGCCCGGACGGAAACCTCTACAAGATGTCCAAATCCAAAGGCAACGTCGTCAGCCCCAACGAGCTGATTGAAAACTACGGCGCCGACACCGTCCGCCTCTACACCCTCTTTATCGGCCCGCCCGAAAAAGAGGCCGAGTGGAACGACTCCGCCGTTGAAGGATCCTACCGTTTTCTCAAACGCATCTGGACCCGCGTCTGGCAGAACCACGGCCTGCTCGAAGAGGTTAAGGACTCGACGCCGGACATGGATACAATGGACAAGCCGGAACGCGACTTGTTCCGCAAAGTGCACGAATCGGTCAAAAAGATTACGCACGACCTCGACGGCGCCTTCCACTTCCATACCGCGATTTCGACCATCATGGAGCTGATGAACGCGGTCGACGAACTGAAGGTTTCCGAGAACAGCTCCGACCAGGCCAAAGCGGTCTTCCGCGACGCCATCGAAAAAGTCGTTCTGCTCATCTCGCCCTTCGCGCCGCACATTGCCGAAGAGCTGTGGACCGAACTCGGCCATAACGGCGGCGTGCTCAACGCCGACTGGCCGGAAGTGATCGAAGCCGCGCTGCACCGTGACGAAATCCAGATGGCCCTGCAGGTCAACGGCAAAGTCCGCGGACAGATCTTCGTGCCGTCCAGCGCCTCCAAAGACGATATCGAAAAACTGGCGATGGAAGACGAAGCGGTCAAAAAATGGACCGAAGGCAAAACCATCCGCAAAGTGATTGTGGTTCCAGGACGACTGGTGAACATTGCAGTGAGTTAATCGCCACAAAAAACACAAAAATAGACGGCGGCTTATAGGCCGCCCATTCAGAATCTGTTTTGTGTTTTTTGTGGCAAAAACTCTTCGATTGACCCGCTCGACCGACAAACGGTTAGTGCTTAACCTCAACAAAAACAAGCATCTGCAGGGCGGGGTTCGAGACCCCCGCCTTTTCTTTTCCAAGGGTTGGAAGCCTCGTCCGCGTTATGGCTTTGCAGCCAGCCAGATGTGGTGCCAGCGGCCGCGGGCGCCGCGTGATCGCGCGGGGACTTCTTCGACATTGAAGCCGGCGGCGCGAAGTCGCTTAGTGAATTTTTTGTCCGGGAACGCGGACCAGATGGCGAGGACGCCGCCGGGCCGAAGCGCAGCTTTGGCTTCGGCGAGGCCGGCCGGCGTATACAGGCGGTCGTTTTCTTCATGCGTGAGCCCTTCGGGGCCGTTGTCGACGTCGAGCAGGATGGCGTCGTAGACATTTTTCTGCTCCTGGATGATGGCGGCCACGTCGCCCTGGCGGACCGTTGCACGAGGATCCTCCAGCGGGCGCCCCGCGAGGTCGGCCAGATAGGTGCGGTTCCATTGGATGACGGCGGGAACGAGTTCGGCGACGACGACGCGGGCCTGCGGCCCGAGATGGCTGAGGGCCGCGCCGAGGGTGTAGCCCATGCCGAGTCCACCGATGAGGACCTTCGGTTTTTTCCGAGCGGCGAGCGGCTTGCAGGTGAGCTCGGCGAGCGCATCTTCGGAGCCGTGCAGGCGGCTGTTCATGAGCTCTTCGTTTTTGACGTTGATGGTAAATTCATGCGTGCGCTGCAGCAGCTTCATTTCGCCGCCGTCGCCCGGCACGGTCGCCTGATCGATGACTACCCACGGGTTCATGATTCCCCGCGTTCTGCGGCTTTGGCGGCCGCCGCGCGGGCTTTATCTTTTTTGCTGGGGCGTCTGCCTTTTTTCGGCGGCGGTCCCTTTTTCTTTTTCGGGGCTTCGCCTTCGAGTTCAAAGCCGGGAACCTGTTCGCGGTCAACGCGGACTTTGGTCCGTTTTTCGATGAGCGCAAAATGCGCCATGTCGTTGAAGTCGATGAAGCTGACGGCGACGCCGGCGGCCCCGGCGCGGCCGGTGCGGCCGATGCGGTGGATGTAGTCGACGGGTGAGCGCGGCAGGTCGTAATTGACGACGGTGGAGAGGTTCTGGATGTCGATTCCGCGCGCCGCAATATCGGTGGCGATCAAGACGTGGATGCTGCGGTTTTTAAACTGATTGAGAACAAAGGTGCGCTCATCCTGGCTGAGGTCGCCGTGGAAGGCGTCGGCCTCAATCCCGTTACGTTTGAGTTTTACGGCGAGGTTGCGTGCCGCGCGTTTGCTGCTCACAAATACGAGAACATGCTTCCACGCCTCTTCGCGGACCAGATGCTGCAGAAGCGGCCGACGGTTGAGGCGGTTCACTTCGATGGCGCGCTGCGTGATGTTGGTTACGGTCGGCACATCGCCGGACGCGTTCACCACCACGGGATTCTGCATGATCTGCTCGGTGAGGCTGACGACCTTTTGGGGATAAGTTGCCGAAAACAGCAGGGTCTGGCGCACGATCGGCAGAACCTCCAGAATCTGCCCGAGCTCTTCGGCAAAGCCGAGCGCCAGCAGGCGGTCGGCTTCGTCGATGACGAAATAGCGAAGCGCCTCGAAAAAGATTTTTTCCGAACGAACGAGTTCGAGCAGCCGGCCGGGCGTGGCGACGACGACATCGACACCCTGCTCCAGCCTGCGCAGCTGGTCGAGAATATCTTCGCCGCCGATGACGGTGGCAACGCCGATGCTGCGCGGAAGGTGCCGTTCAAATTCTTCGAAGGTGTCCGCGACCTGCTGAGCGAGCTCGCGGGTTGGCACCAGCACCAGTACGAGCGGCGAACCGGGTTCCGGGTCGGTTTCAACGAAGTTAAGTCGCTGTAGAATGGGCAGCGCGAAGGCGGCAGTTTTGCCGGTTCCGGTCTGCGCCCGGGCAATCAGGTCGTCGCCTTCGAGGATCAGCGGGATGGCCTGCTCCTGAACGGGAGTGGGCGTTTTGTAGTGAACGGCATCCACCACGCGAAGAATCGGCTCGAGGAGCCCCAGTTTGGAAAACGGCATATGTGTCCTTTGTTTATCCGGACATCAAGAGACCATACGGCATGTGAAATCAAGCTCTGTGAGAAAAATTCAGGGCGGTTAACGTTCGGATCCCGGGGCGCATCCTGTTATACACGGCGCTCATTTCACAGAAAAACACAGGACCGCCCCATGATCTCAACATCCAAAATCACCATGCGCTTCAGCAAAACCGCTCTTTTCGAGGACGTTTCTGTGAAGTTTGTTCCGGGCAACCGCTACGGGCTGATCGGAGCCAACGGCTGCGGAAAATCCACCTTTATGAAAATTCTGACCGGACAGCTCGACCCCAGCGAGGGCGAGGTCGTTATCGGCGAAGGCTGCACGCTGGGCTATCTCCGCCAGGACCACTCCGCGTTTGACGAGTACACCATTCTCGACACGGTCTGCATGGGAAATCCCGTGCTGTGGAAACTGCACTGCGAACGGGAAATGCTCTATTCAAAAGAGGAGCTTACCGACGAAGAGAACGAGCGCTGCGGGCACATTGAAGACGAGTTCGGCGAAGCCGGCGGATACACGATGGAATCGGAAGCCGCCGCGCTGCTGGTCGGGCTGGGCTTTACCGAGGATCTGTTCGGGCAGAGCATGACGGTTCTGCAGGGGGGCTTTAAGCTGCGGATTCTGCTGGCGCAGGTTCTGTTCGGGAAACCGGATCTCCTGCTGCTCGACGAACCGACCAACCATCTGGACATGGAGTCCATTGAGTGGCTCGTCGACCTGCTCAAACGCTACACCGGAATGGTGATCACTATTTCGCATGACCGCTTTTTCCTCAATCAGGTCTGCACGCACATTGCCGACCTGGACTATCACGAAATCCGACTGTTCCCGGGCAACTACGACGACTCCACCATCGCCAGCCTTGAAGCGCGCGAACAGCAGGAAAAAGCCAACAAGAAAATCGAAAAGCAGGCCAACGAACTTAAGGCGTTCATTTCGCGTTTCAGCTCCAACGCCTCCAAAGCCAAACAGGCCACCTCGCGCAAAAAGACACTCGATAAACTCGAAATCAAAAAATTCAAAGCCAGCAGCCGGGTCTCGCCCTTCATCCGCTTCAATCCGAAAACGCGACTAGGCGACAAAGTAATCGAAGCCACGTCGATCTCCAAGTCGTACGACGAAACCATCTTCAAAGATTTCTCCATCACCATCGGTCCGGAGGAACGCGTCGCCATCATCGGCAAAAACGGCATCGGAAAAACCACGCTGCTCAACACCCTGTGCGGACAGCTGAAGAGTGATTCCGGAGAGATCATTTTTGGCGAAACCGTTCAGTTCAGCCTGTTTCCGCAGGACGCTTCCTCCATGCTGGATCCGAAGAAACCGGCACTGGAATGGCTCAACCGTTTCTCCGACGCCGACACCCCCGAGGTGGATCTGCGCTCCTTTATGGGAAAAATGCTTTTTAAAGGTCAGGACGTGCTGAAAGAAATCAAGGTACTCAGCGGAGGCGAAAAGGCCCGATTGATCCTTTCCAAAATGATGATGGAAGGCGGCAACGTGCTGGCGCTGGACGAACCCACCAACCATCTGGACCTCGAATCAATCGAAGCGCTCAACTACAGCCTGTCGCTCTTCCCCAACACCCTGATCTTCGTCTCGCACGACCATCGCTTTATCGCAACACTTGCCACGCGCATCCTCGAAATCACCGAAGACGGCATCATCGACTACCCCGGCACCCTCGACGACTACGAAGCCGAAAAGAAGAAAAACGCCTAGAGCATGTTAACACTATGCGCCTGCAGATACAACAAGACTTGCATTATCTTTCTTAACGAAAGTGACACAAGCTCAATACAAGAAGATCGCTCGCGTGCTGCCAGTGCAACGAGGCAATGTAACCCTATCAAATATTGATGTTTTGAATGCCATTCTCTATGTGGCAGAGCATGGATGCAAATGGCGCGGCCTACCTGTTCATTTCGGAACCTGGCACACCATTTATACACGGATGACCCGGTGGGCATTCTCTGCCTCCGGGTCAGGCAGGCGATGCTCTCGCCGGGCGAGAGCTGATTGCAAACTGGGCTGAAAACCAGCCGGCAGAAATCTGTACCGTGCTCATGGATAGAGCTTGCGAAGACAATGAGACCCGACAGCTCGTATTCGGTCCTGGAATGAATCCAGTTGTTCCCCCTACCCCCAACCGAGTTAACCCATGGGAATATGATCGCGAGATGTACAAGCCTAGATACGCGGGTGAACGCCTCTTTCGCCGACTTAAGGGGTTCCGCAGGATCTTCTCTGCCGCTTCGAGAAACTCGATGTAATGTTTACCGTATTTATTTACTTCGCACTACCCGTGAACATGCTCCCGTTGTGTTAACACGCCCTAGTGCATGGAAACCGTAAAGATGCGGAGTCTTCTTTACATCTATCTGTTGGCGAGGGGCAGTCGCTCCTGATGATGAGGTTCGGTGGCTCGCGCCCGGGCGACTTCGCGACGCTTCTGTTTGTGTTCGTTAACCTGTGACCGGGCCTGTATCTCGTTGTAGGTATCCAGCAATTCCTGATTTTTATATCCGGGGCAGGTGCGGTGTTTCCACATTTCCCGAGGCATGTCGTAGATGCCGCAATGATCAAAGAGATTCAGTCCGCAGTCATGGCATTTTCGAACCGGTTTATGATCTGTATTCATCCAAACCCTCCTTTCTCTGCTCCACCAGAATAATACCGAATAAACCGCTTTCTGAACAGGGCTTTTTCTTTCGCGAATCCGACGAAGGGGCCCTCGATTTCTGATATTTCCAGGGTTTGGAAAAAACGACGCCGAACATTCCAAACCTTGGAACAGTCCAGGCTCCGGCACGTGCCCTTCCCGGGCACGCGCGCGGTTTCGTATAGGGCTAGCGGAGTTTCTGCAGGCGGCCGAGCACTTCGAGAACACTTCTGCCGCTGTCGTCTTCCTCTTCGATCTTACGGACCTCCTCTTCGACGTTGAGGCGGCGCTCTTCGAGCGTGACGAACTGGTTGATGGTTTTCTTCAGTTTTTTCTGCGTAATCCGTTCCACCTGCTGGCAGAAGTCATCGACCAGCTCTTTCGGTTTGCGCGAATAAAGCAGTGAGAGCGTCAGTACGGGCTTTTCGAGCTCCGGGTTGAGCACAACCCCGTATGAAGGCGTCACGTGGTCCTCGGCGAAATAATCGAGGATGTCGTAGAAGCTGGTTGCTTCGTCACGGCTGGGGACTTCGAGAAGGAACATGGCTTCGATCGGCTGCTCCGGCGGCAGCAGCAGCTGACTGACGTTTTCCTTAAGCAGGTCACCGAAGGGTTTGTCTGCCGAGTATTCGAACTGGCAGAAATGATTGAAGTACGGCTTGGAAAGGTACACCCGGAAATCCTCGTGGTCGACGTGTCCGTCGATCAGCTCCATCTGGTCCCCCTTGTGCGGGATCGAAAGGAAATTGTTGAGGCTTCCGGCAATCATGGTGTTGTAGTCGTGCTCGGCGATGCGGCCCTCAAACTTCAGCTTGTTGGAGAACAGCATAATGTTTCCGGTATTACCGGAGTCAATGGCACGGGAAACCGGCCCCATCAGAAAGTCGACGGTGTTCTGCACGAATTCAGAGCTTTCCCGCTCCACATATGGAAGCAGAAATCCGAACACGGTTTTATCGTTCAGGGAAATCTCATCCTGCTCCGCCACGCTGTCGAGCAGCCGGGAGGAAATACCATTCCCGGTTCCGCCGCCGCTGGAGGTGAAAACCATATCGCCTTTAATCAGCTCGCAAAGTTTGTTGCAGATCGACGCATGAGCGGCGCGTCCGACGTTCGGATCTTTACCCGCTCCGTTAAACTGCCCGCGCGTTGAATGTGCAACTGCCAGAATTTTGCTGCCGGCCTCAACCTTATCGAGCTCCGACTGCGAGACATTCACAATCGTCGCCTGTTCCGCATCCATCAACGAGGCCAGCTTACTGCCTGCTCCACCGATACCAATACTCATTTACACACCCTCCATGAATCGGGATTTTTTTGTTTTAAAACCGGCACTCTTCACCAGCTCTTCCAAAGCCCGGGCGCCGGACTCCGCCAAATAAATATTTTTCCGGTTGCGCTCCTCTTTCACATCGATAAAGCACAGCATGAACAACGATTCCACATAGGCCATTACGCTTTGTTTGGTCCGTGTAATCCCGAGATCTTTCAGGTCGTCAAACGCATTGGTGATGTTGTATTTCAATCCCCTCACCTCTGCTTCAGCAGCCCAGTAGAGAATCAGGTAATGACACTCCTTCAGCCGTCGATACTGCTCTGTAAACAAACTATCCATGACCTGTCTCAAGAACTCCTTTTCATGTGCGGTTCAACCCGCGCTTCGTATCCGAAAGTCAAACAACGTACCGACCATTCAGAAAATATCAAGAGACATAGGAGTTAAATTAAATGTAGTTCACTACAGTGCACTTCAATAGACTATACTTATAAAATGACGAAAATATTGCATAAACAACTATTAATAAACAACTTAGGGTCATAATTTTCGCGAGAAAAGACCGGAAAATCAGGGAAATCCACCGCTATAGTTTAGTGTAGTTCAGTTTACTTTAGTTTCAAAAATGGCCGATTTCAGGCTAGGGAGAACTCATCACTCACTTCTGCCCTCCATGTTTTGAAAATCGAAAAAAACGGAAAACAGAACAGAAACGCCCGAAAATAAAGGGCCCAAAATCGGCAAAAATCCCGCCCTTATGGTCGAAATCCGATTATTTTTCAGCAGAGGCGCTCTTCGTCGAAAAAGACCGTTGATTATCAACGACTTATACATCCGAAAAGGCTGGGAAATTTCTGTAATCCGGCAACTGCTTCTCCGGCCGGTCGAACCGTCCAAAGAAACGCCCTTCTCTCAATAGCGTTACGGCTTGTTCCTGCTTCCATAAGACAGCCAGTTGACGGACTTCGCTCGGTGTGACTTCCACCGTTTCTTGGAGGCACGCAAGCACGTTCGTTCCGGCGACGATCGAGCAATTCCAGCCGTTGGAAACCCAGCGCTGTTTTTCCAAGGTCTGGAAAAATCCGCTGTCAGCTATTTTGCGGCAGCGAGATTGCTGATCTGATTAATGTCGTACGGCGTGGCGTCGTAGATGGTGCGAATCCAGTTGGTATAAATAAATCCGGCGTAGCGCCAGAGATTGACCGGTGTTCGCGACGGATCATTGCCAGGAAAATAGTGCTTTGGAAGCGGCTGATCCGGATTGTCTTTCGCATCCCGATGATATTCGCGACCCAGCGTATCAGCGTCGTATTCCGGATGATTCAGAATGTACACCCGGCGCGGGAACGGCGCCGGCCCGTCCGACGGCTCAACGATCATGTTGGGCCCCACTTCCGGCGCGGTCGCGAGCACCTCCAGCGCTTCGCAGGCATCAATAGCTTCCGGGACGGGCGATTTCCAGCGAGACACCGGCACGGCAAACTGGTCCGGCAAACCGAAGCCGATGCCGGTGGAATCTTTCCCCAGACTATGATCGAACAGTCCGAAAATCTTGGTTTCCTGCCGAATGCTGTCGATATCATGGAAGTATTTCAGCGCGGCCTTGGCTCCCCAGCAGAGAAAGAGTGAAGAAAGCACGTTGGTTTTCGACCATTCCATGATCTCTTTCACCTCCGGCCAGATGATTTCGTCCTCCACCCGCGGCTGCAGGGCATTAACTCCGGTAATGATCATTCCATCAAACCGGCGGTCTTTCAGCGATCCCCAGCTCTGGTAGAAATTAGTAATATGCTCCGTACTGGTGTTTTTGCTCCGCCGTCCGTTCTGAATGGCTTCCATATAGGAATCGGTGGCAGCAAATGTGAGGCGGATCTGCAGCGGGGTATGACCCAGCCACTGCGCCAGTTGACGTTCTGTCGCCTGCTTATCCGCCATCAGGTTGATGATCAGAATTTCCAGCGGCCGGATGTCCTGATGACTGGCACGTGTCATCTCAATCGCGCTGGACGACCCGAGAGACGGCAGAAACGGATGAATGGCATCACTGGTTACAATTACAGGCATGGCGTGAGATCCTTACTTTTTCGTTCCATTGAACAGAGCGCTGATTATTGCACGATTTACGCAAAGCACAAGCGCATCGCACCATCACAATTCCTCTTTGAACGGACCGCCGGGGATATTTACGGGATAAAAAGCTACCCCCAACTCCAGAATCTGCTAAAACCCTCCGCGACTTTTACCGGAGAAATTTTTATGTACAGCAAACAGACCAAAATTATCTGCACCCTCTCTCCCGACCGATGCACGCCGGAGCTCCTGAAGGAGCTCTACGACGAAGGCATGAATGTTGTGCGGCTCAACACCGCGCACCTGACCACAGAGGAGGCGGACCTGATGGTGAAGGAAATACGCGCGGTGTCTGACCGAATCGGCATCCTGATCGACACCAAGGGCCCCGAAGTGCGCACCTGCAATATCGCGGAGCCGATTGCTGTAAAAACCGGAGACCGCGTATTCGTCACAGCGCAGTCGTCCGAACTGCCGAACAGTTTTCAGGTGAACTACGAACACTTTATCCCGGAAATAAAGGCCGGAAGCCAGGTTCTCATCGATGATGGCGATCTCGAGCTGACCGTAGACAGCAGCGATGAGACCCAACTGATCTGCACAGCCCGCAATGATGGCGTTATTAAGGACAAAAAAGGCCTGAATGTTCCGGGCTCGGAACTGCGTATGCCATCTCTTACTGAGAAAGACGGTAAGTTCATCGAATGGGCCATTAAACGGGAAATCGATTTTATCGCCCACTCTTTTGTCCGCAATCGCGACGATGTGATGGCGATTCAGAGCATTCTGGATATGCGCAAAAGCACCATCAAAATTATCGCAAAAATCGAAAACAGTGAAGGGGTCTCCAACCTCGACTCCATCCTCGATGTTGCCTATGCCGTCATGGTTGCCCGCGGCGATCTCGGCATTGAAATCCCGGTGGAAGAAGTTCCGGTGATCCAGAAACAGATCATTAAAACCTGCCTGCGCCGCCTGAAGCCGGTGATCACCGCGACCCAGATGCTGCATTCCATGATCGAAAATCCCCGCCCGACCCGTGCGGAAGTAAGTGACGTGGCCAATGCCATTCTCGACGGAACCGACACACTGATGCTCAGTGGCGAAACCGCCTGCGGAAAATTCCCTCTCGAGGCCGTGCGTACGATGTCCAGCATCGCCCACTCGGTCGAAAAACAGAAACAGCCGGAGCGCGCGGCATTCTCTGCCCTGAATGAAAATCATCTTCCAATGCCTGGAAGTCACCTGGCAGAAGCGGCTGTACGCTGCGCTCGCCAGCTGCCGATTCAGGCCATTATTACGAGCACCCGTTCCGGCGGAACCGCGGCCATGTGCGCTTCGTACCGCGGCAAAAAGCCGATCTTTGCTCTGTCTGAAGATATGCACACGGTTCGGGAACTCTCGCTCTGCTACGGCGTTTATGCCTCACGTATCGACATCCCCGACACAACAGATGAGCTGGTTAAAACCTGCCTGGACAAACTGCTGTCGGAGAAAAAAATCGATCCGAACCACCTGATTGCCTTCCTCGGCGGCGGACACATTTATTCACATCACACCAATTTCCTGCAGATTGAGACGCCGGCGACGCTGCTTAAAAAAGATCGCCCCCATTCATAATCCATTGATCAACAACGCTCTGCCACTGGGCCCTGAGCGAAAATCCACCCATTGCTTTATAAGGTGATCCTTTTAGTCGCCTGAAATCCGACCAAACCACTCTTGATTAAATAAAAGCAGGTTTGTAATCTCCCTCCTGTCGAGGGGGAGATCATTCATTCACCAAGCAGCGGGGGAGGATTTTATGCAGACGATTTGCCAGAGGCGATTCACGCACTCCCTGAGAACAACCCGAAAAATCGGACTGATAACAACCCTTGTTCTGGCGTACGCTTCTTCCTGTGCATTCTCCGCCGAAACAGGCCAATGGAAATTTATCAGCGGCATTGACTACAGCACAGGCGACTACGGCGATGTTTCCGATACTGCAATGCTCTATGTTCCGTTCGGTATCGGTTATGCGTATCATAACTGGAGCGGTAAAATCATCACCGGCTGGCTGGCAATCGATGGTCCCGGAAACCTGGTCGATGACGGCGTTATCCTGCCGGGCACCGGAACAGACCGGTCCGAGTCCGGCATTGCGGACACCTGGGCGGCGGCAACCTACGAACTGGATACCATTCCGCCTGAATTCGGATTTTTAGACCTTACCGGAAAAATTAAAGGTTCATGCCCCATTTCCGGGGAAGGCTTGCCTGATTTTTAAGAAGAAGAACTCATCATCACGGTAGCCATAGGCCATTCGCTTGAGCACTTTGATCTTGTTGTTGATACCTTCGAGCAGGCTGGTGTGCAACGGCCAGCGGGCATGGGAGATGATTCCCTTGATGTATCCGGCAAGACGATTCGCGAACTTTATGAGAGGCTCGATGGAGCTTTGAACCGCCCGTTCGTACCACTGATCCCCGAACGATTGCGCCTGCCGGGTATCGCGAAAGCTCCAAAGCTCTTTCAGATCGGCCTTCATCACGTATACGGTGGCCAGATTCCGATTGGCTTCCAGTAATTCATCCAGACGTACCTGATCACTTGGCTTGGTAATGTTGTCTCGATTGCGCAACAGTAACCAGCGCGATCCTTTTACGACCCTGCGCGCGCGCTTGTCATCGCGTAGGCGGTTGGCTTCATCCACCCGTACCCGGTCGATAACCTCGCGTCCATACTTCGCGACAACATGGAACAGGTCATAGACGATATCTGCGTCCGGGCAGTGCTCCCAAACTTCCTGCTCATACGAGCTGTTCATGTCCATGGCGACGGCCTTGATCTGTTTGCAGCCGTCTTCGCCAAGCAACTTGAAGAATGGATGGATTGCTGCACGAGTACGGCCCCGACCGATCCAGAGCACCCTCTTGCAGGTCGGATCGACGATGACCGTGGCATAGCGATGTCCTTTCTGGATCGCAAACTCATCCATGGCCAACAGCTCGACTCCCGCGAGATTGATCGGCCCCAGTTCACGCTGCAGATAGCGCTTTTCAATATTTTTAACCGTCTTGCGGTTAATCCCATACTCAGCGGCAACATGCTTGTGTGTTGCGACTTTGCATAACCGAGCCACGGACTCTTCAAAGCGCCGGGTAAAGCGCGAATAAGGGTCCAGCCAAGTGAGCGCTTCCAGCTTGGGGCCACATGCGGGGCAAAGCATTCGCCGTCGTGTAATCATCAGCCATGTTGTCTTCCCGAAGACCGGAAGTTCACGTATCCACCGGATGGTTGAGTCATGGACCGTGTGAGATAGCGACCCGCAACCACTGCAACGGCCAGAGCCATTTTCTGCTGTCAACTCGATCCACACTTCGGACGGATCCCCTGGGGCCGGCCCCACTGTGCCGACACGGAACCCTTCCCATTCACCGAGAATTTTGAGTATCTTTTGAGCGGTCATAACGGAATCTCCTTTTGGTAGTTGTTTCTCGCAAAAGCAAGATACCAAAAATTCCGTTATGACTCCTCGTTCCCCGGAAATGGGTCATGAACCAAATTAAATTCCCGACCGCCGACGAAAACAAAGGACTGGGCACCGGCAAAACCGATTATGCCCTGCAGGCCGATTACATGTATGCCGCAGGAAAGCTGACCCCCATGGCTACACTCGGCTATAAGATCAAAGGCGATCCTTCCGGATATGATTTGAACAATGTGATTTACTGGTCCGTCGGCGCCGACTGGCGTTGTTCAGACACAACCCACATCGGCGCCTCACTGGATTACCAGCAGGCATCCACCGACGGCGTTGATGACCCACTGGAGGTATTCACATACCTCAACCATAAAACAGGCGATCAATGGAGCCTCTCTCCCTATCTGTATTTCGGGCTGAGTGACAGCAGTCCGGACCTGGGTGTGGGCCTCCAGTTTGTGTACAAACCATAGAAAAGGAGAGAACCATGAAAACCAAACGGTTTGCATATCTCATGACCGGGCTCGCTGGTTTGGCCGTATTCACGTCGGCTCTTTACGCAGAGGACCCGGCTCCGACGCTGAGCGTCGGCGAACAAAAAGTGCTGGATGACATCGCCGCGCAATTCAGCGGTTTCCTCGGCGACAATGCGGCAACATTGGTGGACGCTCTGCGTACAGGCGACTCCATCAGTTACGTTATAGAGGTGGAACAAACGGTTCTGGATGCCGATGGAAACCCGGTTCTGATCGAAATCACCAATCCGGATGGAACCGTCACTCAGGTTGAACAGACCGAACTGGTTGAACAAACCGTTATCGTTGAAAACACATCAGCACCGATGGGCATCGGAAATATCAAACTTGCGCTGGGGTTGGCGGAAGCCTCTCTGCCGGAAGACGCCAGTTATCAGGATATCGTAACGGCTCTGTATGACAGCGAAACCGGCAATGGAATTCTGGATATGCGTGCCAACGGCATGGGATGGGGAGACATCTACCACTCCTACGATCTGAAGGTCGGCGATGTGATGAGAAACGAAAAAGCCAAAGTCGTAACAGCGGAACGGGTCCAAAAGGTTGAAAAGGCTGAGAAACCGGAGAAACCCGAAAGAATTGAGAAGCCCGAAAAACCGGAGCGTCCGGACAAACCGGAAAAGCCCGAAAAGGCACATGGCCATTAAGCGACCCGCGATCAGAAAAAAGACAAAGGTTTCGCCCTCACCCGGACGAAACCTTTTTTCCAAACATTGGAAAACTATTCGGCTTGGGCAGCTTCGCGACCGGCGGCGGAAATCTCTTTAAGCCGCTCTATAATCGGCAGGTGCTGAGTGCAGGCGGCTTCGCAGGCGCCGCATTGAGTACAGGTCTCCGCCTCGTTCGCGGTCATCGACCAGTGCCACTTCAGGCGATTCGTGATGTGTTCCGGTTGCGGGCCGGCGAGAATTCGCATGTTGTAGGCATCCATCATGCGCGGGATACGGATACCCTGCGGACACGGCACACAATATCCGCAACCGGTACAGAACCCATCGAAGCGATCGGTAATCTGTTTTTTAAGTGCATCATGATGTGCTTCATCATGCGGAACAAAATTTTCTGTTACTGCAACCGAGGCATCAATCTCTTCTCTTGAGCCGAACCCGACCAGCGCAACGGTTACCGCAGAATTAGACAGGACAAAGCGCAGGCCTGCATGCACCACATCGGGATCGTTTTCCGCGCGAATGAAATCAAACCGCGCCGCATGCTGCGGGATCAGTCCCCCATTGAGCGGGTTCATTACCACAACCCCCATCTCATGCGCCGCCGCATCCGAAATCACCTGTTCGCGAAACGGAAAGTTCACGGCGTTGTAGCCCAGCGTGACGCCCTCAAAATTTTTCTCTGCAAACATGCCCGCGGCTTCGTCGCGCGTCATATGCGTGGAACAGACCACATGCTTCACCAGCCCTTCATCGCGGGCTTTCAGCAGTGCATCCACAGCTCCGCCCTTTTTGCGGCTCTCCCAGTCAGCCTGCGACTTCACACACCAGATATTGAAAAAATCGATGCAGTCTACGCCCAGCCGCTCCAGAGACCGTTCCAGGGACTTGCGCAGCTCTTCGCCATCCGGGCTTCCGCATTTCGTGGAGACAACAAATGATCCGGGTGCCATCTGCCGAAAGGCCGCGCCCATGATTTCTTCGCTCCTGTCATCGCAGTAGCCCGGTGCTGTGTCGAAATAGGTAATGCCTTTGCTGTGCGCGTACAGCACCAGTTCTGCATTTTTTTCGATATTTTCCGGCTGGGGAAACCGCATTCCCCCGAAACCGATTGCGGAAACCTCTTTCCCGGTTTTTCCATAGGTCCGGTAAATCATGAAACACCTCCTGCTTAAAGCGACAGCAGCTCCTGAACATCATCCCAGGAAAGTGACTGGGTAAAATCGCCCTCTTTTTCGAGGGTGGCGTCGATGACGCCTTTTTTGCGCTGCTGCATCTGGAGCACTTTTTCTTCAACCGAGTTCTTCGTGATCAGCTTGACGCTGTACACCGTGTTTTTCTGGCCAATACGATGGGCGCGGTCGGTTGCCTGATCCTCCACAGCCGGATTCCACCACGGGTCGTAGTGAATCACCATATCGGCACCGGTCAGGTTAAGGCCGGATCCGCCGGCTTTAAGACTGATGAGGAAAATCGGAATAGAGCGATCCGTATTGAACTGCTTTACAATCTCCTGCCGGTCCTTGGTGGCACCGTCGAGATAGCAGTATTTCATGCCGCGTTCTTCAAGTTCGCGCCGCAGGATTCCGAGCATAGATGTAAACTGGCTGAACACAAGAATGCGGTGGCGCGCATCAAGCGCTTCATTGACCAGCTCAAAGAACAGCTCCATTTTCGCGGAAGGATATTCACTGTTCAGGTTTTCCAGCTTCAGCAACTCTAGATGGCAGCAGGTCTGACGTAAACGCAGCAGGGTTTTCAAAATCTGCATGCGCGATTTATTGAAGCCCTGCGCCTCAACCATGTCGTTGATTTTGCGCTTCGCGTTTTCGAGCAGCTGCTTGTAGACCATGTGCTGATCTTTGCTGAGAGTGCAGTGCGCCACGCGCTGAATTTTTTCCGGCAGATCCTTGGCCACTTCACGTTTCAGGCGCCGCATCAGAAACGGGTTCAGTTTGCGCCGCAGTTTAATCTGCGCGAGTTCCGCATCGGGACCGCCCCTGCTGATCGGCAGTTCATAGTGTTCCCTGAACGCCTTGTGATTACTGAGATAGCCGGGCATCAGGAAGTCCATGATCGACCAAAGGTCCGCCACGCTGTTTTCAATCGGCGTACCGGTGAGAACCAGTTTATGAACAGCGCGAATCTTTTTAGCCGACTTTGCATTGCGGGTTGTGCGGTTTTTAATGTGCTGCGCCTCGTCGAGCACAGCAACCGAAAACTCGTGCTCGAGATATTTATCGAGATCACGGCGCAACAGCGCATACGAGGTGACAATCAGGTCGCTTTCGCTGATTTTATCCCAGCTATCATGCCGGTCGGCGCCGTGTATTTTCAACACGCGCAGGTTCGGCGTAAATTTCTCAGCCTCGTCGCCCCAGTTATCCACCAGGCTGGTCGGACACACAATCAGAGACGGCTTGCCGCGCGCGGATTCGTCATTCCGTTCCATCTGAAGCCACGTCAGCGTCTGCAGCGTCTTTCCCAGCCCCATTTCGTCCGCCAGAATTCCGGAAAATCCGCTGCGCTCAAGGAAACGAAGCCAATACACCCCTTCCTTCTGGTAGGAACGCAACACCTGATCGAGTTTACCCAGTGATTCCGCTTGCACCGTTTCTGTCCGGTTCTGGGCCTGCGCCTTTTTCATCCAGTCCGGCGCGGCCTCCACGTCCACGCCGTCGAGCGCATTCAACGACGACTGAACATAAGCGGCATAGATGTCGTTCATGCGGAATTTACCGGCACCCGAGCCTTCGCCGAAGGCGCAGTCGTCGAATACTTCACGGGCGGTTTCAATCGCATCGATGTCGAGCAGAACCGTGCGGCCGTTCTTTTCGATGAACGCCTCGCCCATATTGAGCGCGCGCTGAATCTCAGCATCGGTCAGGCTCTGCCCGCCGGTGTTTTCATATTCATAGCCGACTTCAAAAAATCCTTCGTCTGCAGATTCGTTGACGTGAATGACCGTCGTGGCGAAATCCACGTCATCCATAAACGGCGCGACTCGACCTTCGAGCTCAACACGCCAGCCATAGCGGCGCAGCTTCGGAACGCTGCCGCCCAGGAAGTTCAGCACATCGCGCGGGCCGACGATCGACGTCAGCAGGTCGCCGCGATGGCCGCGGAATCCGGTCGGCGCCAGTTTTTCAAGCGCCTGTTTTTCGGCGTCCATATTTCGAACGCGGTAGCCAAGCAGGTCATCGGGATCGGGAATCGCAAAATGGCCGGAGCTTTCTTCGCGGGCGGCACGCAGAACCACGTCTCCATATTCCGCATACAGTTTGGCGGAAAGCGAAGCACGGCTGCCGCTGACAACCAGCCGGAAGCGCGGCGTCGCCGGTTCCAGAGAAAACAGATCTGGATAAATGCGCGTTTCCACATGAATGGCTTCGCGAAGCTGCGGGAACTCTTTTTCCATGAACGCCGGCACCGCCGTCCGCGGCACCCGCACTTCATTTTTATAAATAGCGCGCATCGGCCCGGGAAGCAGCTGTTCGAGCTGCGTAAACTGGTGGTCCGCATACATCCATCCGGTACGGCCGCCGGCGATATAAAGCGGAGTTTCAGCGCATGCATTATCACGGGGACGAATCGAAAGAACCAGCTCGCCGGTTTCCTCATCGAGGATCATGCGGATGTAGGTGTGGATAATGCCCGCCGTTACCTTCAGATCGCTTTCGTTTCCGCCTACATGAAGCGGATGACCGCGATGCAGTCGCAGAATATTGATGAAATCGTCGGCACTGATCGTAATCTTGCCTTTGGCTGGGCCCTCCGCAATATCCTCCAGCACAAACAGCAGGTTTTCATCGCGCTTGTTAAACGCCAGCGGCAGATCCTTCGGCACTTCATTCAGCGACACCTTTTTGCCCTGATATTCCGCAGCACAGCGCAGTGTGACTTCGTTGTCTTCGCGGGCCTGATCGCGCCAGCTCTGCTTCAGAGTAATATGAATCGTGGCTGGAATTCCATCCGGATGGCTTTCCGGAACACGCCTGATGTACTGCGACTCATCCATCTGCTCCTGTCGCTGCGCGCGGCGCTTTTCCTTCTCGGCCTTTGCCTCGCGATTCGGATCGCTGTAAAGCCGGATGGCCTCAAGCCCAAGCGCAACCAAATGGGCACAAATCAGTCCTTTTTCCTGATTATCCCGACACGGGCAGTGGTTCTCAACAAATCCGTCACTGAGCAACTCAAACTTTGAACGCATTCCGCGAATCCCAACCGCCAGCTGGCCGGAAATAAACGGATGCTCGTACTCCACCTTTTCAACCACACCGCGCTCGAACAGAAGCTTTCCGTCACGAAAAGCCTTCCACCCTGCCCAGTCCTTCAAAATCTTCTGTGTAAACGGTAGCGCCATAGCCTGACTTCCAATCGTTGGAAAAATAGAGTCCATTTTTTCCAATGATTGGAAAAAGGCGAGCCCTTTTTTCCAAAATATGAGAAAAATTGTCGCAAACCGCGTTCATCCACCGACAATGAGCGGATATCAGCCCTCCCGCTCCACATCTTTCAGGGCCTATTCCGCAAAAAAGCCCGGCCGAAATGACCGGGCTTCAGCGTTTCCAACCCTGTAAAAAGCTGGATGCAGACTCCGCCTGCTTTCCAGGGGCTGGAAACCTTTATGTGCGTCGATGCAGTCGACTATTTTTTGGAGGCGTACTCTTTGATGAGCGCCGCGCCGACGATGTCGCGCTGGATCTGGTTGGTGCCTTCGTAGATCTGGAGGATCTTGGCGTCGCGCATCATTTTTTCAGCCGGGTATTCTTTCATGAATCCGTATCCGCCGAGGACCTGAACCGCATCGGTGGTTACCTGCATGGCAACGTCGCCGGCGTAGTATTTGCACATGGCCGAAATTTTGGAGACGTCTTTGACGCCGCTTTCGAGCGTGCGGCAGGCGGCGTAGGTGATGGCGCGGGCCGTTTCAACCTTGGTGGCCATGTCGGCGAGCATCCACTGAAGACCCTGGTTGGCGATGATCGGCTTGCCGAACTGCTCGCGAACTTTGGCGTAGCGGACGGCTTCGTCGAGTGCACCCTGAGCCAGGCCGACGCCCTGCGAGGCGATGCCCGGACGGGAAACGTCAAATGTTTTCATGGCGAGCAGGAAGCCCATGCCTTCGCGGCCGATGAGGTTTTCAGCAGGAACTTCGCAGTCCTGGAAAATGAGCTCGCGGGTGGCAGAAGCGCGGATCCCGAGCTTGTCTTCTTTTTTGCCAAAAGTGAAACCGGGGGTGTCCTTTTCAACGATGAAGCAGGATACGCCGCGAGCGCCTTTGGATTTGTTGGTGATAGCAAACACGGTGTAGGTATCCGCTTCGCCGCCGTTGGTGATCCACTGTTTGGTTCCGTTGAGGATGTATTTGTCGCCTTTTTTAACAGCAGTGGTCTGGATGCCGCCGGCGTCGGATCCGGCGTTCGGCTCGGTGAGACCGAAAGCGGCCCATTTTTCACCGGTAGCCAGCGGAGACAGATATTTTTTCTTCTGCTCTTCGGAACCGCCGATGATGATCGGGTCGGCGCCGAGGGCGTTTGCCGCAAAAGAAACAGACACCCCGATGCAGTATTTACTGAGGGTTTCGATCGCCACACAGAATCCGAGGTGGCCGAATTCCATCCCGCCGTAAGCTTCGTCAATATAGAGACCCATCATGTCCATCTGGGCGAGCTCTTTGAGAATGTCGGTCGGGAAGATCCCTTTTTCGTCCAGTTCCGCACGTACCGGAATAATGCGCTCGCGTCCGAATTCATCGAGCATGTTGCGCACTTCAATCTGCTCTTCGGTCAGTCCATAATTAATTTCCGACATGTTTTATTCTCCTTGGGGGTTACTCCATATTTCCTAAGTAGCGTTCGGCCTCCAGCGCGGCGGCGCAGCCCGTGCCGGCAGCGGTGACGGCCTGGCGATACACAGCATCGGCGACGTCGCCGGCAGCATAAACACCTTCTGTTTTTGTTTTAACGCCTTCAGCAATCAGGTAGCCCTGTTCGTTCATTTCAAGCTGTCCTTTAAAGGCGTCTGTGTTGGGTTTGTGGCCGATGGCGACAAACAGTCCATGTACCGGCAGTTCCGAGATTTCGTCGGTTTTGACATTACGGATTTTCAGGCCGGTCACTTCGTTTTTTTCAACATCCATAACCTCTTCAACCACCGAATCCCACAGCACTTCGATTTTCTCATGAGCCAATGCTCGATCCGCCATGATTTTAGAAGCGCGAAATTCGTCGCGACGATGGAGGATGGTGACTTTCGATGCAAAGCGGGTCAGGAACAGGGCTTCCTCCAGCGCGGTATCGCCGCCGCCGACAACGGCAATGGGCACATCGCGATAGAACGCCCCATCGCAGGTGGCACAGCCGGAAACACCGCGGCCGATCAGCTTCTGTTCGGATTCGATGCCGAGATAACGGGCGGAAGCGCCGGTGGCAATAATCACCGTCTGCGCTTCCAGTTCTTCGCCGCCGCTGAGCCGGACCGTTTTCCGATCCTTGGAAAAATCGGCTTCCACCACTTCGCCGGAAATAAATTTTGCACCGAAGCGTTCGGCCTGCTGGCGCATCTGCATCATCAGCGTGTTGCCGTCAACGCCTTCCGGAAATCCCGGAAAGTTTTCGATGTCCGTCGTCTGCGTCAGCTGACCGCCGGGCTCGAAGCCTTCAATCACCACCGGTTCGAGATTGGCGCGCGCCGTGTAAATTGCAGCGGTGTATCCCGCCGGTCCTGTTCCAATGATGATGGTCTTTTCCATGAGAGCCCTCCTAGCTCTTCAGTGCAGTAATCTGTTTGTTAAGTTCCGGAACAACCTGATGCAGGTCACCGACGAGGCCGAAATCAGCGACGTCAAAGATCGGAGCATCGGGATCTTTGTTGATTGCGATGATGAGGTCGGCGCTCTGCATACCGGCCAGGTGCTGGATCGCGCCGGAAATTCCGCAGGCAACATAAATCAGTGGACAGACGGTTTTGCCGGTCTGACCAACCTGATGGTGATGGGAAATCCATCCGGCATCCACAGTGGCGCGCGATGCGCCGACCGCTCCGCCAAGGGTATTGGCAAGGCTTTCGATGATGTCGAAGTTTTTGGGGTCACCGATTCCGCGTCCTCCGGAAACGATGAAGTCCGCGGCTTTGAGGTCAACGGTGTTCACTTGTTCGACGACGCTTTCTACGCGTTTCATGCGCTCGCGCACTCCGGAAAGATCGACGGAAAGATCGATCACTTCCCCGGTTTCGCTTTCACCGACCTTTTCTTTTTTGAAGACGTTGGAGCGGACGGTGGACATCTGCGGACGATGATCCGGGCAGATGATGGTCGCCATGATGTTGCCGCCGAAAGCCGGACGGGTCTGGAGCAGGATGTTGCGCTCGGTGTCGAAGTCCAGCTCGGTGCAGTCGGCGGTGAGGCCGGCCCATCCCATTACAGCGACGGTCGGAGCGAGGCTGCGGCCGATGGTGGTGGCTCCGTAGAGTACAATTTCCGGCTCTTCAGATTTGAGCAGCGTATCGACCACTTTGGCAACATAATCATTCTGATAGATGTCCAGTTTGGGGTCTTCGACGTTGTAAACTTTCTGAGCGCCGTAGTTGAACAGCTCCTGATGCATCGGCTTTCCGTCGGCGGAAGCCAGCAGTGCACAAAGCGTGTAACCCGATTTTTCGGCCAGCTTGCGCCCTTCGGAGAGAAGTTCGAACACGACTCCGGCCAGCTTGCCGTTTTCCTGTTCCGCATATACCCAGATTTCTTTTTTGGTGCTCATATGACTTTCTTCTCCCGCAGTTTGAAAATGAGTTCCTTGACCATGTCTTCCGGTTCGCCGGACAGGATTTCCTTGTTCAGTTTCACCGGCGGAGCAAAGACCTTGTTCACTTTGGTCGGAGAACCGTTGAGACCGATTTTGGTTTCATCGGGATTGAGCTCATCAAAGCCCCAGCAGGGAATTTCGGCTTTTTTGGCGGCCAGTTTTTTGCGCAGGTTCGGCATACGCAGCTCGTTGGCTTCTTTGACAACCGTCAGCGCCGCCGGTTTTTCAACTTCCCAGACATTGTATCCGTGATCGGTGACCTGCTGTACTTTGAAGCCATCGTCGATGACTTCGCATGATTTGGCATAGGTGATCATCGGGATATCGCAGAAATGCGCCACGCCCGGGCCCACCTGCGCGGTGTCTCCGTCGATCGCCTGTTTACCGAACAGAATCAGGTCCGGCTGCTCATCCAGTTTTTTAATCGCTAGAGAAATGGTGTAGGAGGTGGCCCAGGTGTCTGCACCGCCGAATTTGCGGTCGGAGATCAGGATGGCATCATCGGCGCCCAGCGACAGCGCTGTGCGCAGTGCTTCTTCGGCCTGTGGCGGTCCCATGGAGATCACCGTGACTTTTCCGCCATGAGCATCCTTGAGCTGCAACGCCATTTCCAGGGCATTTTCGTCAAAGGGGTTGATAATACTTGGTACACCGGCGCGGTTGAGACGGTTTGTCTCGCGGTCAATTGTGACCTTATCCGAATCGGGCACCTGCTTGATGCAGACCACTATGTTCATAAACCTTCCTTTCAACTGGATAAAGAAGTTGATGTTATAATGATCCAGCGCAGCCTTCTCAAGCTGAAAGCCCCTATTTATCGGTTGCCCGCCACCGGTAAATGGTCTATTTTCAACCTGTTGAGACCGCTGATGCGACTTAACGAAAAACATGTAAGGAGTCTTCTCTTATGAAAAAAGCGCTGTTCTTTATCGAAAGTATTCTGACTGCAGTCCTGTTCGCCGGTTGCGCATCGACCCCCGACACTCCGGAACAGCACAGCATTGAAAACGCCAGAGAGCATAAATCGCTGTTTGATGATTTCCAGAAACAGTCCGCCAAAATTGTGGAATCCGGCGGAATCGCCGCAGTCGGCATTGCGGAATCGCGCAGTCTCGAAATAGCTTTAAGCAAAGCAAAAATGAACGCCCGGCGCGAACTGGCCCAGATGCTGGAAACCAAAATTGAATCCCTCCAGAAGAGCTTCACGGAAGAAACCGGTCTGGCCGCAGACGCCGAAATCCTGTCACAGTTCAGCAGCACCGCAAAATCCATCACCAGCCAGCAGATTCGCGGCAGCGCAGCCAAAGAACTGAAATATGAAGCCGGCAGCGAAACCATTACCGCCTGCGCACTGATGGAGCTCAATCCGAAAATCATCCTCGACCAGTTTGAAAAGGAAGAACAGCTCTACACCCGCTTCCGCGCCTCCAAGGCCTATGAGGAACTCGACAAGGAAATCAAGGAATACGAGGCCTACAAAAAAGAGCAGCAGGGCCTGTTTTCGGCACAATAATTCATTCCCGATTTTTTACAAACCGCCCTTTTCCATGGGCGGTTTTTCTTTGCCATGGAAACCGCCTATATTGCCAACGAAGCGCATTACGATGCCGTTTTGTGTAAAGCGCTCGATGCCCGGCGCACGCTGTGGATCGGCACCGCCGACCTCAAAGACCTTCACGTCAAAACCGGCGGCAGCTCCGTTCCATTCCTGCAGGCACTCGCGGAGCGGATTGAGGGCGGCCTCGAAGTCCGGCTGATTCATGCCAAAGAGCCCGGCCCGCGCTTTCGGGAAGACTTTGATCGCTTTCCGGCGCTGGCCACGCACCTTGAGCGAATATTCTGCCCGCGCGTGCACTTCAAACTGATCATTATCGATTGCAAAACGGCCTACATCGGCTCCGCCAACCTCACCGGAGCCGGACTCGGAATGAAAAGCCCGCGTCGCCGTAATTTTGAAGCGGGCGTGTTAACCGACGATCCCGCATTGGTGGAGCAGGCGGTTCAGCAGTTCGACGATCTGTGGATTGGAACACCCTGCCAGACCTGCGGCCGCACCGAGTATTGCACAGACCGCATTGAAGGCGACTGATTTCCAGAGGCTGGAAAAAGACAA
Source organism: Tichowtungia aerotolerans (assembly GCF_009905215.1). Classification (GTDB taxonomy): domain Bacteria; phylum Verrucomicrobiota; class Kiritimatiellia; order Kiritimatiellales; family Tichowtungiaceae; genus Tichowtungia; species Tichowtungia aerotolerans. The sequence continues at coordinate 1,413,236 of NZ_CP047593.1, read as the reverse complement.
CATCTGTTCGCTCAGGGATTTTTAAAATCCTTGTCCCAAATCCAGATCAGCTTGGTTTTTTTGACGGTATTGGGGCGTCCGCCCTCGTTCAATCCGGTCGGCTCCGTAATCGTCCGGCTGACGCAGGAACAGCAAAGAAGCAGGAGAACCGCCAGACCAAACATGCTTTTTAAACTCATTTTTCTTCCTTTCGCATTCACACTTAGAGAGAAGACAGCCCGAAGACCGAGACGGTCAATATCTGAATGAACCGGCACTGCAATTAAAAAACAGGATCCAGTAAAAACACGTAAAGGTCCACTCTTCTCGCAGGCTTTTCCAATGTTTGGAAAACAAGGGTTGCATTTCCCAACCGGCAGGGTATGTAAACGAAAATGACAACCCGCTCCCTTTCTCCCAAACAGATTCGCCGCGGACTCGCTTTCTCGGTGCTGTCCAGCACGCTCGGCATGGTATGGGTCGCCGCCGTACTCAATATCCCGATGGCACTGTACCTCGAAGCGCTCGGCGCGGGCGGTCTGGCAATCGGCCTGCTGGCCATGCTGCCGCAGATCGCCATGATGGTGCAGATCCCCTCCACATTCTTCGTCGAGAAACGTACATCCCGAAAAGGCGTCTGGTTTGTCTGCGCCCTGTTTTCGCGCCTGATCTATATTTTTCCCGTGCTGGCGGCCTTTCTTCCGCCGGAACACCGTGCATTCGGCATTCCGATCCTGCTGACAACGGCGGGTGCGGGTTTCTTTGTCGGGCAGATCGCGGTGACGCCATGGCTGAGCTGGATGGCCGATCTGGTTCCGGAAAATAAACGCGGAGCTTTCTGGGGAAAACGCCAGGGAGTCACCACCATTTCCTTCCTGATTGCGCTGGCCGGAGCCGGATGGGTTCTCGACCGCTTCCCGGAAGGCAATCTGACCGGATTCGGAGTTGTTTTCGCCATTGCCACCGTTTTCGGATGCGCCGATATTCTTCTGCACGTACTGGTCCCCGAGCCGGTCCAGGTTCCGATTGAACGCTCAACGCCGCCGCTCCAACGGGTACTGGCCCCGCTGCGCGACCGGAATTTCCGATATTTCACCGCCGCCATGGCGGTCTGGGGATTCGGACTGGCGATGATCGGTCAGTTCGGCAATGTCTACCTCAAGCAGGTCTTCGATATGCCCTACTCCCAGATCTCGAATATTCAGATCTTCGCGTCTGCAGGCAGCATTCTGGCCTCATTTGTCGCCGCGTTTCTGATGGATCGCATGGGACCGCGCGTTTACGCCGCGCTGATGGCACTCACCGTTCCGCTGTGCCATTTCGTCTGGCTGTTTATTACTCCCGGCACCACGCTTTTCGGCCTGCCGCAGCCGGCAGTTCTTCTGTGCATCACCAGCGCGCTCTCCGGAGGAATTGTGGCCGGCGTCATCATCGCACAGCTCAATCTCGCCTCGCTTCTGACTCCTTCCGCCGGACGCACCATGGCCATGGCCGTTCACTGGTCCATCGTTGGCGTCATTTCCGCCGCCGGACCGCTGCTCGGGGGAGCCATTATGGACTGGTTCACCGCCCATCCATCAAGCCTGCAGCTGCCGAGCGGCATGCCGTTTTCCTATATCCACGCCATTCTGCTGCTTCATCTGCTGATTACCTGGATGATCGCCCTGCCGCTGTTTATCAGCATCCGAACCGCCAGCCGCGACATCGGCGTCAGCCGCGCCGTTAAAAACGTCGTACTCGCCAATCCGCTGCGAGTCGTTCGCGATATCTACAACATCCATATCTCCATGGCCTCCGTGCCGCGCCACCGCAAAGCCCAGGCCGTTCAGGAACTCGGCAAAACACGCTCGCCGATGGTCAACGCCGACCTCGCGGCCCTGCTGGAAGACCCCTCCGCGGATGTCCGCGAGGAAGCGGTCTCCGCACTTGGAGAAATCGGTGACAATGAAGCACTCGATATTCTGCTGCAGACACTCGAAGACCCGGCTCACGCCGATCTCGCCCCGCAGATTGCCCGCGCCCTGCGCCGCATCCGCAGCCCGAAAAGCGTTGATGCCCTCACCCGGCAGCTCGACAGCGATGACCGCGAAACCAAAGCCGAATCTGTCCGCGCCCTCGGGGAAATCGCCGATACCCGCGCCAAGGAGCCTCTGCTCAAAGTGCTTCGCGAAGAACAGGACGAAAAGCTTATCAGCCACTCCAGCGAAGCGCTGGCCCGCATGAATGAACAGGTTGCGGTTTACGAAATTTTCCCGCGCATGCGACACACCAAAAACCGTGTGCTTCGCCGTTCCCTCGCCACCACACTCGGCTCTTTTTTCGGCGAGCCCAACACATTTTACCTGCTCTTCAGCAAAGAGCTGCAGAATCCCGGCTCCGAAATCGACCGGCTCTATAAAAAAGTGATGCGAAACGCGGGACAAAGCCGGCGGAACAAAGCCAAAGCTGCGGAACAGCTCGCTATTCTGCAGCCTGCCTACGAAGAAGGAACCTGCGCGGAGTGCACCGGCCCCCTGCTCACTCTTGCGCAGCAGACTGCCCGCAAAGATTTTGGAAGCGACACCTCAGAAACCGTCAGTCCGCAGAACTGGACCGCGGGTCTGATTCTCTGGATTATCGAGCACCTCCACGAGGCCCGCGAAACCGACCTGCGCCCTGTCGAAATCCTGCTCGGCCTCTACGTGCTCACCTGCTGGCCGGAAAAACGCACGGACGTTCCAAAGGCTGAAAACTGAGATCTTCATCACAACTCGCGGTTTCCAAACATTGAAAACAGGGTTGCATTCCGAACTCAGAAGGGTATGACACCCCGGACAGATGCTTCAAAGTATCTGTTTATTTTTATCATGAAAGCCCGCTTCAACTCTGTTCCATTTAATCCGAAACGCTGGCCGTTTTTCTACGGCTGGAACATCCTGCTGTGGGGAATTGTCGGAATTCTTCTCAGTGCACCGGGCCAAACCACCGGCGTTTCCGCGTTCACAGAACCGCTGCTGGGAGCGCTGGGAATCTCCCGACTCCAGCTCAGCACCGCTTATATGATCGGAACGATCTGCAGCGCGATGATTCTGACCCCGGCCGGAAAACTTTACGACCGCATCGGTTCGCGCTGGATGGCGGCAGCATCCTGTCTGATGCTCGGGATCGTACTGTGGATTTTGAGCTCGGCCGATCACATTGGGCAGGCCGTTTCACGATTTCTTCCCTCTTCCGCAGCGATGATCGCCACGATGAGCCTGCTCTTTTTCCTGCTTCGTTTCAGCGGACAGGGCCTTTTGACGCTCAGTTCGCGCAATATGGTGATGAAGTGGTTCAACCGGCACCGCGGACTTGCAAGCGGAATCAGCGGCGTGGCGGTTGGCTACGGTTTCGCAAATACCCCCCAGCTTCTTCACAAATGGATTGAGCATACAGGCTGGTCGAGTGTCTGGCTGACCATGGGCGTGATCTGGATTTTTGCCTGCACGCCGCTGATTCTGATTTTTTTCCGCGACAATCCAGAGGACTGCGGCCTCCTTCCGGACGGAAGCATCAAGGAAGTTTCGACCCGGCAGCAGAAGAAAGCTCCCCGATCCATGTCCTTACCGGAAGCCCGAAAAACATTGGTTTTCTGGGTCTTCAGTCTCTCGCTGGCGCTGCAGTCGCTGTACATTACTGCCGTGACGTTTCATATCGAATCGATCTTCACCGAAGCGGGCCTCGAAGGTGCGCACGGATTCAGCATCTTTCCGTCCGCCGCTCTCATCAGCATTGTCATCACATTGCTGGGCGGATGGCTGAGCGATCATCTCGCGCTGCGCTGGTTTTACATTCTGTTCCTGTTTTCCATGAGCGGGTCGATGACCAGTCTGCTCCTGCTGAGTCCGGCCGCCATTCCGTTTCTGATTGCTTCGTTCGGCATTACCGGCGGATTGTTCGGCCTGCTGATGAGCATTACCTGGCCAAAATATTTTGGACGGAAACATCTGGGGGCCATCAGCGGACTGAATATGGCGATGATGGTCTTCGGCAGCGCGATCGGCCCAATGATGCTGAGCCTTTCGCTGAAGTTTTCCGGCAGCTACCAGATTGCCCTGCTGGTATGCCTGGTCGCTACGCTGCTGCTGCTTGCCGCCTCATTCAAAGCTCACCCGCCGTGGCAACGCGAAATCCCACCCATTGGAAAATAGTGCATCGGTCCAGCTGATGACTTCCAATCACTGGAAACATTGCGTCTACTTCTGTTTTTGCGTAGGCTGTTTCGCAAGTAAAAGGAGAGTCTTATGAAACAACTGCTTCGTTTTGCCATTCTGATTTCCATGACTATCGGGTTTGCCGGATGCGCCACCAGGGTCGACCGTATTTCGGTGGATGAAACCATTGATCTCAGCGGGCGCTGGAACGATTCAGACTCCCGGCTTGTGTCCGAACAGATGATTGCCGATGTTTTCGCCCATCCGTGGGCCGATGAATACACCGCGAAATATGGTAAAAAGCCGGTGGTGATTGTTGGAACGGTTCGCAACCTGACTTCTGAACATCTTGAAACCGGCGTCTTCATCAAAGATCTGGAACGGGAACTGGTAAACAGCGGCAAGGTTAAGTTTGTCGCCAGCTCCGACGAGCGCGGCGAGCTTCGGCGCGAGCGGGTCGAACAGCAGCAGTTTTCCACGGAAGAAACCGCCAAGCGCCTCGCTGCCGAAACCGGAGCGGACTACATGTTGAAGGGAAGCATCAAAACCCAGATCGATTCCGAAGGCCGCGAGCAGGTAAAGTTCTATCAAACGGATCTGGAGCTGATTCACATCGAGAGCAACGAAAAAATCTGGATGGGCACCAAGAAGATCAAAAAGTTTGTCAAAAAGCCGCGGTTTAAAATTTAAACAGCCAAAACCAGATGCTTTTTTTTGACAGGACAACTGGATCAACAGGGCGAGCCCGCCATCCTGTTAGCCTGTCTAAATGTTTTCTGATCTCATCCTTTTTTCTTTTCTGCTCCTGCGGAACGCTGTGGACCATCAAAACGCAGTATACGGGCACAGACGAAATGCTCGCGAGGGGCGATTTTTCAGCCGCTCAAACGCAGATTGAAAACAGCCGGTTCACGCACTACCAAAGCAAAGACCGGGCGCTGTACCATCTGGACCTCGGAATGCTGCAGCACTATCTTGGCGATTACAAAGCCAGCAACGATTCCCTGGAAAAGGCCGAACAGGCCATGGATGCGGCATTCACAAAAAGTGTCACACGCGCTGCCGCATCCATGATGCTGAACGATAATGTGCTCGAATATGCCGGTGAAGATTATGAAACCGTTTATGTAAATGTTTTCAAGGCGCTGAACTATCTGGCACTCAATCAGTTCGACCCTGCATTTGTGGAAATCCGACGCATGGATGAAAAACTGAAAGTGCTCGAAAGCCGCTACTGGAAAGTGGCGCAGGAGTATGAGGAAGCCGGCGCGCTCGAAGAGCCGTTCACCGTCGGAAAAAACCGGTTTCGCAATTCAGCGATGGGCCGCTGGCTGAGCCTGCTGATCTACCGGGCGGAAGGCCGCCCGGATGAAGCAGAAATTGACCTTAAAAAAATCGCCCAGGCACGGGCCCTGGCTCCGGAAATCTACAATTTCAGCGGGCCGGACCTCTCAGATGCGCTGAAAGTTCCTTCAGGCGGAACGGTTAAGGTTTCTTTGCTGGGGCTGATTGGCCAGTCGCCGGAGAAACGAGCCGATACGCTGTGGATCCATACCCAGCAGAATCAGATTTTCATTGCGGGCTCCCGGGAACGTCGTTATGGAGGGCAAAGCTTCGGTGGAGCAAACACCCTCTTCTGGCCCGGGATCGAGCCCGGCTATACGTTTAAATTTCAATTGCCGACTCTGGTTAAGCGCGGATCACATGTCGGATCGATCCGGGTAAAAATCGACGGCAAGCAGGGCCCGACACTGATGCCGATCGAAAGCCTCGAAAATGCCGCCGAAGCCACGTTTGAAATCCGCAAGCCCCTGACTTATCTGAAAACCATCACACGAACAGTCACCAAAGGCATCGCTGCAGCTCAGTCACAGAGAGCAGCAGAAGAACAGTGGGGTGAGCTTTACGGCCTGTTTACAGGGTTGCTGGCCGGCGCCGGAGTCGGTGTGACCGAACATGCCGACCTTCGCATTTCCAGATTTTTTCCAGCGCGCGCCTGCGTGGCGGAAACAGAACTGACTCCCGGCATGCATCGAATTGAATTTGAGTATGTTTCATCCGGCGGTATGCTTCTGCACAGCGATGTTCGCACGGTGAACATTGATACATCGGGACTGAACCTGATTGAGTCATTTTATTTAAACTGAAAGATACGGAATATGAAACAGGGCATATTGAGCCTAGCTCTCCTGCTGGCCGGATGCGCCACCGCTCCGAATGATCGGCCGGCCTGGCTGCTGAAACCGCAGGAACTTTATCCGCAGGCTCAATATCTGGTCGCGATCGGCGAAGGTGATACGCGCCGTGCAGCTGAAAACAATGCGAGCGCCGGCCTTGCCCGCATTTTTGAATCCGCGATTCAGGCAAATGAGTCTCTTTCTGAAACCGCCACAGAGACCAAAAAATCTCTGTCCCGGATCAGTGAACTTAAAACCCAGGTTCAAATCGGATCCAGCCAGAACCTGCTGAATATCCAGTTTGGAGAAACCTTCACGGATCACAACGGCCGGGTTCATATCGCGGCCCTGCTTCCGCGCCCGGAAACCTCAGCAATCTATCGCCGGCGAATCGCTGAAAACAGTTCCGATGTTCAGTTGCTGACCGACCTGAGCAACCAGGCCCCGGGTCCCGTTGGAGCGTACGCCTTCCGGCGTGCCGCCGTACGCAAAGCGCTGGAAAACGACCGAATGCTCGCGCAGCTCGACATCATCAATCCCGGTGCGCAAAACCGGTTTTCATTGGGATATGATCCGCAAACGCTCTATGCAGAAACCGCTGCCGCCGCGCAGAAAATAACATTCTCTGTTGAACTGTCCGGCGATGCTGGGGATGCCCTGCGCGAAGCGCTGACCGGCATGGGATTTTCTGAGGTAAATCCGGCCGTTTTGACTTTTTCCGGAAATGTCGATATTCAACCAACAGACCTGCACCGCGATACACTGGTTTTTGTTCGCTATCGCTATCAGATTGAAGCCCGCGACCGGAAACAAAACCTGATTCTATCGATCAATGACTCACGCCGGGAAGGACACATCAATTTTGAGCAGGCAACTCTTCGCGCACAGCGGAGTCTGCGAACATCCATCACCTCCGAGATTCCGCGCAGACTCGGCGAAACACTGGATCGTCTGGCTTCTCCAGAAGAATGATCCGTGTCCATGAACTGAACAGGTTTTAATGAGAATTCCGCACGTTGAGTACGCTCTGATGGACAAGCTTATTGTTTCAACTGTTCGTCCAGTACTTCTTTGAGAACCACCGCATGGCTGTGCGTCTCGTCTTTGGCCGCAAACAGCAGTGTCATCGTTTTTTCCGGGCAGCTTTCAAGCAGCTTCGTAAGCTCATCCGTTTTTTCTTCGAGTTCCGCGCGATACTTTTTGCTGAATTCGTCCCATTTCCCGGGATCGTGGCCGTACCATTTGCGCAGGGCATCGCTCGGCGTAACCTCTTTGGCCCACTCATCCAGCTGCGCCTCCTCCCGGCGCACCCCGCGCGGCCAAAGACGGTCTACGAGAACGCGCCAGCCGTCCGCGGCAGACGCCTCCTCGTAAATACGTTTGATTTTGATCTTCATTCCACCACCCGTTCGTCGTCCGTGTGCGCAGCAAACGCTTTCGTCAACGCAGCTTCGACCGGGATGCTTTTTGTTATCTCGAGATTCATGGCGTCTGGCCTCCTTTCCATGTTTGTGTCTGAAAAGTCCTCTTTTGTATCGTTGCGGACACGGGCCGTGCCTGCCATCAGCAACCATCCTGTTTTCGAACAGCACGTCTTTTCCATCGAACCCACTTTTGTACCGGGGTTGAAGCTGATTGACAAAGGAACATTATCTCCTCTCAAACAATCTGTCCTTGACCCGAGCTAAGAAAACCCTTCAATAACGGAAACTGACTTCCGGTAAATGGAGACACAAATGGCCGATTTCCGAAGTGTATTAAAAGCATGGGGACATCCGGAGTTCGCTGCAGTACTGAAAAAAAACATTGCTGCACTGGACAGCAATACCTTGCCTCTTCAACAGGGTCTGAAGGCCGGCAGCTATGCACTGGACGACTCCATTGAGGCTGTGATTCTCAGCACTCAGGAACTTCCCGGAGCTATCGAGATCAAAACACAGATTTTTTATACCTCCCGCACGCCGGGCTGCGCCTGCGCCGGAGATCCGACCGTCGAAAGCGAACAGACGGAACAATGCCTCGTACTGATTCGCATCGACAAACAAACCGCCGAAGCAACCGCAAGCCTGCTTGATGATTAACATCTCCTGAAAATTCCCTCATACAGAACCGGAGCGCCGCCGGACTGCAATTCACCGCATTTTCTCCGATTATATTCGGTTATCGATTCGCCCGGCTCCCGGATAAACCCGACAGCCTCCAACTCTTCAACCAGCTGCGCTTCCGTTAAAAAACACTGCGGTTCGCCGGCAAACTGGGTAAACACAAACTGCTCTCCCAAAACAGGCTCCGCATCCTCCGGCAGTGTGTTGCGGGAGAACGTAAACACAAAAAGCGGCGCTCCCGGTCGCGCGACGCGCGCGGCCTCGCTGACCGCCGTCCGAAACTCAGCGACGGAACGGGCCAGGTTCCAGATCCCGTGAGCCACAATAAAATCGAAGCTCTGATCCGCCAGAGGCAGCCGATCCATAGAAGCCGATTGAAACCGAAGGCGTTCGGTCAGACCCTCCTGCTGTGCACGCCGCCGCGCCGCTTCGAGCATGGGATCCGACAGGTCAAGCCCAAGTACATTCCAGCCGCGGCCTGCCAGCGGAACGGCGTTACACCCTGCTCCGCAGCCGATATCGAGCAAACACGGATCAATGCTTCGACCGAGCTCCTTCTCCGCAAACTGCATCAGTTTATCATTCGGCGATGTCGCAGAGAGTGTAGCCACCACCTCCGGCCGTTCCCACCTCCGGGACAGAGGTGTCATTTCACAACCCCTCTTCCTATGTCGGCGATTTGCGGCTTCACCAGAACCCGGCCATTTCGAAACTCGATGGTATAGATTCTGAGCGGATCAATGTCGGGGTTGTCACAGGCGCCTGTTTTAATATCAAAGGAATAGCTGTGGATGGGACAGGTGAGACGGCCGTTACCGATGATGCAGTCGATCAGCGGACCCTGCTCATGGGGACAGCGTCCGTCGGTGGCGATCCACTGGTCGTCGCGGGTATGAAAGACCGCGACCGGATGATTGCTGATCACGATTTCCTGTGACGTGCCGGGCGGCATGTCTTCGACGAGCGCGATTTGTGTAAATCCATCATCGGTTTCCGGTTGGATCGGTTCCATACCTGCTCCCATTGTGTCTGTGAGATTCTCCCACGGATCCTTGTAGTTTTCGCGAAGCTGTGCAAAACGGGTTTCGAGCTCGCACAGTTCTTCTTCCGGTGCGTGGAGGATGGCATCGACAACGGTTTTAAGACCGACCCGCTCGATAAAATGAGCACTGCGTTCTCCGTATTTGGCGTTCCGGCAGTAATATTCGTAGAAACGGTCGGCGATACGGATCACTTCGTCGTCGGTTTTGACCTGCGCGATTTTCTGCGCGACGTACACCTGAGCGCCGCCGTTGCCGCCGATGAAAATATCCCATCCACCTTCAACGGCGACCACGCCGAAATCTTTGATGGTGGCTTCGGAGCAGTTGCGCGGACAGCCGGAAACACCCATTTTGACTTTGGCGGGTGAACGCAGTCCGCGATAGCGTTCTCCGAGTACGCGGCCGAGTTCAAGGGAGTCTTTCAGCCCGAAGCGGCAGTGGGTGGAACCCACGCAGGCTTTGCAGGCACGGAAGCATTTGGTGAAGGCGTGGCCGGACCCCATCTGCAACTCGTCCCAGACGTTTTTCAGGTCGGTTTTATCGACGGAATAGAGTCCGATGCGATCGGCACCGGTGACTTTGATGAGTGCGCCGTATTTGTCGGCCACGTCAGCAATGGCCCGCAGATGAGCACTGGTCGTCTGGCCTCCGGCCATGTTGGGAATGACGCTGAAGCGGCCGTCCTTCTGAATATTTCCGGAGTAACGGTCGTTGGCACAGCGCGAATCCTCTTCGAGGACATAGTCGGAGCTCCAGATGTAATCCAGAAGATAGTCGAGCGCCATGCGGGTTTTGGAGTCGTCCACTGCATTCGGCACTGAATGCAGCACCTGCGACACGGAGCGCAGGCTGTTCGCGCGGATAAATGCAGTGAGTTCCTCACGATCCATCGGGACACCGGCGGCATAATATTTTTCAGCCGGATCTTCCCGAAGCTCGCCCACTTCGGAGATGAGAAGCGCCTTGAGCTTGTTTTTGCAGTTTCCGCAACCGGTGCCGGCCCGGGTGTTGAGCATTACCTTATAGAGCGTATCGCTGCCGTTCGCGATGGCCTTGCGGATTTTTCCGGCGCAGACACCATTGCAGTCGCAGACCTGCGCGTCATCCGGAATATTTGATCCGTCCATGATGGCGTCACCGGCGCGGGCTCCGGGAAAGAGCAGGTCGGCGCGGCGGGCGGGAACGGGAATTTTGGCGCTGTAATGCAGTTCGATGGCATCCGCGTTGAGGTCCTCCCCAACGAGTACCGCTCCTTTGATCCGTTCGTCCTGAATGATGAGCTGTTTATAGACCGCACCGTGCGGGTCCGTATAGTGCGAAACTTCATCGCCGGGTTCGGGTTTAAAACGTCCCATGCTGATAACCGGGATGTCGGATTTCAGGCGGGCGGGCACAGGGGCCGACGGGGCATAAGCGACCTGTTCGCCGCACAGGACAGCAGCCAGCGTCCGGGACTGTTCATAGACCGGCGCAACGAGTCCCCACGTCTCGCCTTTGAATTCGATGCACTCGCCGCAAGCGTAAATGAACGGATCGCTGGTCTGCAGACGGTCGTTGACCGCAATTCCTTTGTTGAAGACCAGTCCGGCCTGCTCGGCCAAATCCTTGTTCGGACGGATGCCGCAGTTGAAAAAGACGGCGTCGGTTTTGATAGACGATCCGTCTTTAAAGCGGACTTCCTCCACCCCGGCCGTCGAGCCGAGAAGATCCGTGATGTAGGTGCCCATCACAAAGTTGACGCCCAGCTCTTCGAGATGACGCTTGAGATAGTTGCCGGCCTCCTCGGGAAGCTGCAGCTCCATCAATGACGGCATCAGGTGCGAAACGGTCACCTGCTTGCCAATCAGCCGCAGCATCAGCGCCAGTTCCAGACCCAGCAGGCCACCGCCCAGCACGATGGTATGGCTTTTGTCTTTCAGAAAAGTTCGGATGTGACCGACATCCTCCAGTTTGCGCAGGGCGAAGACGCCGGGCAGGTCCAGGCCGGTCATCGGCGGAATGAACGGATGAGAACCGGTAGCCAGCACCAGCTTGTCGTAGGAGACGATCCGGCCGTCTGCGAGCGTCACAGATTTTGCGGCGCGGTCGATGACTGAAACCGCTTGTCCGAGCAGCGCTTCGACCCCGTTGTCTGCGTACCATTCCGGAGTGTTCAGAAAGAAATCCGGCAGATCCGGCTCTTTGAGTTTTATGACCAGTTTGATGCGGTTGTAGTTTCCGCACGGTTCATCGCCAATGACGGTGATGGCGTATTGCTCCGGGGAGCGGCTTAAAATTTCTTCGACTAGTTTTCCCGCAGCCATTCCGTTGCCTACGATCACCAGCTTTTCTTTTTGTATCATGGTGAGTCTCCTTCAGTGCCTCAGCGGTTTCGTGATGCCAAATGATATGCCCCGGCCAGCACCACTGCGCCGCCGAGAATGTTCCCGAACGTAACCCAGAGCAGGTTGTAAAAATATCCGCCCCAGTTGATGCCATCGCCCGCATGGGCAAATAACCCCATGGCCAACAGGGACATATTGGCGATGCTGTGCTCAAAGCCGGATCCGATAAATGCAAACAGGCAAAGTCCGATCAGCATGATTTTCGCAGCGTCTGAACGCGTGCGCCCTGCAGTCCAAAGCGCCAGACAGACCAGCAGGTTGCACAGCAGGCCGCGCGCGACCAGGGCACCGGGTTCCACACTCATTTTGGCCGCGGTCACTTTTCCAATCATTGGAAACGCATGATCGATACTGCCGGAAAACACCACCAGCCAGGCCAATGCCAGCGAACCGAGGAGGTTCCCGATCCATGAAACCGTCCAGATGTTCAGCAGGTCACGGATGCGGGTCTTCCGGGCCAGACCGGAAAACGTCAGATACATGGTATTTCCCGTAAACAGTTCCGATCCAGCAAAGACCACCAGCGTTAAGGCGATTGCGAACGAGACCCCCATCACCAGTTTAACCGCCGGACTGTCCGCCTGATCGAACGGTGCTCCGACCGAAAAAATCAGAATAGTGCCGAGGCCCACATAGAGGCCCGCCAGCATAGAGGCGATAAAGTAACCCAGTGGATTGTTCTTCAAAAAAACCGTCTTTTTCACACCGAGCTGGACAGCTGCGTCAACGGATTCCTGATACATATCAGCCTTTCCTTTGAAAAAACCCGGCACAGAGGTGACAGTGCACCCCTGTACCGGTCCTTCCATTGCGCGGAATCTTTAGTTGCCCAGACACTGCGCCAGGTCGGCTTCGGCAGTGGTGGTCGGTGCGATGTTGAATTTCTCAACCAGCACGTTGAGCACAGGAGGCGTAATGAACGCTGGCAGGCTCGGTCCGACTTTGATGTCTTTGATGCCGAGGTGCAGCAGCGTCAGCAGGATGCAGATGGCTTTCTGCTCGTACCACGACAGGATCATCGACAGCGGCAGATCGTTGACGCCGCAGTCAAAGGCGCCGGCCAGTGCGATGGCAATCTGGATGGCACTGAAGGCGTCGTTGCACTGCCCGATGTCGAGCAGGCGCGGAATGCCGCCGATCTCGCCGAACTCCAGCTTGTTGAAACGGTATTTTCCACAGGCCAGCGTGAGGATTGCGCAGTCGTCCGGCACAGCTTCTGCGAAGTCGGTGTAATAGTTGCGTCCGCTCTTGGCGCCGTCGCATCCACCGATCAGGAAGAAGTGCTTGAGCGCTCCGCTTTTCACCGCGTCGATAACCGTCGGGGCCACGCTCATTACCGCATTATGACCGAAGCCGACCATGATGTTTTTTTCGGGCTCGGTTTCCGGGAATCCGGGGGCTTCCAGCGCGGCTTCGATGACCGGTGAGAAATCGCCGTTATCGATGTGCTGTACGCCGGGCCACTGGACAAGACCGCAGGTGAAAATGCGGGCTTTGTAGTTTTCCTTCGGCTTCTGGATGCAGTTGGTGGTCATCAGAATCGCACCGGGGAAGGCCTCGAATTCAGCGCGCTGATCCTGCCAGGCACCGCCGTAGTTACCGACGAGGTGCTTGTATTTTTTCAGTTCCGGATAGCCGTGGCACGGGAGCATTTCACCGTGGGTGTAGATGTTAATGCCTTTGCCTTCGGTCTGCTCCAGCAGCAGGGCCAGATCTTTGAGGTCGTGGCCGGAAATCAGAATGGCTTTGCCTTTAACCGCGTTGATATTGACCGGAGTCGGTACGGGATGGCCGTAGGTGCCGGTGTTGGCTTCGTCGAGCAGACCCATGACGGTCAGGTTGACTTCACCCACTTTCATGGCGAGGCTGAACAGCGCGTCAACGGTCGGAGTATCCTGTTTGAGTGAGGCCAGTGCTTCGTGGAAAAACGCGAACACAGAGTCGTCTTCCTTGCCGAGGATGTAGGCGTGATCGGCATAAGCGGCCATCCCTTTGAGACCGTACAGAATCAGTTCCTGCAGACCGGTAATATCATCGCCGAGGGTGTTCTTGCGGCTTTCAATACCAACGGCCTCGCCCTGTTTCACCAGACCATCCATGTCGGCAGCGGGTTCAAAGTCGCACAGCTTCGCGCCGCGGCGGATCACCATTGCAATATCATCCGGATCAAAGTTCACATTGGTAACAGTGGTGAAAAGCCCTTCCATCACAAACAGGTCGGCTTCACGGCTCCGCCCGCCCGCCTGTGCCTTGACGGCGATCTGTTTACACACATCGACCAGCAGATCCTGAAGCGCGGCGGTTTCCGGATCTTTTCCGCACACGCCGAAGCTGGTGCATCCGCTGCACTGGGCGGTTTGTTCACATTGGTAACAGAACATGCTCATCGTATTTCCTTTCGATTTATAGTTTGCGCTTTCAATGCTGAGGATTATGCTCATTTTTGAACTGAGAACATTGACCTGAGTCAAGTGATTCAGAAATTTTTGAGGTACTCCTCCCTATGGAAGCGATGCTGAGCATAATCTCTAAGTCTTGGGCTGTCATGGCAATAATGGCCCCTTATCTTCTGCTCGGATTCCTGGTTGCGGGAATCCTCGCAGCCTTTGTGCCGGTCACATTTATTGAAACCCATCTTGGCAAACGCGGATTTAAACAGATCATTAAAGCATCCCTGCTGGGGGTTCCGATTCCTCTCTGTTCCTGCAGTGTGATTCCGCTTTCCGCATCCCTGAGCAAACACGGTGCAACCCGCGGGGCGACGGTCTCATTTCTCACCTCCACTCCCCAGACGGGAGTGGACAGCATTGCCGCCACATGGGGATTGCTCGGACCGCTGTTTGCCGTTTTCCGAACAGTCGTCGCTTTTATTACCGGATGTATCTGCGGAGCTTCCGTCGAGGCTTTTTCATCTGCACAGGACGAATCTCCTCATGAGGCCTGCGATGAACATTGCCCATCCTGCAATCCAGTTCCCAAAACGGTTCGCTGGAAACAGGTGTTTACATACGGGTTTGGAACGCTCCCGCGCGATATCGGACGCGCACTGCTGATCGGAATTCTGGTTTCCGGCCTGCTGGGTGCACTGGTCCCGGAAGATCTGTTCACCCGCTATCTGAACTCGGAATGGCTTTCCATGCTGGCTGTGATGGGACTCGGCATTCCGCTTTATGTCTGCTCCACCGGATCGATTCCTATAGCATTAGCAATGATCGGAGCCGGTCTTTCTCCGGGGGCAGGATTGGTTTTTCTCATCACCGGACCGGCGACCAATGCCGCCACTATCACCACAGTTTTTAAATCCATGGGAAAAAAAGCAGTCATCATCTATCTGACCACACTGGCAGGATGCTCCTTGATTGCCGGATGGCTGCTCAATCGAATCTTATCCATCGATATGGTCGTTGATCATGTTGAGCATCACGCAACCAGCGCCGGGATCTTTGAGCACATCTGTGCTGCATTTCTTACTGCGCTTCTGATTCGGTCTGTTTTACCTCGAAAAAAGAAATGCTGCAGCGAACCTCAACATTAAGAAAACCGGATACGTTCCGACTTTTTTTCGATGATGAGCGCCGTTTGATTACCGCACTCGATGCCCCCTTTTTTTGAAGAGCAGTTCCCGGTTGATTTTTCCGCCGGGGTTGAACCTCTTCGTTATTTCCTTCGGAAATTATTTGGCTGCGCTTAAGCCCGTATCTCTCGATTGCCTGGTTCGATTTTCATTTTATTTTTATTCCACCACCAAGCTTTGATACCAAAGTAAAATGAAAGGACCGCCATCGATAAAAAGGCAAACATGATCAGCCAGTCTGCAACTGAAATCAATCCGATTTGGGAGATCCAGTAGATCGCAACTCCACCACTGATGACTCCCTGAGTCAGGATATATCCGGTGGCATCACAGGTTATGGCTCCAGACACAACATCTCGGTAAAACAGATACGGTCTGGCAATCCGCCAGCCGTAGACTGTCAGGAATAAACTGCCGATTAAAATGTTTTCTATTTGATCCATATTTTCGATGCCAGATAGCACCATTACGCACTTGTCGCATGGATGGCCTTGTTAGCATCTGCTATCTCATACTGGTTAAACACTTGAATACCATGCCTGCGCAGTAACGCTGCTGTAACGCCCATGCCGGGAATTCGGTGACCTGAAAAGCTACCGTCATAGATCAATGAACTTCCACAAGAAGGACTCGACTCGGCCAGTATTGCTATTTCAATATTAAACTTTTTGCACAATTCCAGGGCAACAGAAGCACCTGCAATAAAACCATCGCTCACCATATTGCCGCCCTTTTCAACAACATCGGTTTTGCCGTCTAATACCCTGTTCCCGCTTCCATCAACAATCTCCGCAGGTTTCCTTGGAATGCTCATTCCCGCTTCAACTTCGGGGCAAACGGAAACAATCCGGCCTTCAGATATCCACCTCTCTAAAACCTGATTATTCACTGAAAGGCTCCCGCCATCGTATCGAACCTTTTTCCCTAGAAGGCAGGCACTCATTAATACTTTTCTCAAAAGACCACTCCCCTGTATTGTGGTGCCAACGATTCACGTTACTCTAAGTGAGCGGAGTCCTCGATAGCGTATGCGCGCGGATTAAGCCTTTTTTCACGGTACCCATGTGATAATACCTTCACTTGGATTCTTTTTTTCCCACCGCCAAAACGAATCTAAATCACGAATACCATCTTCAATTACAGCTTTATATATCTGGATCGACATCACTTCTCGATCATCTGGAACAGCATTTTTTATCCGGAGAATTGCCTTGCGCGTTTCTGGAGTCAGAACCTTCAAAATGCGGTCAGCCACATTTTCAAAATAACCGGCGAAGGGAGATTCGTTTAAAATGTGAATCATATCCATTTTCCAAGAATCTCCATCTTGATCTTCATATATTGCATGCCACTCAATACACTTATCTTCGGATTCAAGCAGGTTCGAGTAGCTAACAGATTTGATTCGCTTGCTTTCTGCGAGTTTAGACATCGCGAGAAAGCTGTCGGAAAGCTTGAAAGGACTCGTATAGATGTGAAAATCAATATCCCGATTGTTTATGAGCAACCCGGTCTTAAGAGAACCCACTAAATTAATCGTCGCTCCAATTGAAGACCAGTGATTGACCACACTGGTTTCTTCAATGACAGACCATGCCTTTTCCTGCATTTGCTTTGCAGCATCAAATATATTGCACATTATTTGTTGATGCTTTTGTTTCATTTCCTGACCTTAAGCACCCCTGTCCCCACCAGATGCTTTTCCGAAAACTTTCAACTCAGAACCAAATACCTCCAACCAGGCTGGCGCTCCATCCGACAATGGCCAATAACAGTGCTACTATTTCCATTTAATATACTTTTTCTCAGCAGAAAGTTATGTGTTACCCGCTCGGGAAATAAAAAGATGGTGCACCTTTCCGACCAGGGTTCACGCGCTGGCTCGGCTAGTTTTTGCAGTACTGTTTAAATTCTTCGGATGGTTCTCTGTCGGAATAGATGTAGAGGCAGACCCCATTAGGATCGGGAATCGAAAAACCACGATCCCCCCAGGGATGCTCCTCAAGTGGCATAACCGGGATTAATCCAGCTTTTGTCAAACGCCGGTACTCAGCATCAACATCATCAACAGAGAAGTTATAAATCAGTCCGGCGGGATTGCAGGCTGGGGGTGATGGATCCTGGGGCGCCATAAACTGAAGCTCGGAGGTTTCTTTCCCAAACTGCAAATTGACGTACCACCCACAGTCAAAGGTGACTTTGGCATCGAAATGTTTCACGTAGAAATCACGTGATTCGGCAACTTTCTCTGTGGCGATGCATGCTGACAGTGTGTTTACGATCATGTTATTCCCTTTCTGTGCTGAACGTCCCGGCTCTCTCTGAGCCGCCGGAGGCGGCGATAGAGTGAAGCCGATGGTTGGGGTGATTTTTACACATCACCCATTTGCGTTATTATGGTTACTGGAACGGCTATAATATAAACAGGTGTCAAAACAACATCCGTAACAAGAGCAGGTAGAAATAAAATAGGATGTTGAATTTTCCCGGCAATACTTCTTTTTTTTACTCTGCCGTATCTTCTGGCTTTCTCGAACGATATGGATACATCTGATTTCTTGTCGGGGTATGGTATAGGTCTTGTTAGGTTTCTTTCTGCAAGCGTCACTCCTGCTACTTCTTGTGAGCTGTCTTTTGATAGTGCTAGTTCTGTTTGCGTTGCCCGCTCAGAATTGTTGTTAATAGAGTTTTTTGAGAACTCAGGTGATAAATAAATGATTACACGTCCCGAGCTGTTCGTTTCTCTGTTGAATATGGAGAGGTCATTCTTTGTTAATAAACAGTACTGAGTTGAAATGATTTTAGGCTCACGTGTTATGAATCCATCGCACCTGTTTATTGTTTGTTCCTGGATGCCGACGTCTCCATTTTCCCAGCAGACAATCCCAGATGCACGCTTAAATTCAATCTGACGACCATATTCATGCACGATCATTGATGCGCAACCTGAATTAAACAGAGCGATTATCACTAATAAAACAATTCTCATATTTCTTGCTGACCCCAGCGTAACGCTTCGCGTCACTCTGAGCGGGCGGAGCCTGCGATAGAGTGAATGCAGTGGGTACGCCTGGCATGAGCGTAGACTGACGGGGTTCGAGTCCCCTGCGCGTAGCCCGGCTGTTGTTAATCTCTTTCACGGAGTTTGACGATAGCTGAAGCGCTAGACGAAATCAACTGCGGCTTCGTGAGGAGTCGTGGGGAGGAAGATGGAGTTCAAGACTGTGAGCCGACGAACAGAAATCGCATATAAGGCTGAGGAGGCGGATGAGGTTGCCCAGCAAACCGAAGTCCGGGGCAGTGCCTCTACGGTAAATGCGGCGGTTGTGCAGTTGAAGTTTGCGTTCTTATCCGGGGAGACCTGCGGCACATGCGCTTCGGCAACGGAGAGCGTCGGCGTCAGTAATGGCGGCGATGATGCGGCAGGAGTCAGCAGACGGCATAGTACCGATGACCTGTCGGGAAGGCCGGAACGAAAGGAGCGGGCAAGCCCCCGCTGTGATCTGGAACCTTCGATGATGCCGTCCGGCGGAGAAGATGCATCCGGCACAGCGGACGAAGCGAGCCCGCAAGATGAACTACTGGAGCAGATTCTTTGCAGTGAGAACATGCAGCGAGCATGGGCGCGGGTGAAGGCAAACAAGGGCGCGGCGGGCGTGGACGGCATGTCTATTTCTGACGCGGCCGGGTTTATCCGCCGGAACTGGGAAGCGATTCGCTCAACCTTGGAAAACGGGAGATACTGCCCGCGCCCGGTGCGCCGTGTGCTGATTCCCAAGCCGGACGGCACGCGCCGCCCGCTGGGAATTCCGACGGTGCTCGACCGCCTGATCCAACAGGCGATTGCGCAGGTGTTGACCCCGATCTTCGATCCGCACTTTTCGGAATCGAGCTACGGCTTTCGGCCCGGACGATCCGCGCACGACGCGGTGCGGCAGGTGAAGAAGCTGTTCCGCTCAGGACACCGGGTTGCGGTCGATGCCGACCTCTCGAAGTTTTTCGACACCGTCAACCACGACGTGCTGATGCACTGCGTGGAAAAGCGGGTGAAGGACAAGGGCGTGTTGAGACTGATCAGGAAATATCTAACGGCGGAGGTGATGCATGACGGGCGTTGGGAGCCAACACGTCAGGGCGTGCCGCAGGGCGGCCCCCTTTCTCCGCTCTTAGCAAACATCCTGCTCGACGAGCTCGATCAGGAACTCGAACGGCGGGGACACAAATTCGTGCGCTACGCCGACGACTTCATCATCTTGGTGAAATCGCAACGCGCGGGCGAGCGGGTGTTTTTCAATGTTCGGAACTTTCTGGAACGCAGGCTGAAGCTGACGGTCAATGAGACCAAAAGCAAAGTCGCGTCTCTGGACGAATGCACATTCCTCGGGTTCCAGATCAAACATGGACGGATTCGATGGAGCCAAAAGTCCGAAAAGGAGTTCAAGCGGCGCATCAAGGAACTCACCGGCCGAAGCTGGGGTGTTTCGATGGCGTACCGACTGAAGAAACTGCGGCAGTATATGCGCGGCTGGATCGGATACTTCGGTATCAGCGAATACTACCAACCCATTCCACTGCTCGACCAATGGATACGCCGCCGCGTGCGGATGTGCTACTGGAAGATGTGGAAGCGACCTGCAAAGCGGTTCCGCGAACTGCTCAAGCTGAACGTTAATATTCGGCAGATCAAAATGGTCGTTAGCAGCCGCAAGGCGTATTGGAAGCTGGCACGCACGCTGGCAACCAATATGGGTATGGGAAACGACTGGCTTGCCGAGCAAGGGTTAATCAGTCTCCCGAAGCGCAGCGAAGATAATTTCCGAAGGAAATAGTGACCGAAGGGAGCGGTTCACGAACAATGGTCTCGGATACATTATCCGGCTCAATAGAGTCGGCCGATGCCTTTCGAACCGCCGGATGCGGACCCGCATGTCCGGTGGTGTGGGGAGGGGGAGCTAGACACTCCCCTTTACCCGATTTGGGGATTTATTTTTCGTAAGCTTCGTGGGGATGCGTAGGGTCCGCTATTTTCCATTCATTGTTCTCCAAATGAACTAACAAGCGAAGTCTGGCTTCTTTGCCACGTAACCCATATGAAACCTCTTTATAGCTTGGCTTCAGTTTAGCAGGAAGCCTGACATCCTCTACAGTAAAAATAAAATCGCTGACCTTTGCACCTTTAAACCATTGGTCAAATGTTTGTACTCCTGCATCCAGCTCAATATTCACATCGCTTTGACTTCGTCTCTCGAAGTACTGCGGCTCCATGGAATTACGATACGCTGACAAGTCATTATTCAGGAACGCCTCAACCATAATCCGAACAGGTTTTGTTATAAACTTGTCCTTATAGATGTTCTCGGCAGAACCGTGCGTGCATCCTGAGACAGCTAAAATTGTCGCTATGATTATGTGTTTCATTTTCTGTTCCCAACGTAACAGGCATCAGCTGCCGGGCGGCCAGCTTCGCCTGAATCAATCCAATGTCAACCCGGTCAGCTGCATGCCATTGTTAGAACTTGGAGCGACGGGGGCGCTTCAAGTTCGACTCCATTGTGTGCTTCCCCGCATCGCACAGTTTCTACGTGACGCTGTTCCAGTCGCCCCGCACAAAAAAATTCAATTAGTACCTTTCAACGTTGCGGTAATCTTAAAATCCCGGTCGCCATCAACTCCGTTATGCCGCCGGGATTTTAAGATTACCACTCAAACAACTTTTACTCAACTTGTGCGCCCCTTAACAATCATTACTGGTTCCCCACCAGAGGTTTAACCCCGTCGGTCCTTCTAACAGTTGGTTAGATGGAAAAGTTTCCATATATCACCCCTATGGAATGGAAAGATTTTCCATCTATGTTTATATTAAAGGGGTAAAAATGGAAAATCGGCGGTTTTATTTTCCACATATGACCTCTACCCCTGAAATTTTCCATCTATGCTCATATTAAGGGGGAAAACATGGAAAACTTTTTTAAACACCGCCTCTTTCTTTTAATATCAATGTATATTTTATACATGACGACACAGGGAGGGAAAAAGTGAAAAATAATCCAAAATTTCAGACAAATCCCGATAGTAAGCTGGTGAATAAAAGGTCCAGGAGGTTCTGCGTTATTACCATTACACCTACCGCACAGAGCAGGTTTACTGCGGGTGGATTCGGCGCCTTCTCAAGTTTACGGCTTCAAAAAGCACCCGCGTGAACCTAGCTCTAACCGAAAATCGCGCGGATAACACAGATAGGGGAAAATCTGTTTAATACCAAATTAATCTGAGTAATATTCTTTCGCCCGTTCGCGTTGCTCATTCAAGGCACCGAGAAGGCAGAGCTTATTTGGCAAACTTTGAGACGTTGCCGGAAACAATTCCAATCAAGTTTCCGGTTTGCAGACTTCGACCTTCGCTAAAGCTTTGCCGGACAGGCAGCTTACGCTTCAAATGGGAAGCGATACTGGATCAGACCCTGCTCATTGCGCATATCGATGAGCTGTTTCTGGAGAGCGTCATTGATCGGAGCCCCTTTATCCTTGCGGTCGATACCGGCAATATGTTCTTTTTCGCCACAGGTGTAGATGCGTTCTTTCCCCGGCGCTTTCTGGGACGCGCGCAACTGGCGCAGAATATCGCCGGCGGTTTTTTTGAAGTCAGCGAGATCGCAGAAGTGTTCAATGTCGATAGCCATGAAGAAATGGCCGAGCGCATAAGGTTTTGGACTTCCGTCATCAGCGAGTCCACTGAGCATTTTGAGGTAGGAACCCTGCTGCAGTGCGGCGGAAAGCAGCTCAACCACTGTTGCAAAGCCGTAGCCTTTGTGCCCGCCGGTTTCTTCTTCAAGGCCGCCGATGGGGGCCAGAGCCGCCTGTCCATTGACCAGATCTTTCAAAATCCGGACCGAATCCGTTTGGGTGTTTCCTGCCCGGTCAATAATGAGTCCGGGCGGACAATCCTTTCCTTCCCGGGCATACTGTTCAATTTTACCGCGCTGCATGATCGAAGTTGCGTAATCGTTGGTAAACGGAAACCCTTCATCGGTGGGCATGCCGAAAACCAGCGGGTTGGTACCCAGCATATTTTCGACGCCGTGAGTGGGAGCAATGGATGGGCGGGCATTGGTTCCGGTGAGCCCGATCATACCGGCATCGCAGGCCATCATTGGATAGTATGCAGCAAAGCCGTAATGGGTTGAGTTGCGGACCGCAACCATTCCGAGGCCGTAGGTACGCGCTTTTTCAATGGCCATTTCCATACAGCGTTTTGCAATCACCATCCCCATTCCGTGATGTCCGTCTACAACGGCAGTTGCAGCCCGGTCGCGGACAATTTCAAAATCAGTGACTGGCCGCTGAATTTTTTTACTGACAATCCGATCGTAGTAAATGGGCTTAAGGCGTCCCACACCATGGGAATCAATTCCGCGTTTATCAGATGTGATCAGCACATCAGCACAGATCTCGGCATCTTCCGACGGCACTCCGATCGATTTAAAGACATCCACCATGAATGCTTCGAGCTGATCAAAAGAAACCCAGACTGTTTTTTCCATTTTCTTACCCTTCCACAACTGATTTTAAAATATTTTCGAACTGATGAAGACCGATTTCGAGTCCGTACTTTTCTTCGATCAGTTTACGGGCAGCATGAGCCATCCGGGCACTGAGTGAACGGTCTGTCAACAGCCAGTCCACACTGCGCTCAAAAAGAGCCGGTGTATCGGCTACAAAACAATTCATACCGGTTTGGGCTTCTATCCCGGCCATCCCGAGCGACGTGGATACAACGGGCAGGCCGGCGGCCATAGCTTCCAGCACTTTGGTTCGCATGCCGGAGCCAAGGCGAACCGGAGAAACCAGTACCCGGGCCCGGTTGCGGTAGGGACGAAGATCCTTCACCTTTCCGGTAACGATGATTCGCCGGTCTCCGGCGACCAGTCTTTTGATGCGCGGACTCGGATCAGCTCCAACGATGTAAAATTTGACTTCCGGATGATGATCGCGCAGTGCCGGCCAAACATGGTGCACGAACCATTTAACGCCATCTTCGTTGGCCGGATCCTGCATATAGCCGGTCATCAGAATGATCGGTTCTTTGGGAACCGGCGGATGTTTTTGAAGCTCTTCGATATCCACTCCGGTCGGAGCAACAGAAACCGCGAGATCCGGAGCATAGTACTGCATTGTGAACCGGTCCTGCGGCGTCAGCACCAGAATGCGGTCGGCGCTGCGGTACATATCAAACTCATATTTACGAAGTCCGCGCAGCTGGGGCAGGCTTTTACAGTACAGTCGCCAGCGCACTTCCTCCATTTCCTGGTACTTCTCATAGGATGCGGTCATGCACCGATGACAGGAAATGACAGTGTGAACCGCAGACAGAGAAGGATTTTTGTATAAGAACTGCCCCATCTCAGAAAATTCAGCAATCACCAGGTCGTAGTGCTGCAGTTCCACCGCATTCGCGACCTCATCCATCATTGCTTTGGAGTAAAGCTTCCAGATCAATGCCGGACGGGAATGGGCCCAAAGGTAATCATGAAAAATCCGAAACAGCAGGTTGCGATTCGGCTGCTGAATCGTGTGCAGGTCGAAAACGAACTCTTTCAGGCCCTCAATCTGCTTCTCAGTTTCTCCTGAGAGATAGGAGACGAGCCCAACCTGGTGCCCCTGTTGAGCAAGATAACGAATGCGCTGAAAAACGATACGGTTTCCACCAACGACTTCGGAATGGGGAAGTTTTAGAGTTAGAAACAGTATTTTCATCAGGAATCCTGTTTCAGTAAATCTTTCCGAGAAGTTCGACAAATTCCTCAGGCGTGTAATCGGACAGCTTGCGACCGGACGATTGAACCGCTTTTTCAATTTCACCGCAGATTTTCTGCAGTTCATGATGAGACTCTTCCGATCCCATCAGAACCTTATAATTCTCAGCCTGAGTGATCCGGATATGCTTATCCTGATGGTCAAATCCAACACCAAGCAGTCCGATCACCCGGCTTTGTCCGGTCCTGTTCATTCTTTTTTCTTTATTCCCTACTTGCACTGAAGCCAAATCTCTGGCTTATTCTGCGTTCTTTCCTGCCCGATGGTGTAACGGTAGCACGACAGACTCTGAATCTGTTTGTCTAGGTTCAAATCCTAGTCGGGCAACCACCTTCCCCTTTATGAAACCCGAATGGGCATCAAAACATACAGGAATGGAACGTTGGTTTTGATCACTCCAGGACTTAATTCGTCCGACAGCTCAAAGAAAATCTCATCGGAATCGAGATGACGCAGCGGCGCCATCAGGAATCCCGGATTAAAGGCAATCGAAAGTTCCTTTCCTTCGTATTTGACCGGAATGGTTTCCCGGGCCTCTCCGATTTCCGTGTTGTTGGTCACCAGTTCCAGCTTGTTGCTGCCGAAGTTCAGTTTGACTGAAGCAGTTTGATCGTCAGTCAGCAATGAAACACGGCGAACAGCCAGCAGCATGGTTTCGCGGTCAATCGCCACCCGCTCTTCGCACTGCGACGGAATCACCTGCTGGAAGTTTGGATAGGTTCCTTCAATCAGCTTGGAAATCACCAGAATCTGATCAAAATCAAAGGCAACCTGCGTTGCGGACACCCGGATGCGAAGAACTCCTTCTTCCCCCAGCGTCTTGATCAGCTCATTAATGGTTTTACTGGGAACAACCAGATCGACCTGGGCATCTTCAGAAAATTCGATTTCCTGCTCCACCATCGCCAGTCGACGCCCATCGGTTGCTACAACGGTCAATTTCTCGTCCTTAAAGCTGAGAAGGGCTCCGTTCAGGATATAGCGTGTTTCGTCCGTAGAGGCCGCGTATGTGACTTTCTGAAGCATTTCCCGGAAGACGACCTGATCGACAGAGTAAACAGAGTTCTCGTCGAATTCCGGAAGCGGCGGAAACTCCTCTTCCGGAAGACCGACCAGCTTGAAGAAAGACGGACCGCTGCGGATCGTGGCAACGTCCTTGGCGTCCACTTCGATTTCAACCTGTCCGGCCGGCAGCTCACGGCAGATGCTGAAGAAACGGCGAGCCGGCAGTGTTGTGCCCCCTGCATCGCTGATCTCAGCCGCAACGCTGGTTTTAACGCAAACCTCCATATCGGTCGTTGTTAAAGACACCAGATCTCCTTCCGCTCTTAAAAGAACGTTGGAAAGAATGGGAAGAGTGCTGCGCTGACCAACGATGGACTGAACTTTTTGCAGAGCATCGAGCAGTGCTGATTTTTCAATTGTGAGCTTCATTAACAACCCCCTGTAATAGATAACCTTCTTTAGTATATAAATCTTAGTATTAGTAGTACTGTAAATAGAATGATCAGTCAGCCTGTTTTTTTACCTATCTCTATCTAGTCAGCGTATTTAGCTTTGTTGACAGTTCTGTGGAGAAACTCAGGATAAACCCTCTCGACTTTCAGTAAGTCAAAGTTGTCAAATTTATCCTCAGTCTATCAACAGATTTACCCTCATCTTATCATCACCCCTGTTGGTGGCTTCCTGTTTTCATCAGGCAAAGAAAAAGAGGCAGTCTGACGACCTGCCTCTTGCATTCTGTTCTATGGAATCCTGTCAGGATACCGTTTGAGCGGACTGATGTCCTGCCCGCTGACGCAGCAGAGACAGCGTTTGACGCAGCTTCAGGTCTGTTGTCTGTTCCTTTTCCACGGTCTTGCAGGCATGAACCACAGTGGCATGGTTTCGTCCAAAAGAGTCTCCAATGCTTGGGAAAGAAAGGTTGGTCATGTCCCGGGACAGGTACATAGCCACCTGCCGCGGCCAGGCAATATTCTGGGTTCGCTTGCGTCCCAGCAGATCACCAACCCGCAAATCAAAGTGTTCAGCAACAGTCTTCTGAATGTTTTCAACGCTGATCGCGTGTTTCTTTTCCTGATCCAGTGTATCTCTAAGAAGGTACTCCAGTTTTCCCATATCCATGGATTGTCCGGTCAGGGAAATGTAAGACGCCACCCGGATCAGTGCACCTTCCAGACGACGGATGTTGGAGGAAATACGTTCTGCGATATAGAAAAGGAGATTCTGCTCGATGGAAAGTTTGAGCTGCTCACTCTTTTTACGAAGAATGGCAACCCGCGTTTCAACATCCGGGCTTTCCATTTCAACAACCAGTCCCCACTCAAATCGGGAGACGAGTCGAGGAGCGAGTCCTTCCAGCTCTCCGGCGGGCCGGTCGGAAGTCATGACGATCTGCTTATGATTTTCAAAAATGGCGTTAAAGGTATGGAAAAACTCTTCCTGCAGACGTTCTTTACCGGCCAGAAAATGAATATCATCGATCAGCAGCGCATCAACGGTCCGGTATTTTTTACGGAATTTCGCCAGGGAATTGGTCTGCAGTGCTTCAATGTATTCATTCAAAAAGGCTTCGCTGGTTGTGTAGCAGACTTTTCCTTTTCCTTTTTTAGAAAGGATGAAGTTACCGATTGCCTGCATCAAATGGGTTTTTCCAAGTCCGACTCCCCCGTAAATAAAGAGAGGGTTGTATGCGCGGGAAGGAGACTGGGCCGAAGCCATGGCCGCCGCGTGCGCAAACTGGTTGGATGGACCGACCACAAAAGAATCAAAGGTGTAGTTGCTGTTCAGGTTGGTTTTAGTTTCCTTAGTGCCGCGTTTTTGCGGAAGAATGGAACGAACCTTTTCCTTAACGTTTTCTGCCGTGTCCGGCTGTTCTTCCTGTTCGGAAGCCAGGCTGTAGTCCACAACCAGCTGAATGTCATAGGTCTGCCCGGAAACCAGAGCCAGTGCATTTTTGATGAGCGGCAGATAATGCTCTTCCAGCCATGACTGATAGAAATCATTGCCCACCACCAGAATAACCTGATCGTGATCAATCTTCCGGCACTGGATTACAGCAATCCATTTTTCAAAAACATCTTTGGAAAGAGTCTGTTTCAGGTGTTGGCAGGCATCGTTCCAAAGCTTTTTCTGTTCATCAGTCATCGTAAATTCCGAACTCACAAAATAAAAATAATTAACAAACCTGTGAGGGTTGTGAACAGGTTGTTAACAACCGCTTAGTCCTTAAGCAGTCGCGACAGAGGGAAGCTAATAAACGGAGCGGCATACCGACAAGGTCAAAGCCGAAGGATAGAAATTTATTTTTTAAAACACAATATGTAGGACCATTCTTCCAATCAGACACTAAATAAACTTAACTGGATGGAAATTTAAATCTAACAAACTGTATGAAATTTTCGTAAAACACGCTGTATAAATAATGTTAGGCAAAAAATGGACAATAAATCAGTATTTCTACTTATCAGCAGCTCTGTAGAGGACACCAATATACACTATTTGTGCGGAGTGAAACCTCCTGAGGCCTCTGTTTTGCTTAAAAACCGTCGACAGACCATTTTGCTGGTTTCCGAGATGGAATATAACCGTTTGAGAAGAACGGTTTACCCGGGGGTAAAGGTATTCTGTCCAGCTCAGTTGGGAATTCAATCCAGGGATCCATTTTCCCTGTGGGTCCTTACGTTGCTGAAAAAATACCATCTTACTTCGGTCAATGTTCCCTCTGGCTTTCCTGTAGGGATTGCGGATCAGCTGAGAAAAAACAAAATTCAGGTTCAAATTCAGGAAAAGCCTCCCTGCCCGCAGCGGGAAATTAAAGCAGCTGATGAAATTAAAGCAGTTCAGCAAAGTCAGCGTGCAGCCGTCGCCGCGATGAAAGCGGCCATTCAGCAAATTGCCTCCTCAAAAATCATGAAAGACGGATCACTGAAGGTTGGAAAGCAGGTTTTAACATCAGAAATGGTTCGGGCAACAATTAATCATACTTTACTGGATCACGACTGTACTGCCGAAGAAACCATTGTTGCTGGTGGACCGCTTTCAGCAGATCCTCATGAGCGCGGCAGTGGGTCGCTTTATGCCGGTCAGCCTATCGTACTCGATATTTTTCCAAGGTCTGCAAAAACCGGATATTGGGGAGACATCACCCGTACCGTCTGCCGCGGTCCGGCACCTGCTGCGCTGAAAAAACAGTATTTGGCTGTCAAAGCGGCTCAGGCTGCGCAGCTTAAAATGCTCAAATCCGGGATAAAAGCATCCTCTGTTCATAAGGTTGGCGCAGATGTTATGGAGTCCAAAGGGTTTAAAACCGGGACTGTTGATGGAGTTGCTCAGGGATTTATCCATAGTACCGGGCATGGAGTCGGACTGGAAATCCATGAAATGCCGCGTGTTTCTCCGGCTAACAAAAAATCACTTCGTGCCGGTCATATTGTCACCATTGAGCCCGGACTCTATTATTCAGGGATCGGCGGCGTCCGCATCGAAGATACCGTCGCGATTACAGCTGACGGATATAGAATGCTCTCCCCCTGTATCAAACAGCTGGAGATTTAATTATGAAAAAATGGTTTTTGCTTTGCGCCATTTTTGGACTTTTGGCTGCCTGTACTTCCTACCGGTCCGAACTGTCCCCTTCTCCGGGAAAATGCTATGTCGAAACCTGCAACCGGCTGTTTGTCGAAACGCATATCCGTTTCATCGACAATGGAAAGGAACTTAAAACTATCGATGATCAGGGACGCGATATATGGACTGGCGACAAAAGCTGGCTCGATCCCGGCGAACACACCTTTACTGTTGTCTGCGAATGCAAATATCCATGGAACAAACTCGTTAACGATCTTCCTCTCACTGTGGAACTGAAAAAAGGGTATCGCTACGAAATCCGTGCCGACTATGACGCCAAAATCTCATCCGTTGAAGTGAAAGAACACCCTCACCTCACCCACGGATTCTTCTGGACCCGTTAAAAAAGATAAGCTTTCAGCCTTTCTTTTTATTAAGCTTCTCTAACAATATCCGCGCCGAGCGCGCGGAGACGTTCATCGATGGATTCGTAGCCGCGGTCGATGACGTGGGCGTTATCGATTTCGCTGTGTCCTTCGGCGCAGCAGGCCGCAATGAGCATCGCCATTCCGGCGCGGATGTCCGGGCTGCTCAGACGGGCACCACTCAGTTTGGATGCGCCGCTGACAACAACGCGGTGCGGATCGCACTGAATAATATTCGCTCCCATGGCCATCAGGTTGTCTACGAAGTACATGCGACTCTCGAAGAGTTTTTCAAAAAAGAGCATTTGTCCCTGCGTCTGAGTGGCGAGCACAATCATCACACTCATCAGGTCGGAGGGAAACGCCGGCCAGATTCCGTCCTCAATCTTCGGTGTAAAGTTTCCAAGGTCCGGAAGGGTCGTTCGACCCGTTTCATTTTTCATGGTCAGAACACCATCAGAAACGACCCAATGGGTCCCCAGTTTTTCGAAGCCTTTTTTGAGAACACCGAGAGTCAGGCTGTCGCCGGGATTTTCAATCTCCAGCGATCCGCCGGTAACAGCGGCGGCGGTGAGAAAACTGCCGGTTTCAATGTAATCCGGCGCCACCGTATGCGTTGCGCCGTCCAGTGTTTTTTTGCCGCGGATTTTCAGCAGGTTGGTGCCGATGCCGGAAATGTTGGCGCCCATTTTCACCAGCAGGTTTGCCAGATCCTGCACATGCGGTTCGCAGGCGGCGTTGAAAATCGTGGTTTCCCCTTCGGCCAGCACGGCGGCCATCAGTATGTTTTCGGTGGCTGTTACACTGGCTTCATCCAGAACGAGCCCGGCTGCTTCCAGTTTTTTCCGCCTGAACTCATATGGAACGGTTTCTGTAATCTCGATGCCGAGTGCACGCAATCCGTAAAAATGGGTGTCGAGCCGGCGTCGTCCGATGACATCGCCGCCCGGTGCAGGAACAGTGGCCGATCCGTGGCGGGCGGACAGAGGTCCAGCCAGCAGAATCGAGGCGCGCACACGACGACAGAGTTCTTCGTCCAGATTCGTGGTATTCAGCCCGGCTGCGCAGAGAATGACGCCATCGGCTGTTTTTTCAACGGATACGCCGAGCGTTTGAAGCAGTTCGAGCATCACACGCACATCCTGAATGTCGGGTACATTGCTCAACTCGACCGGCTGATCGGTCAGCGTGGCCGCCGCCAGCATGGGAAGGACTGCATTTTTATTGCCGCGCGGCGCGAATTTTCCGCCGATTACATTTCCACCGTTGATAATAAATTTTGCCATAAGAAATCACACTACCCTGTTTTTCCAAACCTTGGAAGCAGGCAGTTCCTGCACCCGGAAGTTTTTCCGGATATTGAACAATGCCGAAACCGTCAATTATTCTGTCCATAATTATTCTGATCAGTAAACTGACCGCTATGAAACGCATCTTTTTTGTTCTGTTCGCTGCTTGGTCTGTGATGGCTGAGCAATCTTTGCCGCCCGCTCCCCGGATTCTGGCTGCCGCGCGCGCGCAGCTGCCGCCCTACCCGGTGTTTATGTCTGGGTCGCTCAAGGAAAAGGCCCCGAACGGGTTTGTACGGAAAACGCTGAAGGTGGAAATGACGCTCGACTGGAATGCGCAGGCGCCGCGGGCGGACTATAAAATCACAGATTCGAAAGCCAAACAGGTTCAGGAACTGAAGCTGATGTTGAGTCCTGATGGAATGAATCCGTCTTTTACAGAAAATGGAAAAGAGGCTTCGTTTGATCCGAATGCTGAAATTGCAGACAGCGGCGTAACCTGGGCCGACCTGACGTTTGCGTTCCTGTGGAATCCGAATGCTGAAACGGTCGGGGTTGAAAGAAAGTTCGGCAAGGAGCGCTATCAGATTTCGATTCCCCGGCCCGATAACCGGGTTCTTCAGCTGTGGGTGGAAAAAGACAGTGGTCGAATGGTACAGGCAGAAGAGCGCAATGCTGACGGAAACCGGATTAAGGTCATCAAGGTGGTCAGCGTAAAGAATTTCGACGATCTGTGGATGGTGAAAGATCTCGATATCATTCAGCCCGAAACAGGAGCCAAAGCATCCCTGCGGATTGATGAGGTGAAAGAGGTGAAATGAAAAAATGGAGCGGGTGATCGGATTCGAACCGACGACAATCACGTTGGCAACGTGAGGCTCTACCACTGAGCTACACCCGCGTCGAAAGGCTGGCTAATATGCCAATTTAAAAATTTGGTGCAAGCCGGAATTTAAACTTTTGTAACTGTTCTTTTTTTGTGCGGCGTGTTTTCCTCTGAATATGATCACGCAGGAGAAATGGGAAAAGCTGCAGGAACGGATGGATGCGCTGGGAATCAGCGAAGCCGATTTGTCTGAGCAGTTTATCCGTGGATCCGGTAAAGGCGGGCAGAAGATCAATAAAACCTCTTCCTGTGTGCAGCTGATTCACAGGCCGACCGGCATCGAGATTAAATGCCGGCAGTCGCGCCTTCAGGCTTCCAACCGTTTTTTTGCCCGCCGCGACTTGTGCGATAAACTCGAGGAAAAGCTTCTGGGCATCAGAAGCAAAAAGCAGCAGGAGCGCGAAAAAATCCGCCGCCAGAAACGCCGTCGTTCCCGCCGGGCCAAAAACAAAATGCTGGATGAAAAACATAAACACTCTGAAAAAAAAGCACTTCGCCGGCCGATTCGGGGAGAGTAAAAATAAAATATGAAAACAAAAGCCAAGCTTAAGAAACTCCATACTATCTTTCAGGAATTAGAACAATGCGTGGTGGCGTTCAGCGGCGGCGTGGATAGCACCTTTCTGCTGGCCGCCGCCGTGCGATCGCTGGGCACGGAAAATGTACTGGCCACTACGGCGGTTTCCGCAACGCTGACCAGCGAAGAAAAGGAAGAAGCACTGGAGCTGGGTGAAAAAATAGGCGTTAAACACATTTTGATCGAAACGGATGAATTCGATGCAGAACCTTTTACCGCGAATACGCCGGATCGCTGTTATCACTGTAAAAAAATCCGGTTTAATGCCCTGGTGCAATGGGCTTCTTCGCGAGGAATAAAGTGGGTTGTTGAGGGAAGTAATGTGGATGATGACGGCGATTATCGTCCCGGAACCCGGGCTGTCGCTGAACTTGCCGCGGTTCGCAGTCCGCTCCGGGAGGCCGGCCTGACAAAAGATGAGATTCGTGAAATTTCCAGGGATTGGAAACTTTCCACAGCCGGAAAAATGAGCAACGCCTGCCTTGCTACGCGTCTGGAGTACGGGCTGCAGATTACCACGGCCCGTTTAAAACAGATTGAAGAAGCGGAGAAATTTCTGCGCCCGATGATCGAAGGCCAGTTGCGGGTGCGGCATCATGGAAATCTGGCGCGTATCGAGGTGGAGCCGTCTGCCATTCCAAAACTTACGGCTCCGGGAGTTGCTGTCGCAATTACCGACCAATTGAAAAAACTCGGGTTCCATTATGTGACGCTGGATCTTTCCGGCTATAGAATGGGAAGTATGAATCAGGGAATAAAGTAGACTCAGCTTTCAGCCGGTTCTGCAGCGAGGTAGGAAATGAGCGGATTTGACGAACTTGGTTTTGCTAAAATTGACAACCACCGTCCGGTGCGGCGCGGATTTCCCGAGGCGGTTTTCTGCGAGGGAAAAACGCCGGATCAGGTTGCACAGATCGTTCAGAAGATGAACGAGGGCGAACGCAATATTCTGGCGACCCGTGCTTCTCGGCAAACATTTGATGCGGTTCAGAAATTAACTCCCGAGGCGGAGTATCATGAATCCGCCCGCCTGATTGTCGTTCGCAAAGAAACCATCGAACCGGATCCGGACCGTGTCATTCTTGTCGTAACAGCCGGAACCAGTGATATTCCTGTGGCTGAAGAAGCCGCGATTACTGCTGAGCTGATGGGCCACAAGGTCGATCGCGTGTTCGATGTCGGTGTTGCGGGCATCCACCGTCTGTTTGCTCAACATGAAAAACTCAGCCAGGCCAATGTTCTGGTCGTTTGCGCCGGCATGGAAGGTGCACTCGCAAGCGTGGTCGGCGGACTGGTTTCCAAGCCGGTGATTGCGGTGCCGACCAGTGTCGGTTACGGCGCAAGCTTTAACGGCATTGCTGCCCTGCTCGGCATGCTCAACAGCTGCGCTGCCGGTGTTTCGGTCGTCAACATCGACAACGGTTTCGGCGCCGGTCGCCTCGCCGGAATGATCAATTCGATGCGCTGATTTTCTCTGTCATCTGTACAAGAATAGTTGTATTGATTTGTCATCATTTCAATAAAGGGAGCTTATGGCGCGTTTGATTATCACGGTAACTATCATTCTGATCGGGGTATCAAAGATCTGGGCCGGAAATATTTATGTTGATGGCGAATGGACCGTTGACTCCGGTCCGGTTTATGGACCAACAGATAATATCTTTGTTGGTTATTATGGAAATGGGCAATTGATTATTACCAACACTGGTGCGGTTCACGATTATACGGGATGTGTTGGATATGCTCCTCAAGCTGCGGGAACAGTGATTGTGACTGGCGCCGGTTCGGTTTGGTCGAACTCCAGCTGGCTATCCGTTGGTGAATACGGCACCGGAACGCTGAATATCAAGGATGGCGGAGCAGCTTATAGTTACGATGGATATGTTGGATATGCTCCCGGATCAACGGGGCAAGTGACTGTAGATGGAGCCGGATCAACCTGGATTAACTCCAGCTGGCTTTCGGTTGGAGAATATGGAACCGGAACGCTGATGATCACGAATGGCGGTGCTGTTTATAATTATGATGGATATGTCGGGTACACTCCTTATGGAACCGGAACAGTAACAGTCACCGGCTTAGGCTCTGCTTGGTTGAATGCCAGCGTGTTGCTGGTTGGAGCGGGAGGTTCCGGAACACTGAACATTGAGGACGGTGGTACGGTTTACAATACCGAGGGGTATGTTGGATTTGATTCAGACTCAAGAGCATTGGTAACGGGAGACGGATCGACCTGGATCAATTCCAGCTGGCTTTCCGTCGGCGAATACGGCATCGGAGAGCTTGTGATCAGTAACGGCGGCACTGTTTTTTCAAGTGAAGGATATGTTGGGTATAATTCAGGCGCAACCGGTACGGTGACAGTGACCGGTTCGGGATCTGTTTGGTCGAACGCCGGGTATCTGGGAATGGGCGATTTCGGAAGCGGAACACTGAATGTTGAAAACGGCGGTGCGGTTTATAACAGCGACGGATGTCTTGGATTTTATACAGATGCCGAAGGACAGGCTGTTGTCACCGGAAGCGGTTCGATTTGGTCCAACTCCGCAGATCTTTATGTTGGAGGGTACGGGACGGGTCAATTAACCGTTTCTGATGGCGGTGCCGTTTATAATGATTTCGGATACATCGGTTATCAGGCCGGATCGACCGGGTCGGTGATGGTGACCGGCAGTGATTCGGCCTGGTACTCTGACGGTCTTTTTGTCGGTGACCGCTACGGTAATGGTTCTCTGGTTATTACGAATAACGGCCGGGTAGAAGCTGGAGTCGTATATGTTGGTATGAACTTCACGAACCACAATGGGTCTGTTTATTTCGGCACCGGGGGATCGCTGGATGCCGATACGCTCTATTTTTCACCGGAAGATTTTTATGGAACCGGAACCGTCACAGTTCGCGGCGTGCTTTCCGATATGGATGTGGTGTTTGACGGTTCTTCGCTGGCAACCAATATGGCTGGTGATGTCACGGTTCTGACCGATGCTCAAAATATGACAGGTGTTTTGGGAGCCGGATGGAAAGGTGACGGGTCGCTGTTGATTACAAATGGTGTTGTGGTCAGCTCGCGTGCGGGAATGTTGGGCTTTAATAAAGGATCATTCGGCTCTGCTGTCATCACCGGATCCAATTCTGTTTGGAATACCGAGTCGCTTCGCATTGCTCATATGGGCAACGGTGAAATGACCATTGAAAACGGCGGGTCTGTTTTTTCGGATACAGGGATTATCGGCAGAGACGGAACCGCGGGAACTGTTAATGTTATTGGAGTCGGCTCAGTGTGGTCCAACCGGTATGCATTGAGAGTGGGTTCATGGGGAGAGGGTTCTTTGATCATTTCGAATGGTGCCGCGGTCTACAGCGATTATGCCGACCTTGCCTCGCGCGGCGGAACCGGCCGGGTGCATATAAGCGGAACCGGATCGATGTGGAAAAATGCTGGAGATGTCTATCTGGCTGCTGTCGACGAGACAACCATTCCAACGAATAGGCCAATACAGCTTCCTGATCTAGGACCTGCATATTTAACCGTTGACCATGCCGGGGTGGTTGATATAGGTGGATCCCTGTTTGCCGGAATGAACAGTACTGTAGCGCTTGCTGGCGGCGCGCAGCTGCACGTCGGTGGGGACGCAACTTTTGCTGCCGGCTCTCTGCTTGACTTTAAACTTTCCGATGAGGACGGAACCGGAAAGATGACCGTGGATGGAACCCTGATTAATGAAGGAGCAAAGGTAAAACTTACGTCATCCGAGGCACTTAAATTATATTCAGAATATGAACTGATTGCTGCAGGCAGCATTGAAGATCTGTTTGGGTTGTTTGACACCAATGATGTTTTGTCGGTTTACGACTTCAGCCTTTCATCAACGGCAACGAATGTTTTAGCAACCGTTCACGGACTGAAGCTTCAGGAAACAGATACGCCTTCCGTGGCGAAGGCGTCTGCCGCATCAGCCAATGTGGTCATGCACAATGTTTCAAAGCATGCCGGCATTGCGCGCACGCTGCTGCGCGAGGAACAATCTTCCGACAGCAGCACTCCGGAAGGTCCTTCCGGACCTTCTGCCCTGCTTGCTTCGGGGGAATGGACCGGTTATATGCGCCAATTCAACGACTTCGGCGGGCAGAAATCCGAAGGCTCTCTGGACGGGTTCGACTGGCAGACTTCCGGGTATCTGGCCGGAGTGGAAAAACGGATTAATCCACAGTTGATCATCGGTTTCGGTGCCGGCCAGGCCTGGACAGATCTGGATGGGAAGCGCGGCTCCGGCGGCGGGTCCACAGACATGTTTATGACATCGCTTTACGGAAACTGGTTTAATGAAAACGCTTATTGCGAATTCGGTCTTCTTTACGCACGAGCCGATAACGATACCGAACGTACTGATACTGCGCTGGATCATTACACCGGAAATTATGATTCGGCCATGTTTGGCGGCTGGATTGAGGCAGGTTGGCTGACCCGCAAAACCCAAGCCATAGAACTTGAGCCGTATATTCGCTCCACCTATATTTCCGGACATCAGGATGAGTACACGGATCAAGGGGGCCCCTCCCCGCTAACCGTCCGTGCGAACGGAACCGACAATTGGCAGATCGAAGGCGGTGCCCGTCTGAGTCGCAAGTGGGAGCTTGAAAATTCCAAGCCGCTTCGGCTTGAGCTCAAAGCGGGCGTGCAATGCGAGCTGCTGGATAACAGTGTAACGGTTAATACAGAAGTCATTGGAGTTGGACAACGTGCGTCCAGCCCGGAGGCGGATCGGGCTGCGCTGATTCTCGGCGCGCGGGCCGATTTAGGGCTGACTGATGCATTGCATATCGGCATTGGCTACGAGCCCTCTTTTTCCGGCAACTGGCAGAACCACTTGATCGATTTTACACTGAAGTATGAGTTCTGATTTTCCAAAGGTTGGAAAAAGGATAGCGGCAGCAGCCGG
The DNA here is from genome assembly GCF_009905215.1 of Tichowtungia aerotolerans. Lineage (GTDB taxonomy): Bacteria > Verrucomicrobiota > Kiritimatiellia > Kiritimatiellales > Tichowtungiaceae > Tichowtungia > Tichowtungia aerotolerans. The sequence continues at coordinate 1,376,303 of NZ_CP047593.1, read as the reverse complement.
GATCCTTTTTCTGCTCTCCGGCTGCACAACACTGATCGATAAGCCGCCGGATATTCCGTGGCATGCGTGCTACCAGACCATTTCCGACCCGCACGCTCTTAGTTTTCGGGATACCGGAATTGCTTTTCTCCAAACCGAATACGGTTTCCCGGAAACTCCGGTAAACCGAGTCATGCTTCGGTTTTCAAAAAAGACAGAAACTGCGAAGAACTATCGGGTTGGACAGTATTTTTCGCGAAACGAGATCGTTGATGCCGAGAAAGGCGTTTTTTGTATTTACGTCGGGGTTCCTCCCTCTCATGAGCGGTTTTATTATCTGCTCGGTCATGAAATCGGACACCTCTTGCATCCGCGCAGAATCGATGATCCGGAAATGGAGCGTTTTTGCAATGAATTCAGTCGCCGTTTGTGCGAAAAAGAAAATAAGAAGTTCAATTCCAATTGGGAAAATCGCAAATGGGTTCTTCAGCCAAAGGAAACAGCAAATGAATAAATCTCTTTATCTGTCCGGATATTCAGGAATCAGCGGCAACATGTTTATTGGAGCCCTGCTCGATGCGGGATACTCCGAAGAGGCTTTGCGCGAAACCGTGAGCGCCCTGCCCGTTTCCGGTTATACCTTAAAATTTGAAAAGACGGTCAAAATGGGAATTGAGGCAACGCTCTTTGATGTCGAACTCGATCCCCATGAACACCAGCCGCACCGGCACCTGCGCCATATCGTTGAAATCATAGAAGCAGCTGACCTGAGCGATCGCGTCAAACAGCGCAGCATTGCTGTCTTCACCAAACTGGCCGAGGCCGAAGCAAAAGTACACGGAACCACCGTTGAAAAAATCCATTTCCACGAAGTCGGCGCAGTGGACGCCATCATCGATGTGGTCGGAACCGTTTCCGGTCTTGAAGCTCTCGGCATTGAAAAAATAGTTGCCGGAAACCTGCGCACAGGGTTTGGATTCATTGAATGCGCCCACGGGTCCATGCCGATTCCCGCGCCGGCCACCGCTGAACTTCTGCATGGAATTCCTTACACTCAGGGCAGTGTTGAAAAGGAACTGCTGACACCGACCGGCGCGGCTTTAATTGCAACGCTTTGCGACAGCTTTGGCGATCGGCCCGAAGGATTTGTCACCGAAAAAACCGCCTATGGCGCCGGCGGCTGGGACCTTGAAATTCCGAATGTACTGCGCGCTGAGCTGGGACGGTTCCCAACCTTGGATCCGAGCGAAGCGAGAGAAGTTGTGCGAATGCAGAGCAGTGACCAACAGGACCGGCAAAAAACAGATTTACTGGTTCTGGAAACCAACATTGATGATTGCAATCCGCAGGTCATCAGTTATGCAATGGACCGCCTCTTTGACGCTGGTGCACTCGATGTGTGGCAAACGCCGGTTGTGATGAAAAAAGGCCGTTCCGGCATTAAATTATCTGTTTTGTGCCCCATTTTAATCAAAAATGAGCTGGAATGGATCATTTTTGAAGAAACGACCTCCATCGGAATCCGATCTTTTCCGGTGGATCGTACAGCTCTTAACCGTCGCGAAGAAACCACCGAAACTCCTTGGGGCTCAGTGCGTGTCAAAATCAGTTCGCTGAATGGAAGAGTTTGCTCGGCAACTCCCGAATACGACGATTGCGTTGCGCTGGCAGAAAAAAGCGGCGTGCCACTGAAAGAAGTGATGCACGCCGCACACAATACACAATAAACAGTACGCCTTACTTTTTTGCCATGCGTTTGCGCTCGTTTTCGGTGAGCCAGCGCTTACGCAGGCGGATATGATTCGGTGTTACTTCCACCAGTTCGTCAGAGGCGATGTATTCGAGCGCCTCTTCCAGGCTTTGCTTCTGGGCCGGAGCGATTTTCATTGCGCGGTCGGTTCCGGAAGCGCGGACGTTGGTGAGCTGCTTGGCTTTCTGCACGTTAACCGGCAGGTCTTTGTCCAGGCAGTGCTCGGCAACGATCATTCCCTCGTAGCACTCTTCGCCGGGATCGATGAAGAAGACGCCGCGCTGCTGCAGAGCATCAATAGCGTAGGCAACGGCTGCGCCGTTGCCCATGCTGACCAGTACGCCGTTGTTGCGCGTTTCAATTTCTCCGGCGAAGGGGCCGTAGTGCACAAAGCGATGCGAAACAACCGCTTCGCCGGCCGATGCGGTCATCAGTTTGCTTCGAATCCCAATCAGCCCGCGGGTCGGAATGTGGAAAACAATATTTTTGCGGACTCCATGCTGATCCATGCGTACCATTTCTCCGCGTCGTGTTCCGATCAGCTCAATGGCTTTTCCGGCGAATTCATCAGGGACATCGACGGTGAGAATTTCAATCGGCTCCTCTTTTTTGCCGTGTTTTTCGTGGTAGATCACCTGCGGCTGGGCGACGGTGAGTTCAAAGCCCTCGCGGCGCATGTTTTCGATGAGGATTGAAAGATGAAGTACGCCGCGACCGCTGACAATAAAGCTGTCTCCGCCGGCTTCTTCAACGCGCAGAGCCACGTCGCGTTCGCATTCTTTGAGCAGGCGCTCGCGAATGTGACGACTGGTGACGTATTTTCCGTCTTTTCCAAAGAACGGGCTGTCGTTGACGCGGAAGGTCATGGAAAGGGTCGGTTCATCAAGCGCGATCAGCGGCAGGGCTTCCGGATGTTCGCGGTCGGCGATGGTGTCGCCAATGTCGATATCGACAATTCCGGAAATGGCGCACAGGTCGCCGCATTCGATGGACTCTTTCTTGACGCGGCCGAGACCTTCGAATGTATGGATTTCCTTGAGTTGAACCGGGCGCACGGTTCCGTCGCGTTTGACGATGGAAACCGGAGTTTTCAGGTCGAGCGTACCGCGGTAGACGCGGCCGATGCCGATACGGCCGACATAGTCGTTATAGTCGAGCGTGGTGGCCTGCATTTGTACAGCACCCTCATGAACCGGCGGGCCGGGAATATGCTCAACAATAGCGTCCATGATCGGCTTGATGGAATCGCGGGGATCATCAAGGTCTTTGACCGCCCAGCCGTCACGGCCGGAGGCGTAGAGCATGGGGAAGTCGAGCTGGTCGTCATTGGCTTCCAGTTCGCAGAAAAGGTCGAAAACCATATCGTGAACTTCATCACAGCGGGCGTCCGGTTTATCTGCTTTGTTGACGATTACAACGGGCTTGAGGTTCAGTTCCAGCGCTTTATCCAGCACGAAGCGGGTTTGCGGCATCGGACCCTCGGCAGAGTCGACCAGCAGCAGCACGCCGTCGGCCAGGTTGAGAACGCGCTCCACCTGCCCGCCGAAGTCGCTATGGCCGGGAGTGTCGATGACGTTGATCTTCACGCCGTTGTAAACAACACTGATATTTTTGGAAAGAATGGTGATGCCGCGCTCGCGCTCGAGGTCGTTGCTGTCGAGCATGCACTCCTGAAACTCGCTGTCGCGCAGGATATGGGCCTGTTTGATAATCTGGTCGACCAGCGTGGTTTTGCCGTGGTCGACGTGCGCGATAATTGCCACATTGCGAATGTTTTCGTTTCTCATATTTTTATTTTGTAAAACAGTTATCATTTACCGGTTATCAATTAACCGGGGTTGGAGGTTCAGGCACTTTACCAAAACTTCACTAACCGATAACAAATAACCGAAGCGGCTCTGTCGCTTCTCAAAAAAGTCGCGCGAATGTACGCTGTTGGGCCGGAAAAGCAAGGCGATAGAATCACGGATTTCAGGGAGTTTCCAAACGGCGGAATTCATTCTATGAGAGTTCGCGGGTTTTTTCAAGGTCTGGAAAAGAAAGGTTTGCCTCTGGATTATGGCTCGCTGAAAAAGTGACAGACCGGACCTCCATTCTTCTCAAAGTAGCGCTGGTGATATTCTTCGGCGCGCCAGAATGTGCCGGCGGGCACAATCTGTGTGGCAATCGGTTTTCTGTATTTTCCCGAGGCTGCGAGGTCTGCTTTTGATTTTTCAGCGATCTCTTTCTGTTCCGGCGAATGAACAAAAATCATCGAGCGGTACTGTGTACCGAAATCCGGTCCCTGGCGGTTTACCTGCGTCGGATCGTGCACTCGCCAGAACAGCTCGACCAGTTGTTTGTAGGAAATCACATTTGGATCAAATGTGATTTCAAGCGCTTCAGCGTGTCCTGTTCGGCCGGTACACACCTGTTTATAGGTCGGGTTGTCGGTCGATCCTCCGCAATAGCCGACTTGTGTGTCGATGACGCCGTCCACGGTTCGGAATGCGGATTCCACGCCCCAGAAACAGCCGGCGGCAAAGGTTGCTTTTTGTGTCTCAGCCATAACGCCTCCTATCATCAGTATAGAAACAGTTAATATAATTACGTGTTTCATGACGGTTGACCTCCGTTGTATAATTGGATTCCTCTCCCCGGAAAACGTTCATAGGGTACCATGACTGTCCAGCAAAAGCTCGCCATCCTGTCCGATGCGGCGAAATACGATGCTTCGTGTTCGTCGAGCGGATCGTCGCGTAAAAACCGCGGCGGCACCGGCGAAGCGGCTTCGTCCGGTATCTGCCACAGCTGGACGCCGGACGGCCGCTGCGTGTCGCTGCTCAAAATTCTGTTTACCAACCGCTGCGTCTACGATTGCGCCTATTGTGTCAGCCGCTACTCCAATGACCTGCCTCGGGCGTCGTTTACGCCGGAGGAAGTGGTCGAGTTGACCATGAATTTTTATCGCCGCAACTACATTGAGGGCCTGTTTCTCAGCTCCGCCGTCGAAAAAAGCCCAGATTATACCATGGAACGACTGGTCAAAGTGGTGGAAATGCTCCGCCGCGAACAGCACTTTGGCGGCTACATCCATTTAAAAACGATTCCAGGCGCGAGTGATGAGCTGGTCCGCCGCGCCGGGCTTTGCTGCGATCGAATCAGCGTCAACATTGAGCTGCCATCGGAAGATTCGCTCAGAAAACTGGCACCGCAGAAAACCAAAACCGACATCCTGACGCCGATGAGAAGCATCGGCCGAGGAATCACCGAGAGCCGCGCAGAGCGTAAAAAACATAAAAAGGCGCCCATGTTTGCTCCGGCCGGACAAAGTACGCAGCTGATTATTGGGGCAACTCCGGAAGACGACCGACGTATCCTGACGCTTTCGGACAGCCTGTACCGTCATTACGACCTGAAGCGCGTCTATTTTTCCTCTTATATTCCAGTCAACCCGGCCGTAACCGGCACCCGCCCTCACCTGCTGCGCGAACACCGGCTGTACCAGGCCGACTGGCTGATGCGCCTCTACGGTTTCGCCTGCGATGAAATTCTGCCCGCCGATGCACCGTTTCTCGATGAACAGCTCGACCCCAAAACCGCCTGGGCGCTGCGGCACCCCGAGCGCTTTCCCATCGATGTAAACCGCGCGGACTACGAAGAGCTTCTGCGGATTCCGGGCGTCGGATTCCGTTCGGCCCAGCGCATGGTAACCTCGCGCCGCATCGCCGCCCTTCGCCGTGAAGACCTGTCCAAATTCGGCGTCGTCATGAAGCGCGCACAGTTTTTCATTACCTGCGCCGGGCGCGATCCGCTGGATGCATTGCGTATGCCGCGTGCCTCAGTTCGCCAAATCCTGATGGCGTCTGGCCCTCGCAACCGGACGGCCCCGAACCAGTTGGAGCTGCCGTTGTGATCACCTATATTCACAATGGTTCCATTGACGGGCGGTTGAGTGCTCTTTCGGTTGCGCTGGCTGATTCGCTGACACCGGAGGATATTCAGCCGGAAGCGGGACATCAGGTTTCGCTTTTCGGAAGCGATGTGCTGGTTGAAAGCGATGACGCTGCGGCCCGTAAGCTCATGCGGCGGATACGTGAGGATATTTCGTCTCAAGCTGTTCGGCATGTGATGTATGTCCTGCTCTCAGACCTGCCGAATCTGGACCTTTCGCTCTACTTTTATCTGCGCGAAGGCCTGATTCGCGGAAAAGACGTCGATCGCTGGCACGCCAACCCGGCGGTGAAAGCGGTTCACGATGTGTCGCAAAAGGTCGGTGGCGAAATCCATCGGCTGAAAGGACTGCTGCGTTTCCGCGAGCTGGATGACGGCACACTGTGGGCCCCGGTCGAGCCCGACCATCAGGTGCTGTTGCCGCTGGCGCATCACTTCCGCCGCCGGCTGCCCGGCGAGCGCGGAATCATTCACGATATGCGCCGCAACCTGGCTATCGGTTGGAATCGGGACAGTGTGGATTATGTGGCTCCGCCGGAGAGTTTCCAAACCTCGGAAAACGAGGATGAAGTCCAGCAGCTTTGGCAGACCTATTTCCGGTCCGCGACCATTCGCGAGCGCATGAACCCGGGCCTGCAGCGGCAGTGGATGCCGGTGCGCTACTGGAAATGGCTGACAGAACCGGTTGTTTAATTCTGAGCCGGTTCTGCGAGGGCTTTTTCGATGGCTTCGGTCAGTTTGGGATCATCCGGCGCGGTACGACTTCCGAAGTGCGCAATCAAATCGCCATTGCGGCCGACCAGGAATTTATTGAAGTTCCAGGAGACCTTGGCTCCGTTGGGGTGCGCGGTCAGCCAGGCATAGAGCGGATCGATATCGTCGCCCTTTACCGAGATTTTTCCAAACATTGGAAAGGTGACGTTGAAGCGCGTGGAACAGAACTGCGCAATTTCCTGGTTGGTACCGGGTTCCTGTCCGCCGAAGTTGTTGGCCGGGAAGCCGAGTACGACGAGACCGCTGTCTTTGTATTTCTCATACAGGTCCTGCAGCCCGGCGTATTGTTTGGTGAACCCGCATTTGCTGGCGGTGTTGACAATCAGCAGCACCTGCTCTTTGTATTGGGCAAGTGATTGTGGTTCGCCGGTGATGGTTTCTGCAGAAAAATCATACACCGAACCGGCTGCGACCGCTCCGGCGGTCGCGGTAACCCCGGCAAACAGTCGCAGCAGTTTTTTCATGGCGCACCTCTTTTATTTCAACGCGGCAAGCGCAGCATCGTAGTCCGGTTCCTGGGCAATTTCCGGAACCTGTTCTGTGTAGACCACTTTTCCATCTTCGTCGATGACAACGACGGCACGGGAGAATAGCCCGGCCAGCGGCCCGTCGGCAATGGTTACGCCGTAGGCGCTTCCGAAATCGGAACGAAAAGCCGAAACGGTTTCTGCGTTTTCGATTCCTTCTGCGCCGCAGAAGCGCTCCTGCGCAAACGGGAGGTCGACTGAAATGCAAAGAACAGCAGTGTTTTCCAGGTTGGTTGCCTGAGAATTGAACACCCGCACAGAAGCGGCGCAAACGCCGGTGTCGATGCTCGGGAAAATATTCAGGACAAGTTTTTTACCTTTGTAGTTGGACAATGAGGTTTCAGAAAGATCTCGTTTGACCAGCGTGAAATCCGGAGCTGGGTTTCCTGCGCCGGGAAGTTCTCCGACGGTTTGAACGGGTGATCCTTTAAATGTAACCTGAGCCATGGCAACCTCCTTGTTTAGATTGAATTTAAATACGGATTTAAACAAAGAAGATTGCTTTTGCAAGCTACTTCCCCTTCAATGTGCCGCCCTTATAAGGAAATACTAATGAGTGAGTTAAAGCAGACCCGAACTATTGCCATTGTAGGCCGTCCAAACGTCGGAAAATCCGCGCTGTTCAACCGGATTATCGGACGCCGCGTTTCTATCGTGCACGAGCAGGAAGGCGTCACTCGCGATCGTGTTGTTTGTGAAACGGAATGGAACGAGGAACACTTTGAGCTGATTGACACCGGTGGACTCGGAACGATCGACTCCCGCCCGACCGGCGATGTGCTGGTGAATCGTACCAATGAGCAGGTGGAAGTGGCGGTTTCCGATGCTGCTGTGATTATTTTCACGGTTGATCTGACCGCCGGGATAATGCCGATGGATGAGGAGGTTGCGCGCGTTCTGCATCGCGCAAATCGCCCCGTCTTTATTGCCGCCAACAAAGCAGACAATGCCTCCCGAGACGAAGAAACATACGGCTTTGATGCGCTCGGGTTTCCGGTGTTTCCGGTTTCCGCTCTTCACAATCGCGGGATCAGCGCTCTGATGGAAGCGGTTCTTCCGGAATTACCGGAAGGTGAGAAACCGGAAGATCGCGATCCGCTGCGTGTGGCGGTGGTTGGCCGTCCGAACTCTGGAAAATCTTCATACATCAACCGGTTGCTCAAAGGGGATCGTGTGATTGTTTCCGATATTCCCGGAACCACCCGCGACAGTATTGAGATTCCTTTCACAATCGGAAAAGGGCCGCAGGCACGGCATTATCAGCTGATCGACACCGCCGGCGTCAACCGTCGTAACCGTCGTTCCGGTGCGGTTGAGCATTACAGCAATATGCGCGCAGAGGAAAGTATCGACAGCGCCGATGTGGTCGTTTTGCTGATGGATGCCTCTGAGGGACCGAAGCTACAGGACAAGAAACTTGCCGCCAAAATCATGGAAGCCAAAAAAGGCTGTGTGCTGATGGTTAATAAATGGGATTTGGCGGAAGAAGCGGACGGTGTAACGCAAACCCAATATGAGCCGGCACTTCGCAAAGAGATGCCGTTTCTGGGGTTTGCTCCCCTGCTCTTCATTTCCGCCGAGTCCGGCTATAACGTCAAACGAAGTATCGATACGATCGATTATGTTGCGGGTCAGGTTGAAACCAAGCTGACCACCGGCGTGCTCAACCGGGTGATTCAGGATGCCATGGCGAAAAACCCGCCGCCGATCGTCAAAGGTCGTCCGCTTAAGGTCTACTACGCCACGCAGTCCGGCACGAAACCGATTTTTATTAAGCTGTTTGTGAACAACACGTTACGTGCAACCGACACCTATAAGCGTTATCTTATTAATCAGTTGCGCAAAGCCTTCGGTCTCGAAGGTGCTCCGGTTGAATTGAAACTGGTCCCTCGTCCCCGCCCGGATTTAGAAGAGAAAAAACGACGCAGCTGATTCGGAACGGTTAGTCTTTTTCGAGGGACTTGATGGTTTGCAGCTGACGGCGTTTTTGGGCGGTTTTCTCCTGCCGGGGTAGACGATAGTTGTAATTATAGAGAGCTCGTTCCCAGTTTCCGTAGAGCGGATTGCTGATCATAATCCAGCGTGTACCCCAGTTTGCCTGATATTTTTCTGCCAGAAGAGCACGTTCGACTGCATCGGTTTTTCCTAAAGCGGTAAAGTCATTGTAGTCATCGCCGATCAGTAAAATAACTCGATGAGTTTCAGCAATCAGTGCGCGCCGCGGTGTTTTGTCTGAGCCCCACTCCGGTTGTTCATATTTGCACAGGACGTGATCAGCTTCGGTATCCGGGTCGAGAACCGCGCGAATATTTTTAAGGGTAGGCTCTTTCAGTTCACGGTTTGTTACATAAAAAAGAGCAATCCCCTGCCCTTTAAGGAACTCGATAAAATCTTTTGCTCCGGGAACCGCTTTTGCCTGAGCTTCCTGGACCCAGTTTTGCCACAGCGCGGGAGAAAATTCCTGCCCGGCTTCTATCAGACGGGCCTGAAATGGGGAATTATCCAGGACGGTTTCATCAACATCTACAATTACTGCGGGCGGAAGATCTTGGTAATCAGCAGGTTGTTCCAGTGCGGCGGTAATGGAACGGTCTCGCAATGCTTGCTGAACCCGCACGGATGCTGTTCGGAAAGCCTGAACCGTTGAAACCCGATATTCGGCAGAGGTTTGCATCCAAAGGACACCGTTGAGTGATTCCTCTGTGCGTACATTTTCTGCAAAGCTGATTGCTCCGCAGACCAGCAGGAAACGGATCAGTTGTTTAGTCATATCTTTCCTCTTCAAAAAGGTCATAACGCATCCGGTTCTGCCCGTCCAGTACGTGTCTTTCAGAAAAACCCGATTGCTGTAACGAAGGCCTAAATTGCATAGCAATCATTGTTCTTCATCTGTTCTGGTTTGCCATTCCTTGGAATGGCGATGTTGCACCGGTGTGGCGGTTTTTGAGGGTTTGGAATTTATTATAAAATCAGATTTTACAAGTCTTAAATATTTTTATCCGGATGTATATCCTGTTTGTTGATAACTTGTAATGATTATCGATTTGCCTTGATCCAGACGGACAGGATGGAAATATCGGCCGGGTTTACGCCGGATATGCGCGAGGCCTGACCGAGGGTTTCAGGAAGGATCTTCTTGAGCTTTTCGCGAGATTCAAAACGCAGGGCTGTAATTGCATCGTAGTCGAGATGCTTTGGAATGCGCATTTTTTCCAAAGACCGGGAGCTGGCAATGCGCCCCTGCTCCCGTTTGATGTAGCCCTCATATTTCACGGAGACTTCGACTTGCTCGATAACATCCGGCGGCAGGTCCGGTTTCTCGCCGGGAAGTCCGGCATAATTATTGCCCGGGCGGCGTAATGTCTGAGCCAGGGAGGAGCCGTCGTGGAATGTTTTTTCCAACCGGGCGATTTCAGTATCAATCTGTTTCTTTTTCGCTGCAGTTTCGGTCAGATCGGACTGTGAAACAATGCCCAGCTCTTTGGCGCGATCAAACAGGCGGAAATGTACGTTGTCCTGCCGGAGAGTCAGCCGGTGTTCGGCGCGGGAGGTAAACATGCGGTACGGTTCATCGGTTCCTTTGGTAACCAGGTCGTCGATTAAAACCCCGATATATGCTTCTGTACGGTCTAACACAAAGGCCGTTTCGCCCATAGCGCGCCTTGCCGCGTTGATTCCGGCAATAAATCCCTGTCCGGCGGCTTCCTCATAACCGGTTGTTCCGTTGATTTGGCCGGCAAAGAAGAGATTTTCAATCTGTTTGGTTTCCAGGGTGTGGAAAAGCTGGGTCGGCGGCGCATAATCATACTCAATGGCGTATCCGGGACGAATAAACGCCGCGTTTTCCAGGCCGGGAATGGATTGAACCATCTGGATCTGTATATCCTCCGGGAGGCTGTTGGAGGTTCCGTTTGGATAAATGCGGATATTGTTGCGTCCTTCGGGTTCAATAAAGACGTGATGTGCGGTTCGCTGTGGGAATTTGACGATTTTATCTTCGATGGAAGGGCAGTAGCGCACACCTGTTCCCTCAACCAGTCCGCTGTACAGGGAGCTTTTCCTGAGATTGTCGGCGATAATCTGGTGTGTCCGTTCGTTTGTGTGGGTCAACCAGCATGGGATCTGCGGCAAGCGCGCGGAGAGCAGAAAGTCCCGGTCAAATGCGTTTGCGCCGCGGGCAAACAGCTCGGACGCCCATTTGTTCCACGTGGAACACCGCTCCGGGGGCTGCTCCTGGGCGCCCATCGCGTTTTCTGAGGATGAAATGGGCGTGTGGCCCAGCAGATCCAATGTTCCACGTGGAACATCCCCGGCATTGCTTTCAGATTGTTCCACGTGGAACAGCCGGCGGGCGGTGCGGGAAAAAAACGGCGGCGGCTCGTCTCCCGGCTGAATCTGCATGTTTGAAAGATCGATGGAGTCCTTGTGAATTCGGGGTGGGGTGCCGGTTTTCATCCGGCCCAGTTCGAATCCCAGCGATTCCAGAGACGATGATATATCATCTGCGGATTTTTCCCCCCAGCGGCCTTCGTAGACGACTTCCTGGCCGATCATGACCCGTCCGCGCATAAAGGTGCCGGCGGTCAGCACCACGGTCTTTGCGGCCAGCTGTTCGTTGCCGTTCAGGAAGACTCCGCGCAGCTGTCCGTTTTCGGTCCAGATGCCGGTGGCCTCAGCCTCGATAATGTCGAGGTTCGGCTGCCCGGCAAGAACGGCCTGCATGCGGGCGGGGTAGAGGGCTTTGTCGCATTGTGCCCGATGTGCCTGAACGGCCGGACCCTTGCGGGTATTGATGGTTCGAAGCTGGATGGCGGTGAAGTCCGTGTTGCGGGCCTGTTCGCCTCCTAGAGCGTCTAACTCGCAGGTGATGTGTGATTTAGCAATTCCTCCGATGGAGGGATTGCAGCTCATGCGGGCAATGTAAGACTTGTCTATACTTAGCAGGCATGTTTTGGTTCCCATTCGCGCAGCGGCCAGTGCCGCTTCACATCCGGCGTGTCCGCCGCCGACCACAATGACGTCATATTGGTTTTTCATCTGTATATTTTCACAGCAATAAAACGCGGGGATTTCCCGGGATGAGCCGGCATTTCCAATGCCTGGAAAAACCTCTTTCCCCGCGTCTGTTGCGGCGACTCCTGTTTCCAATGTTTGGAGCATTTATTTCCGAATTTTCCAATGTTTGGAACAATACCATGTGCAGAGCAGCGTTCGCCGTATTTTCGCGAATTTCAGAAGGCACCGGTTTCCAACGGTTGGAAAATATCCAGAAGCCACCATACTACGCTTTCCAAACATTGGAATATTTTTAGCGGGAGAAAGGGCTGTATTCATGTTAATGCGTGTAGCGATGAATTTACTGGAAAAGATCCCGGAGAGTGCGTCGCAAGAGCTTTTGACAGAGCTGTTGAATGCAGACGGTGTCCGCATTGAGCGGATTGTGTCCTTTGGTCAGTGTTCGCCGGATGGGTTTTGGTACGATCAGGACGACCATGAATGGGTATTGCTTGTTGAGGGCTCTGCAACACTCGGGTTTGAGAACGGCCCGGGCCTCAATTTGAAACCGGGCGATTTTGTGAATATCCCGGCCGGACAGCGGCATCGGGTTGAAAAAACGGACTTAAGCGGCCGGACGGTCTGGCTGGCTGTTTTTTATGAAAACAAACTTAAATAATCTTTTTAAAAAAAATCCTCATTGATGAAAAAATACGAAAAACCGTTAAAAACGGATGAAAGGCATGAAACTCCTGCGGAGCATATTGCCAATGCGATTACGCATGGCTTGGGGTTTGGGCTGAGTGTCGCCTGTCTGGTTCTGCTGGTGGTCTTTGCAAGCTTGCGGCGCGGAGTCTGGGAGGTTGTCAGTTGCTCAATCTACGGTGCAACACTGGTGATTTTATATCTGGCATCAACACTCTATCACAGCATTCACATGCCGCGTGTCCGGCGGGTCTTGAATATTATTGATCATGCTGCGATTTACCTGCTGATTGCCGGAACGTATACGCCATATCTGCTGGTTCCACTGCGCGGAACGTTTGGGTGGAGCCTGTTCGGAGTGGTTTGGGGGATTGCCGCTGTCGGAATCGTGTTCCAGGCTTTGTTTATCAGTCGTTTTAAGATCCTGTCGACCTTGAGTTATGTGGCCATGGGCTGGATGGTGGTGGCCACGATAGTTCCGTTGCTGAAGGCGCTTCCGGTGATGGGGATTGTCTGGCTGGCGACTGGAGGACTGTGTTATACGCTGGGCGTTGTTTTTTATGTTTGGCAGCGGCTCAGGTTTGCTCATGCTATCTGGCACCTGTTTGTGTTGGCAGGCAGTATCTGCCATTTTTTCGGCATTCTGTTTTTTGTGGCAACTTAGGCTGAGTTGATGCGTAGAAGGGGGACGTATGGGGGACGCGATAGAGATAAATGTTCGAATTGCGACGATTGATGATCTGAGCGCTATTTTCCATCTGGGCGAAAGGGTGTTTACCTCTCAGGGTTTTTCTAACTTGTACCGGACATGGGATGAATATGAGGTGACCCATCTGTTCAACAGTGAAACCGAGCATGTTCTGGTGGCAGAAACGGATGATGAAACGGTGGTCGGGTTTGCAATGGGAACTGTTATTGATAAGGCGCGTTCTGCGTGGAGTTATGGGCACCTGCTGTGGCTTGGGGTTGAGCCGAAGTGTGCGCGGCAGGGAATTGCCGGGCAGCTTTTTGATCGTTTCCGTGAAATTATGGACGCGGAAGGCGTTCGGATGTTGATGGTTGATACGCAGGCAGATAACGATCCGGCAATCCGGTTTTTCACTCAAAAAGGTTTTGAAAATCCAACGGAACACGTCTATCTGACGTTAAATCTCGATAAGGAAGGCTGATTTTAATGGAGTTACGGACGAACCGTTCTCGTTTGCATACTCTTTTCAGAGATATGGTCGATTTGTACAGTCCGTCTGGCAAAGAGGAGGAGTTGAGCGATCTTCTCAAAGAACGCCTTCAGGCGAGTGGCTTGTCCGTGGTGAGGCAGTCAGTTGACGAAACCCGAGATAATCTGCTTATTTCTTCGGGGACCGGAATTCCTGATCAGCTTTTTCTTGGACATATCGATACCGTTCCTGCTTATGATATTGAACATTATGGGTTTATAGAGAAAGAAGGGCTGGTTCACGGCCTGGGAACAGCCGATATGAAAAGCGGCTGCGCCGCGATGATTGAGGCGTTTCTGAGTACAGCGGAGCAGGGGACTCTGCCGGATAATGTGCTGCTGGCCTTGGTGGTTGGAGAGGAGGAGGCCGGTGATGGCACACAGGCCTTACTGCAGTCGCGGTCATTTCAGACCGCTATCGTGGCCGAGCCGACCGATTTGAAACCCTGTATGGCGCATTATGGTTATGTGGAGCTGATCATACGCGCTTTTGGGTATCGACGCCACGCTGCGATGTCCGGTCGCGACACCAACGCGATTCACGCCATGCTGCGTTTTCTGATCCAGCTCGAAGATCGAATTGAAAGCAGTGAGCCCGAAACCGTGCTGAACATTCGCGATTTGCACAGTTCAGAGTCAGGGTTTGCTGTTCCGGACCGTTGCGCTGCCGCAATAGACCTTCATATTCCTCCGGGGATTCGTTCCTGTGCCTACGCGGAGGCCTTGCGCACATTTATCGATAGGGCACTGACCGGAAGCCGTGCCTCAAAATATGACGTTGAGTTTCCGACGCTGGCAGATGGTTATGAGATGGCGCGGGAATCTGCTTTGGCGCAGGAATTGAAACGAATTTTCCAAACCTTGGAAATGAATTGGGAGCCTGCTGCATTCAAAAGTCATTCGGATGCCAATTTGCTGCGAGATGCGGGATGTTTGTCGGTGATTTTGGGCCCGGGACAGCTTGCCAAAGCGCATACTCGTGATGAATCGGTCGATTTTGAACAGGTTGTCACTGCTGCGGAAATTTATACCCGGCTGCTAAACAACTCCTGAATCAGTTTTTGTTAATGAACGAAATGTCCCATACATTTAAATGTATGGGATAATGTATTTCATAATCCGTTAATAACAGACGGTTTGTATAAACTTATCCCCCAAAACCGTTAAATGGATTTTGTTTGAGCCTTGATCTTCAGCTCTACGTCATGTTCGTACAGAGCTGTGAAAATTTCATCAAGATCTCCGTCCATAACACGGTCGAGCTTATAGAGCGTCAAATTGATGCGATGGTCGGTGAGTCGGTTCTGAGGATAATTGTAGGTGCGGATTTTTTCGGAGCGGTCACCGGACCCGACCTGTGAACGGCGGGTTTCTGCCTGTTCCGCTTCAATGGCAGCCTGCTGCTGCTCATAAATTTTGGCGCGAAGCACGCGCATAGCGGCAGCTTTGTTTTTGTGCTGCGAGCGTTCGTCCTGACACTGTACGACGGTTCCGGTTGGAATGTGGGTGATTCGAATGGCGGAGTCGGTGGTGTTCACGTGCTGTCCACCGGCGCCGCTGGCGCGGTAGGTGTCGATTTTCAAATCTTCGTTTTTGATCTCGATGTCGACGTCTTCCACCTCGGCCAGCACTGCGACGGTGGCTGCGGAGGTGTGGATGCGGCCCTGTGTTTCTGTTTCCGGAACGCGCTGGACGCGGTGGGTTCCGCTTTCATACTTCAGGCGTTTATAGACGTCTTCGCCTTCTACAGAGAACACGACTTCTTTATAGCCGCCGACTTCTGACGGACTGACGTCCATTAATGAGAGTTTCAGTCCGTTGGTTTCCGCATAGCGGCTGTACATGCGGAACAGGTCGCCGGCAAAAATCGCAGCTTCATCTCCGCCGGTGCCCGCGCGGATTTCGATGATAACGTTTTTGGAATCAGACGGTTCCGGAGGAAGCAGGGCGACCATCACGGCTTTTTCAGCGGCAGGAAGCTTTTCTTCTGCCTCGGTCAGCTCCATTTCCGCCATTTCCTTCAGCTCTGCATCGGTGTCTGTATCTGCCAGTAATTCGCGGCTTTCAGAGATTGTATCCTGCAGGGCCAGAAAGATCCCGGCGGCGGCGGCAACGTTTTTCTGATGCATGTAGTCGCGCATCAGCATCTGCATTTTCTGCTGATCCGATGCCACACCCGGCTGCGACATTTCCGTTTCGAGCTCGGAAATGCGGACATGCAAATTATCGAGATAGGCTTGATCAATCATGGCCGGGCACAAAAAGGCCGGGCTTCATATGAAGTCCGGCGTTGCAAAAAGACGTTTCTACTTTCTTCCGTAGCGTTTGTTGAAGCGGTCAACACGACCTTCAGTGTCAACAAATTTAGCCTGTCCGGTAAAGAACGGATGACATGCGGAGCAAAGGTTCACGTGCATTTTCTCGACCGTTGAACGGGTTTTCACCACGTGTCCACAGGCACACGAAATCTCAGCGTCTTTGTATTCAGGATGGATATCTTTTTTCATTTTTCTACAGTCCTTGCTAAAAGAGCGGGCCTTTTAATCATAACCGGTCGGCCGGAGCAAGCCCTTTTTTTGATCACTTATACCAGTCTTCTCCGTTGCGCACCTCAATCTGAAGCTGGTTTTGCTCCACTAAGGGTGCCAGAGCCGCACGGATTCCTTCTTCATCTGAGCCGGAAATGGCGGCCAGTTGTGTCGCGGTTGCCGGATGGCGGTGAATCAATGCGGCCAGTGTTTCGGCATGAACCTCTTTTTCGTTGGCTGAGGAGACCGTGCCGAACGATGCAATGATCTCTGCCGGAGGTGTAAATAAGGGACAGAATGAACACAGGACTTTTTCAGAGACAGGCATTACACCGGTTTCAGCAGGTGGGCGAACAGCTGTATTGAGATGAATTGTATCCGGCTCAATCTCCCTGGCAAGCTCTGCGATCTGCTGCACCTGTTCGGGTTTCGAATTGATGCCTTCCATCAGGAAGACTTCCAGCCAGAGCTGCCCATTAAAACAGTTTCGGAAGTTTCGTTCGCCGGCGAGCAGGTCCGCAAAGGAAAGCCCGGAGGCCGGGCGGTTGATTTTTTGAAACGACGGTTCGTTCCATGCGCTCAGGCTGACTTTGACAATATCGGCCAGAGCGGTTTCTTTACAGACATCCGAGCGGTGGAATAATGTCCCGTTGGAAAGAACAATCACCGGAATTTCGGTTTTTTCCTTAATAAAAGCAATCAGTTCTCCGAGCCGGCTGTAGAGTGTCGGTTCGCCGGAACCGGCAAACGTGATGTAATCAGCACATCCATCCTGTGCCAGCCATTGCTCCAGTTCTGTACAGACGTCTTCGAACGGCACAAACTCACTGCGTTCGGTGATGTGGTACGTTGTGCAGCCGCACTGGCAGAAAATACAATCCAGCGAGCAGGTTTTAAACGGTGTCACATCGATGCCAAGCGAACGCCCCAGCCGTCGTGAAGGAACCGGTCCGAACAGATATTTATAATTTGTTTTCATGATCTACAGGTGAATAAGTCGCGGTTTTCAGTTTTCGGGTTCGAAACAGCCTGAACCAGTAGACAGGAGCAAAAACGAAATACTCAAACAGCCCAACCACAAAGTATACAGGATAAACCCATCGTGCAAACCGGGTCTTTGAATCAATTCCGGCTCGCAGAACTTCGCCGGTCGAGAAAACGTTCACAAAAGGCATATAATTGTTATAGGGCCCGGTGGCCGCACCGCATTCAGGACAAAACCAGCCTAAATGGTCCTGGGGAGTCAAGCAGTGATGACAAATGCAGATGGCATCATTCCTGTTTACCGCCTCTTGGTCTTCCTCGGGCCAAGGTTTGGGTGGAAGCGTACACCACCAGTCACGAATCACTGCACCTGGAGGTTTGCAGCTCCAGGCTTTAAAAATCTGTAGAAACCGGCTCATGATTGTATCTGCTGACCATACCGCACGGTTCCAGAGTTTGGAAACTTTTGCTTATTTTTTTGGCGGGTCGGGGATTTCAGATTCGCTGCCGGTTCGCGCAGAAAGGTTGCAGCTGACCACTTCCGGAACGCTTCCGCCGGCGCGGATGACGCGAATTTGGTCGCCAATCATCAGGTTCATGGCCCGGAGGTAATTCTGGTTATGAAGCGAAGCACGCTGAATGGTCGCCCCGTCGATTTCGACCGGTTCAAAAACGGCAACCGGCGTCAGTCTGCCGCTTTCTCCGCGTGTCCATTCCACGTTGAGCAGGCGTGTTTCTTTTGGCGTTTCTCTGTATTTTCGGGCCAGAGCGCCGCGCGGATGGTGCGCAGTGCGGCCGAGCTGCTTAAACACGGAACGGTCATCGATGCGTATGACGATTCCGTCTGTCAAAAAAGGAAAGGAGGGGCGTTGCTCATTCAGTAGGTCGATGGAGGCAGGAACATCGGCCGCGGGAACCGTTCGGCTTTCAATGACGGGGAGGCCGAGAGCGTTGATCTGCCTGAGGGCCTCTGTATGCGTTGACGGTTCTGTGTCGGAAGCAAGCAGTTCGAAAATCCGGATTTGAAGGCCGCGCCGGGCAATTTCGACATAATCATTCATTTGCAATGTTCCGGCCGCGGTGTTGCGTGGACTTTTCAGTGGCGGTTTGCCACAGGTTTTCCGGCGTTTGTTGAGTTTTTCAAAAGCGGGCAGCGGCAAAAAAGCTTCGCCGCGGACTTCCAGCCGGGAAGGAGCATTGTTTAATGCAGAGGGAACGGCGCCCGAGGCGAGAACCGCGGCGGTGACATCTGTTCCTGCTGTTCCGTCGCCGCGGGTGAGGGCCCGCGTGAGTAATCCGTCGTGATAGCGAAGAACAATCGTCAGGCCGTCCAGTTTCGGCTCCACACAATAGAGATGCTGGTGGCCGCATGTTTCCAAAAAACCGGAAACAAACTCACCCGAATAGGCTTTCTGCAGGCTGAGAACAGGAGAATGGTGGGCGATGCGGTCTTGCGAAGACGGCGGGGCGCCGACGCTGGGCGCTTTTGCCAGCTCGGGATAGTCGGTAATCAGCCGGTCATATTGTTCGCGGAGAGCGTCGTACGCGGCATCGCTCATCAGCGACTCGTGTTTATTATAGTACGCCTCGTCTGCCTGACGCAGGATTGCGTTCAGATTCTGAGCCTGTTGTTCTGCGGCCGGCGGGGCCGCCGCACAGGCAAGGTAGAGCATTGTCAGAAAAAACAGCACATGACGTAACATATTCAGGCCTCCTTTTCTAAACCGTTTCGTTTACATCAAGAATATATTATTCATAAATCATCATCAAAGATAAACGGGGCTGGATTTTTCCAATAGCTGGAAAAATTTAAGGCGCATTTTTCGTGTGTTTCGCCGACTTCGCGGTTACAACGTCCCCCTCATGAGCAAAATTGGAATCATAGATTACGGCATGGGAAACCTGGGAAGCGTGACCAATGCCTGTAAATTTCTGGAGCTGGACGCACAGATTGTGACGGTTCCGAAGCAGTTTGATGACTGCCGGGCAATTATTCTGCCCGGAGTCGGCGCATTCGGCGACTGCATGGCGCATCTCGTCGAGCATAACTTTGTTGATGCCATTCGCGGTTGGATTGATTCCGGCAAACCGTTTATGGGAATCTGCCTCGGCCTGCAGGCGCTTTTCCAAAGCTCAGAAGAATCGCCGGGCGTCGAGGGACTCGGGATTTTTGAAGGAACCGTAAAACGCTTCGACATAGCGCCGGAACTCAAAGTTCCGCAGATCGGCTGGAATGCGGTGACGCAGGCGCTGCCGGACTGCCCGATGTTTAACGGCATCGATGACCGCGCCTATTTTTATTTCGTGCACTCATTTTATGTGGCACCCGACGAAGCCTCCATTGTCGCGGGGCAGACAAATTATGGGATCGAATATTGCTCGGCGGTCTGGAAAGACAATGTTTTCGCCGCGCAGTTTCACCCAGAAAAAAGCCAGGCGGCCGGCCTGCAGATGTTTCGAAACTTCGGAGCGCAAAGCTGCTGAACCAAAGCGGCCCGTATTTGAGCGGCCGCTCTATTTAAGGAGATGTGATGATTACAATTATCCCGGCAATCGATTTGAAAGACGGCAAGTGTGTTCGGCTGAAGCAGGGCGTTGCGTCTGATGAAACCGTCTATTCGGATTCTCCGTCCGAAATGGCCAAGCACTGGCAGAAAGAAGGCGGGGAGTTCCTGCATGTGGTTGATCTGGACGGTGCATTTGACGGCAAGCCCGTGCATTTCGAGGAATTGAAGGCTATTTGCAAGACCGTCCATATTCCGGTTGAGATCGGTGGGGGAATTCGTACGGACGAAGATATCGAGAATCTGCTGGCGACCGGCGTGAGCCGGGTCATCCTTGGAACCCGCGCCTGCGAGCATCCGGAAGAACTGACGCGGCTGGTTGAAAAATTCGGCGGAGATAAAATCGCGGTCGGTATCGACGCGCGCGACGGTAAAGTGCAGACCAAGGGCTGGGTGGAAACCACCGATGTTAATGCGGTGGATCTGGCCAAAAAGGTCGACGCCGCGGGAGTCGGCACCATTATTTATACAGATACCAGCCGTGACGGCATGATGGACGGCGTGAATGCCTTTGAAATGGGAAAGATCTGTTCGGCGGTAAAATGCGACGTCGTCGCCTCCGGGGGCGTTTCGAACGTTGAAGACATCAAACGACTGGTGGCGCTCAACTGCGATAATTTGACCGGCGCGATCGTTGGAAAAGCGCTGTATGAGGAGACCGTGACGGTGCGTCAGCTCAAAAAAGCTGCAAAATAGTTTCCCGTTGTTGGTTTCTTCCGGGGTTTTTCCTCGTTCGGAAAAACTGAAAATTAACGTATTTTGCCTTGAAGGGATCGGGGCGAAACGCCATATTGCGCCGCTTTAATTTGAGGCATAAGGAAAAAATTATATACAAGAGGGCAGGATCATGGCCAGAAAAGTACCTTTAAAAAACGTTCGCAACATCGGGATTATGGCGCATATTGACGCAGGAAAGACCACTGTGTCCGAGCGCATCCTTTATTACACCGGTCGCTCCCATAAACTCGGAGAGGTGCATGACGGCGCCGCCACGATGGACTGGATGGAACAGGAACAGGAACGCGGAATCACCATTACCTCCGCCGCGACCACCTGCATGTGGAAAGACCACATGATTTCTCTCATCGACACCCCCGGTCACGTGGACTTCACCATGGAAGTGGAGCGCGCGCTGCGCGTACTCGACGGCGCAATCGCCCTCTACTGTGCGGTCGGCGGTGTTCAGCCGCAGTCCGAGACCGTGTGGCATCAGTCCGAGCGCTACGAAGTGCCGAAGATCGCTTTCGTCAACAAAATGGACCGCATCGGTGCGGATTATTTCGGCGTCGTCGAAGGCATCCAGAACATGCTCGGCGCCAACGCCGTTCCGGTGGTCATTCCGATCGGCGCTTCCGAGGATTTCGTCGGCGTCATCGACCTGATCCGCATGAAAGCCCTCTACTTCAACGAAGACGCGAAGGGCATGGAATGGGATGAAAAAGATATCCCCGCAGACCTTCTCGAGTCCGCCAAAGAGTGGCGCAACAACCTCGTTGAAAAGTGCGCCGAACAGGATGAGGCCATGATGGAAAAATTCTTCGAAGAGGGCGACCTCTCCGAAGACGAAATCTGGACCATTCTGCGCAAAGCCACCTGCGCCCGTGAAGTGGTGCCGGTCTTCTGCGGTTCCGCCTTCAAAAACAAAGGGGTTCAGCAGCTTCTCGACGGCGTCATCAAAATCCTGCCCGCTCCGAACGAAATTCCGCCGATCATCTGCACGAAGAACCCGGACAACCAGCGCAAGGTGGACGACAACGAGGTCTTCTCCGCGCTGTCGTTCAAAATTATGTCCGATAAGCACATGGGTAAACTGACCTATCTGCGCGTCTACTCCGGAACTCTGGAAGCCGGTTCCACCATCTGGAACAGCACCCAGCAGAAAAAACAGCGCATCGGCCGCCTGCTCCGCATGCACTCCAACCGCCAGGAAGCGATCGACGCGGCGGTGGCCGGTGACATTGTCGCGGTGGCCGGACTCGATGCCACCAAGACGGGGGATACGCTCTGCACGCAGGACAATGAGATTCATCTCGAGGCCATGGAGTTTCCGGCTCCGGTGATCAGCATTTCCATTAAGCCGGAAACGATGTCGGACAACGAAAAGCTCGGTGAGGCGCTGCACCGCCTGGCCGACGAAGACCCGACCTTCACCGTCTCCTTCGACCAGGAAACCAGCGAAACCATCATTTCCGGTATGGGTGAGCTCCACCTCGAAATCATCGTCGACCGTCTCAAACGCGAATTCGGCGTGGTTGCTGAAGTCGGACGTCCGGAAGTGGCTTACCGCGAAACCGCGACGGCGCCGAGCGAAGGCTCCTACAAGCACGCCAAGCAGTCCGGTGGTCGCGGTCAGTACGGTCACGTGGTGATGTCGCTTGAGCCGCAGGATCCGGGCAAAGGCTTCGAATTCGTCAACGAAATCGTCGGTGGCCGCATTCCGCAGGAATACATCCCGTCGGTCGAAAAAGGGGTTATCCAGGCGATGGAATCCGGTCCGTATGCCGGTTACCCGGTGGTCGACATGAAGGTCCGCCTCACCGACGGTTCCTACCACGATGTCGACTCCTCCGACTTCGCGTTCCAGATTGCCGGTCGTCAGGGCTTCAAGCAGCTCATGATGAAAGGCCAGCCGGAACTGCTCGAGCCGGTCATGTCGATTGAAATCACCACGCCCGACGAATACATGGGCGGCGTCAACGGCACGATCTGTCAGCGCCGCGGCCGCATTGAGTCCATGGACGAGCGCGGCGGCATGAAAATCGTCAAGGGATACGTTCCGCTGAGCGAAATGTTCGGCTACTCCAACACCCTGCGCTCGCTGACCCAGGGACGCGCCTCCTTCAGCATGACCTTCGAACACTACGAAGCCGTGCCGTTCTCGATCGCTGAAGACGTGGTCAAGAAACGCCGCGAGCAGGGTAAAGTCCGCGGCGGCGAGGAGTAAGTCTCCGTCTGCTGATATCGAAAAGCCGCTCCGGAATCCGGAGCGGCTTTTTCTTTTTCCAGGCGTCCCTGAAAACAGGAATGTTCCGGGAATTATTTCGCAATCGTGTTTTTGATCATTTTAATATACGGCCCAGCGCCGCCCTGCTGATAACCGGTGCGCTTAACAAGTTCGCCCTGCGGATTTAGAATGAGAACGGTCGGGAATCCCTGAATCCCATATTTTTTTGCCAGAGCATTATTTGCGGCCTTCTGTTGCTCAGGCTGTTCTTTGCTGCGGGGGAAATCTGCCAGCACTAAAATCAGATTTTCATCTGCATAGTTGATAAACTCCTCTTTTGAAAAAACTTCTTTGTCCAGTTTGATGCACCAGCCGCACCAATCGGATCCACTGAAGTCCACCAGGACATACTTGTTTTCGGCCGCAGCCTTTTTTAATGCGGCGTCGTAATCAGTCATCCAACCAGCTTCGCTGGCGGAAGCTTCCTGTTGGCATCCGGCCAGCAAAGCCGCAATAGCCGTAATGATAATCCATGATTTTGCTTTATGCATGAGGTCCTCCTTTTTCGTTTTCACGAGCATATCTGCTCAATAAATCCGTGCCAAGCACAGAAGCTTTCAGTATAAGAGACCCCATGGAATTTATAGCGTTCGATTTAGAAACAACAGGAATTCAGCCGAAGACGGATGCGGTCGTTGAAATTGGTGCGGTACGGTTCGATGGGGCAGAGCCGATTGGGACCTTTTGTACGCTCATTAACCCGGGGCGCCCGATTCCGCCGGAAGCTTCCGCAGTCAACGGGATCAGCGATGAAATGGTTGCGGAACAGCCAGCTATAGAAACGGTGCTGGCGGATCTTGCTGAGTTCTGCGGCGACTTGCCGTTAGTGGCTCATAATGCGCCGTTTGATTTCAAGTTTCTGCTCAACGCGGTTGAAACGCATAAAGCGAAAGCTCCGTCGGGGATTGTGCTCGACAGCTGCGCTCTTGCCCGGGTCGTCTTCCCCGGCATGATCAACTACAAGCTCGGCACCCTTGTTCAGCACTTCGGGTTTCCTTCCGGTAATTTTCACCGGGCGGAGGTCGACAGCGTTTATTGCGGACAGCTGTTTGCAAAAACGGTTGAGTCGCTCGAAAAGGGAGGGCAGTCTGCGACGGTTCCCGCATTGCTCGAATTGACCAAACAAACGCTCATGAAATTTCCGCAATATGCGGACCAGCCTCAGCAGCTGGGACTTTTTTAATTATAAATTCCGATCAACTCATTGAATCATTTGAATTTCGTTTTCGAGCCTCCGGTGTTCGAAAACCGGAACGGGCTGCAGAAGTAGCTCATATGTTTAATGGTGATTTGGCCGAGGTGCATATTGGTCGTTCTGGTTTCGGGAGTCAGCCCAGGGCGACGTCGAGCGTCATCATAATAGCGAATCCGAAAATGGCGCCCAGTGTTGCGAAGTCTGTATTTCCTTTGCGCTGCGCTTCCGGAATGAGCTCTTCGACACACACAAAAATCATGGCTCCGGCCGCAAACGCGAGCGCATAGGGGAGAATCGGGCGCATGGTAATCACCGCCCAGGCTCCCAGCACCCCGGCCATGGGCTCCACAGCTCCGGAGAGCTGACCGTACCAAAAGCTTTTGAACCGGCTGAGTCCTTCACGGCGCAGCGGCATGGCGACGGCGGTTCCTTCCGGAAAATTCTGGATTCCGATTCCGACCGCCAGGGCGATGGCTCCGCCCAGAGAGGCTCCGTTGATGTTGGCGGCCACGGCCCCGAATGCGACGCCGACCGCCAGGCCTTCCGGAATATTGTGCAGGGTGATGGCCAGCACGAGGAGCACGCTGCGCTGCCAGCCGGTATGGATTCCTTCCGCATCTTTCATTGCCATTCCGGGATGCAGATGCGGCAGGATTTTATCCAGCACATAGAGAAATGCACCCCCGCCGATAAATCCTGTGGTCGCCGGGATCCAGCTTCCGTGCGACATTTCAATTGCCGGAGCGAGCAAAGACCAGTAGCTGGCGGCAATCATGACGCCGGCGGCCATGCCGAGCAGGCCGTCCATCAGCTTCTGGTTGATCGATTTGGCAAAGAAAACAGGCGCGGCGCCGAGTGCGGTGACTCCCCATGTGAAAAGAGTCGCCAGCAACGCCTGCAAAACCGGATTCATTAAACTGAAAGATTGCATATATTTTTCAAACTCTGGAATTATGCTTTGATTGCCTTTGCAATGTTCCGGCCCAGTTCCACGCACTGATTGATATCGATCGCAGTCGGGCAGGAGCGGCATTCAACCACCGGTTCGATCAGGTTCCAACTGCCTTCTTCCGCAAATTTCACCAGCGAGTTGACGCCGCCGCCGGACCACGTGAAGGAGCCGAACAGTCCCAGTGTACGGTTCCTGAGCATTTTACGCTGTAGCATATCGATCAGGAACTGCATCGGCGGGAACAGGCCGGTGTCATAGGTCGGCCCGCCGAGGATCAACCCCTTATAGCGCCACGCATCACGGATCAGGAAGGAGAGGTGCGTGGTCGAAACATTATGGATTCGTACTCGGGATACATCTTCTTCGGACAGACCGCGCGCGACGGCTTCCATCATTTTTTCTGTGTTTCCATACATGGACCCATAAATTAAGGCGACTCCTCTTTCGGCTTCATGGCGGCTCCAGCGGTCATATTTTTCAATAATGTGGCCGGGGTTCGTGCGCCAGATCGGTCCGTGAGTCGGCGCAATCATCTGAATATCCAGTCCGCCGAGTTTGGCGATGGCTTTTTGCACCATCATTGAATATTTCCCGACGATGTTGGAAAAGTAGCGGAGGATTTCATCTTCGTAGAAATCGAGATCCAGCTCGTCGTCAAAAATGCCGCCGGTCATGGCGCCAAAGCCGCCGAAAGCATCGGCCGAGAAAAGAATTTTATCGGTTGTGTCATAGGTGACCATGGTTTCCGGCCAGTGCACCATCGGGATCAGGTGGAACTGCAGGACGTGTTTCCCGAGAGACAGCGTGTCGCCGCCTTTAATCACCTGGACGTTGTTCGTGATGCCGTAGAAGCTTTCCAGGAAACGGGCGGTTTTTTCGTTTCCGATGATGATCAGTTCCGGCCAGAGGGAGAGCAGGGCCTGGATGGCTCCCGAGTGGTCCGGCTCCATATGGTTGACAATCAGGTAGTCGAGTTTCCGACCGTCTTTAATCAGTCCCTTTACTTTACCCAGAAAGTCCTGCTCACTCTGAACTTTCACAGTATCCATTAATGCGGTTTTCTCGTCCAGAATCACGTAGGAGTTGTAGCAGACGCCGTGCGGCAGCGGCCACAGTCCTTCGAACAGAGAGGTATAACGATCGTTGGCTCCGACCCAGAAAATATCTTCACGCAGCGGAATGTATGAATCCATCAGAACTCCCTCCTAGTTAAAGACAGGAATTCATTCTAGCGTTCAGAAAGACTTCGTGAAGCATAATCGCAGTCTATGAACCGTTCAATTGGGCCTGATATTTCTCAACAATCCGGTCGAGACAGCGGGTACTGGCCTGAATTACCTGCAGGCAGCCCTCAGATTCTGTCCGGTGCATTTCCTTGAGCGGAGCGCATTCGTTGGATCCCATTTCTTTTTCAAACAGGTCGAAATATTCCTGAATAATGGTTTTGATCAGATTCGATTCATGCGCCCGGTCCTGAACGAACAGTTTGCCCAATGCCATTACGCCGCCGCTCAGTGCGCCGCACAGCAGTTCCTGTCCGCCGACTCCTCCGCCGAACCCGGATGCCAGCTTCAGCGCATCATGCGGCAGTTCCCAGCCATAGGTTTTGTTTGCTGCCGCCAGAACGCTTTCTGCACAGTTGAAATCCCTGTCGGAAAAGAATCCTGTTTCAATGAGCTGTTCTGTTTTCTTCAACGGTTCCATTTAAATCTCCTCAAATTCCGGGATAGACTATAAGGATTTACAAACATTGGAAAGTACAGTTCGGGAATTATCGGGTCGGCGTTCTTCAACTTCACCGCCGGAAAATAATGTTCCTTTCGTAAAATGCAGGAAACAGATTTTTTGCGTCAGAGGTACAGTATATCTGCGTGGCCAAACTATGCGGTTTTCGCTTTATTTAGCCGCTGAAATTTAATGATATCCACCCGCTTCCAGGACTGAACAGAAAAATAACAATATAGAACGAGATTCTTAGGCGGCTGGTTATTTTCTTTTTGTGTCCATTAGTGATGTGTTTTTAAATGATTTCTTTGTGACTTGAAGGCATTGCAGCAGTATAAACTTCGCTTATGTTTTGTTTCCGTAAAAAATTCCATTTGCTGGTTGTTTGTACCGCTAATCGCACACGAAGCGCCTATTTTGAAGGATATCTGCGGAATTATCTCAAGAAATACCGGCCCGAAGCCCTGAAAAAGCTGAAGATTTCTTCTGCCGGAACCCGGGCGGTTTCCGGCGGCCGGGTGAATGATGTGGTTGCTTTGATTGCCCATAAGAACGGATTCAGCCTGCGCGAACATACCGCAAGCCCTCTGACAGCCAAAACGGTGAAGGCGGCCGACCTGATTCTGGTGATGGAACAGGTTCACAAAGATCAGATGTTAAAAAAATTTCCAGAGGCAGAAGAAAAGGTGTTTCGTCTGATGGAATACGGTTGGCAGGGCGATGAGGAACCCGAAAAACTCGATGTACCGGACCCGACAGGTAAAAATGCCGATGATTTCAGGGAGTTTATTAACACCGCTCATGCTGAAGCGGATCGTCTGCTTCACGAACTGGTTCATCGGGAAATCATATGAACGGTCAATACAGGGTTCTGATCCTTTCTGTCAGCGCCGGAACTGGGCACCTGAGGGCCGCCGAAGCTTTGGAAAAAACAGCTCGCACGCATCCGGAGGTCGGCGAGGTGATGCACGTGGACGCCCTGCAGCACACCAACAAGGTGTTCCGCCGGTTTTACGGCCAGTTTTACATTGATCTGGTAAAAAGCGCCCCGGTTGTGCTGGGATGGTTCTATAACTCACAGGATGAGCCGTGGAAAACAGAAAAAATGAGGCTGATGCTCGACCGGATGAACACCGGCCCGTTGGTTCGGAAGATCAAAAATTTCAAGCCGGACATCACCATCTGCACCCATTTCCTGCCGGCGGAAATTCTGTCGCACCTGATGAAACGGGAAAAAATCGAAACCCATCTGGCTCTGACCATCACGGATTACCACGCGCACGCCATGTGGCTCTCTCGGGTTGTTCACCACTATTTTGTCGGAAATGAAGAGTCCAAAATGCAGCTCCAGGCCATCGGCTACCCGCCGGAGGCGGTGACACTTTCCGGGATTCCGATTGATCCGGTTTTCGCCGAACAGCGTGACCGCGATGAACTGCGTAGACAATACGGAATTCGCCGGGATCTGCCCCTGTTGCTCGTTTCCGCCGGAGCTCTCGGGGTCAGTTCGGCTGAGCGAATTGTCGAAGTGCTCAATACGGTAACCAGTTCCATACAGGTGGTGGTAATTTGCGGAAAAAATGAAAAGCTGCGACAAACGATCCTCAGTCAGGTGGAGGGCTGCCCGGCAGCTTGTGCTCAGTGCTCCTGTTCTACGCCTGGCCAGCGGTTCAGCATTCGTGTCCTCGGCTATACCAACGAAATGCACGACTGGATGAAGCTGTCGGATCTGTACATCGGAAAACCGGGCGGACTGACCACGGTCGAAGCTCTGAGCTGCGGATTGCCAATGGTGATTTATCAGCCCATTCCCGGCCAGGAGGAGCGCAACAGCGATTTCCTTCTTGAAAACGGAGCTGCGGTCAAATGCAATAACCTTGCCACGATGGCCTATAAGATCGATATGCTGCTGAAAAATCCGGAGCGCATGGCCAAGATGAGGCGCCGTGCCGCCGCACTGGGCTACCCGAATGCCGCGTCGACAATTATTCAGAAGCTGGTCGACGAATATAACACCGGTGAGGCCATTCGGATTCTCCGCCCGCGCAAACGGGACGAAATGAAGAAAAAGATCAATTCGATCAAAGAGAAGATCAAAAACGATTAACCGGATTTGAACTTCGGCCTGTCTCCGGCGTGTTCAAAAACAGAGAGTAAAAACAGTCCGGCTGCGCCGAGCCCCAGTGCACCGAGATAGAATCCCCAGTGACCGACTTGCTGGCGGAACACCAGAATGCCGCCGAGAACCGCAACGGTGTTGTTGACTGTTTGGGAAATCGGCATAAATCGCGAGGCGTTACGGCGTTGCAGTCCGATCTGCAGGCAATAATCTCCGAAAATATTAATCGGGGCAGCGAGCAGAACCGCAGCAATGCTCAGGGCCAGGTGCCGGTTCCATCCCCAGAGTCTCAACAGTGCAAAAAAAGAAATCGCACTTTGCATAAAAACCGCTGCCAGCCCGTACAATGCTCCGGAGATGAATCCCCATGCCGTAGGATGTTTTGAAACCTGAGTGAACAGCAGCAGAGTCAGGGCGGCGACGGCCAGCGTGAACAGCAGCAGGCTGAGCAGCGTCGAGCGCTCGGTAATGCCGACCTGGACATTTGAGACATCACCGAAAGCGATCAGCACGGGCATGAGAATCAGCAGGGCAATGCCGATCCATGCTCCGGAATGCAGCTGTTCATGAAGCATGCGGTGCGATACAAACACCAGAACAATGAATCCAAACCCGTAAAGCGGCTGCACGACGGCCACGCCGACCAGGTCCAGCGCAATAAAATAGGGGATCAGTCCGATACAGCCGACAACAAATCCCCAGACCCATCGGCGGTTGGCAATCAACTGCTTAAAAGAGGTCCACCAGTTGTGAAATGACAGTTTTGGAATTTCATTCAGTGCGGATTTCTGGAGCAGGGGCGAGAGGTTGAACAGGCACATGGCCAGCATGGCCATGACAATTCCGATGAATGTTTCCAGAAGCATGCAGCATTTATTGCATATTTCTTCTTCCAGAGCGAGCTTCGGGCTTGTCCCGGCTATTCATATCGCAAGGCTTCAATCGGGTTGAGCCGGGCGGCTTTGCGGGCCGGCCAGATGCCGAAAACAATGCCGATGACTGCGGAAAACACAAATGCGAGGATGATGGAGTTCTGGGTAATCAGCACTTCCAGTCCACTGGTTTTTTCCGTAATCAGACTGGCAGCGACACCGAGAAGAACGCCGAGGAATCCGCCGAAGAAGCTGATAATCAGCGCTTCGATCAGAAACTGCATCATAATATCCTGCCCGCGTGCGCCGAGCGCTTTGCGCAGGCCGATTTCCCGGGTTCGCTCGGTGACCGATACCAGCATTATATTCATAATGCCGATCCCTCCAACCACCAGTGCGATGGAGGCAATTCCAGAGAGAAGAATCGACAAAACGTCCCCCGTGGAAGAAACGGTTTCCTGAATTTCGGTCATGTCGCGAATATCAAACGGATTTTCGCGGGTGCCGGTCCGGTGGCGATGGGCCATCAGCGCAAGGATGTCCTTCTGTGCCTGTTCCAGATTGTCCGATTCATCGACCTGGATTTCAATCCGGTCGACATATGTTTTACCAAACAGGCGGCGCATGGCGGTCGTGGACGGAATAATGGCTGTGTCGTCATAGTCCCGGAAGCCGCTGCTTCCTTTTTCCGGAAGCACACCGATCACTGTAAACGTCTGACGGTTGATTTTAACCTGTTGCCCAACCGGGTTGGCTCCACCAAACAGTTCTTTCACAGGAGTCAGCCCAAGCACGCAGACCCGGGACCGGTTACGCATTTCCGCTTCCGTGAAAAACCGGCCGAGCTGCGGCTGGTTGGAACGCATAATCTCGTATTCCGGATCCACTCCTTCCACGCGGCAGTTCCAGTTTTTGTTGCCGGCCTTCAGCTGCGCATTGCCGCTGACCGTGGAGCTGGCATAGCTGACATGCGGCACCTGCTCGCGAATGGCCTTGGTATCTTCCTCTTCCAGTCGCGACACGCTTCCCGACGCCTGCCGGACTCCGCCGGACATGCGTCGTTCCGGCATCAGCATCAGCAGGTTGGTTCCCAGCTGCGAAAGCTGATCTTCAATCGACTTTTTGGCGCCGGTTGCCAGAGCCACCACCGCAATAACCGCCGCTACTCCGATCATAATTCCCAGAGCGGAAAGCGCGGTCCGCACCTTGTTGGACAGCAGGGATCGGAGCGACTGCCTCAACAAGACTTCACCTTCGCGCAGCGATTGAAAAACGGATGTTTTCCGAACCTTGGAAGAATTCTTGGACGGAACATTTTCCGGCACCTTCGGTGCATCAGGATTCGGTGTGTCTGACAGGATTTTCCCATCCCTGATTTCAATAATGCGCTGAGCGTGATTCGCCACATCCGAGTCGTGAGTTACCAGAATGATCGTGAGCCCCTGTGCGTGCAGCTCGCTCATTACCTGCATAATTTCCTTCGCACTTTTGGAGTCGAGGTTTCCGGTCGGCTCGTCGGCAAAAATAATGGAAGGATGATTCACCAGAGCCCGGGCAATGGCCACGCGCTGCTGCTGTCCGCCGGAGAGCTCGTTGGTGTGGTGCGACATCCGGTTGCCCAGCCCGACCAGCTCCAGCTTTTCCCGCGCGACATCCTGGCGCCGGCCGTTGCGGGCATAAATCAGCGGCAAGGCCGCATTTTCCAGAGCGCTCGTTCGTTTCAGCAGGTTGAACTGCTGGAAAACAAATCCCATCACCCGGTTTCGGAATGCGGCCAGTTCATTTTCTGAAAATTTTGTGACGTCCGTTCCGTCGATCTCAAAGGTTCCATCATCCGGGACATCAAGCAGGCCCAGAATATGCATCAGGGTTGATTTTCCGGACCCGGACGCGCCCGTAATGGCGACGTATTCACCCTGTTTGACCGAAAGGGAAATCCCGTCGAGCGCGCGGACTTCCACTTTGCCCATTTGATAGGTTTTGCGAAGATTTCTGATCGTAATCATCTACGCGATCCTCCGCTGCGCGGTCTGGGCATGAACAAACTTCCGCCGTTGGTTTTGCCCGATCCGAGGCTGATCTTCGGAATCAGTACGCGGTCGCCTTCTTTCAGTCCTTTGGTGATTTCGATGTAAGTGCCGTCCGAGACCCCAGTTTCAACTGCAGTCTCTGTCGGACTGACCATGCTGCCGGTCAGTACATACGACTGCTCAGCAACTGCCGGGGCTCTGTGGGTGGGCGCCTTTGTTCCGCCGGGGCGCATCGCTCCCGATCCTTCGCCCGGACCGCCGCCGGCAAAACGCTGGAGACGTTCCTGAATTTCCGTATCCGAAAGTCCGCGCTCACGCATCCGCTTTACGATGGCGGCCTTGCGTTCGTCCGGGTTCATGCTTTGCAAGTGTTCCCGGAGGTTTCCACCGCCGCTCTCTCCGGAGGCAGCAGGAGCGGAACTCTGTACAGCCTTCTGCTGAATGGCAGATGCGGGCAGCGTCAGGGCGTTTTTGCGTTCTTCAATAATGACCTCCAGATTGGCCGTCATGCCGCTGCGGGCAAAAGAAGGCAGATTCACCGGGCGCACATCCACCTCATACATGGTCACGTTGCTGATCGTTTTGGCGTTGTAAGCAATCTTTTCCACGACGCATGGGAATGTTTTTTCGGGGTAGGCTTCCAGAGTCACTTCCACCGTCTGGCCGACCTGGATCTGGCCGATATCGGTTTCATCCAGATTGGCGACCACAATCAGGTCGTCGGCAATCACAACGATGGAATCGCTGGAGCTGATTGTCTGCCCGGGCTCAAAATCCCGGGCGATAATGGTTCCTCCCAGCGGGGAAATCAGCGGTGTGGGGTTATACAGCTCCTGCCAGTATTCCAGTTCTTTCTGGCTTTTTGCGAGCGCGGCATCGAGCAGGGTGGCGCGTTCGGTCGAGCTCACCCATCCGAGAATCTGTCCTTTTTCAACGGAATCGCCTTCATCAACCAGCAGTTTTTCGAGTCGTCCGGCAATCGGGGAGATCACTTTCAGCCGGTTGCGCGGCTCCACCTCGCCGGTGGATTCCACGGTCGTTCGCAGGTCGCGGCGCTCGACCGTGGCGGTGTCGTATGCAGGCCCGCTTACGGCTTGCTGAGTGAGGCTTTTGTGCCGGTAATAGCCGCCTCCGGCCAGAATCAGCAGAACGATAAACCAGAATATTGTCTTTTTCATATCAGTTACTTTCCTCGGTGGTTGCCCAGACGCTTTGTCCCAGTGCATTACGCCAGTTCGCCTCCTGTACGGCAGCGGCCCGCTGCCGCTGCAGATGCAGTTTGTTTTGGGAAATCAGGTTGCTTTCGATTATGTCCCAGTCTTCATAATCCAGCAGGCCCTGTTTGTACTTGGCCGTTGAAATCTCGGCACGGAGAACTTCTGCATCCAGCAGGGTTTTCTGCACCTCGGCGTATTCCACGGCATCGGTGTAATTGTTCCAGGTGCCCTGTAACGAGGCCATGATGGAATTGCCGGTGTCGATCAGATCCATTTCCGTCTGAATCACCTGCTCGTTGGCAGCCAGGACTTCGCTGGTCAGCCGACGTCCGGTGAACAGCGGAATCGATGCGCTCACACCCATACTCCAGCTTTCATCCCGCAGGTCCTGTTCTCCGGCAAGTCCGGTGGACGCGCTTAATTTGATTGAGGGGAAGCGTTCGCTGCGCGTCACAGTCAGTCCCTGCCGGGCTGACTCCACCTGTTTTTCGGCAATGAGATAATTCGGCGTTTGCCGGGTCAGCACCTGCAGGTTGGCAAGCGGATCCGGACTGGTAAAAGACAATGCACCGGCGACTCCGGCGATCGGCTCAATCCGGCCAATGGCTGCCGAAAGGTTTTTCAGGGCGTAATCCAGAGATCGGTGGGCTTCCCGCTCTTCAAACTCCGCCTCTTTCAGCTGGGCCTTGCTGCGTGCCAGCGATCCGGCGTTTTCCCGTCCGCCGTCAAAGCGCAGCTGGATCAGTCGCACGTTGTTGGCGCGACGATCGGTAATTTTTCGGGTCAGATCAATCAGCTCCTGAGCATATAGAACATCGATATAGGCCAGCCGGGCCTGCTGCTCAATATCGGAAAGAGTTGCCCGGTACTGTTCCTTCCCGATATTCAGCCTGATCAGGGCCTGTTCTCGTCTGGCCGTGTTGGCACCGCCGGAGTAAAGCGACTGCGACAGACTCAATCCGGCCGAGGTGCTGTCCTGTTCTTTTGATGCGGAATCATCGGCCCTGCTGCCGGATTTGGTGTGTTTTGCAGAGGCGTTAATCTGAGGCAGAAACCCGGCGGTTGCGGCAACCACATTATGCTGCAGTTCCCGCACGGCGGCCTTGGCGGAAATCATGTTCGGGCTGTAGGTTTTGGTTTCCTTAAGGCATTGGTCCCATGTCAGAACGCCGTTGGTCTGGGCGGCAAGCTGCCCGCATATTGCAAGGGTTGCCGTCAGATAGATGATTTTCATAACCGATGTCTCCACGGGATTTCAAACAGGCTGGATACAAACACCATCAAACGCCGGACGACTTCAATTTATTGTATCTATTTCTAAAATTTATTGGGCCGTCCGGTCGAGCGTTCGGTATTGGATCGCTTCGGCAATATGTGCGGTGCCGATGGCGTCTGTGCCGGAGAGGTCGGCGATCGTGCGGGCGACCTTCAGGATACGGTCATAGGCGCGGGCGCTGAAGTTCATCTGGGCGACGGCGGTTTTCAGCAGGTGCGAGGCATCCTCTTCTATTCGGCAGTATTTGCGCGAATGCTTCGGCTGCATGTCTGCATTGCAATGGATGTGCGGATCATCGGCATAGCGCGCCTGCTGGATTCTGCGTGCGGCAATAATCCGTTCGCGAATGCTTCCGGACCGCTCGCCTTTTTCGAGTCCGGCCAGTTTCTGGTAGTCGACGGCGGGCACTTCAATGTGAATATCGATTCGGTCGAGCAGCGGACCGGAAATCTTGTTCTGATAGGCCTGAATCTGGCGCGGCGTCGACGTGGAGCGCGGATCATCCGGAAAATATCCGTCCGGCGTCGGATTCATCGCCGCCACCAGCATAAAACGGCAGGGAAAGGTGACGCTCGCCGCGGCGCGCGCAATCGTCACCTCGCCGTCCTCGAGCGGCTGGCGCAGGACTTCGAGCACGTTGCGGTTAAACTCCGGCAGCTCGTCGAGAAACAGCACGCCGTTGTGCGCCAGACTCACCGCGCCGGGCACCGGATGCGTTCCGCCGCCGAGCAGTCCGGCGTCCGATACTGTATGGTGCGGCGCATGGAACGGTCGTGTGGCGATCAGCGACTCGTGCGACCCGAGTTTTCCTGCAATACTGTGAATCTTGGTGGTTTCCAGCGCTTCCTCAAGAGTCATCGGCGGCAGGATGGACGGAACCCGCTTGGCCAGCATGGTTTTTCCGGTACCTGGACTCCCAATCATCAGAATATTATGGCTTCCAGCCACCGCCACCTCGATGGCGCGCTTGGCGTATTCCTGTCCTTTCACATCCTCGAAGTCGGCCAGATAACGGTTGTGTTCACGGAAGGTTTCGCTCAGATCGACCTCATGCGGATTGAGTTTCAGATCCAGGTTTAGAAAATCGGCCGCTTCGCGCAGGTTTTTCACCGCAAACACTTTGATGCCGTCTACGACCCCCGCCTCTTCAGCGTTTTCCGCCGGAACGATAATCGCCTTGCGGCCCGCATCGCGCGCCGCCAGCGTAATCGGCAGGATGCCGCGCACTTTGCGCACTTCGCCTGAAAGCGCCAGCTCGCCGAGGATGCACGCGCGACTCAGCAGATCGGGCAGGATATCGCTTTCGGCTGCCAGCATGCCGAGCGCAATCGGCAGGTCAAAACTGGGACCTTCCTTCTTAATGCTCGCCGGGGCCAGATTGATCGTCACCCGCCCCTTGGGCGGCATGAATCCGGAGTTGAGCAGGGCGGTGTTGACTCGGTGCTCGCTCTCTTTTACCGCTGCATCTGGAAGTCCAACGATCAGCGTTTTCGGTTCGCCGTGGCCGCTGTTGACCTCGATCTCCACCGTGTACGCATCCACGCCGTACACCGCTCCCGAAAACACCTTTGCCAGCATAAGCAACTCCTTTAATGGAGCTTAGAAGAATTTGCGATCCTTTTGCAAGACGCGGCAGGATATTTCAAACGGAGTTGCGAGACTTAATACTGGAACCTTTTATCGCTCGCTCGCGGAGCGCTGCTCTTCTTTTTCTTTCGACGCACTTTCTAGGATTCCCATATAGATCCAGAACAGAAGCTCAAGGCCGATGCCGAATATCATACCTTGGCATAGGCAGAGATTGCTTCCGCCGCAATTGCTACATGCGTTCTTTTGCGGTTAGCTCTCAAAAGAACCCGTGGTCTTTTTGCATCATATGCGGCGGGATTTCGCGAAGGAAGCGGGAGGGTTCAAGGAAGATGATGCCGCCGTCGCGCTGGCGGCGCACTTCGGGCGAGCAGAGGTAGAGCCGGTCTTCGGCGCGGGTGACGGCGACGTAAAACAGCCGCCGCTCTTCGGAGTCGCCGGTTTCCTCAACGGCTTTGGTGCTTGGGAACATGCTTTCGCAGAGGAACAGTACAAAGACGACTTTAAACTCCAGCCCTTTAGCCTGATGAATGGTGCTGAGGCGGAAGGCGTCGGCCGGCTCGGCTTCTGCCGGAGCTCCGGGCTCGGCATCGAGGTTGGACAGCAGGGCAATTTCGCTGAGGAACGCTTCGGTGGTTTCAAACTTGGTGGTGAAATCGATCATTCCGTCGATGTCTTCCGCGCGATATTTGGAGTTGTCGAAGTTTTCGACCATGTACTCGTTGTAGAACGCTTTGTTGAAGCGGTAGATGATTTCGCCGGGGTCGGCATCGAGGTTCTCTTCGCGATAGGCGAGAAAGACCGGTTCGATTTTTTTCCACTCCTCGCGCGCGGCGGCCGGCAGCGCTTCCTCGACTTTTATGCACATCTCTTTGGTCTGCAGGTTCACGCGACCGCCAAGCTTGCGGAAAATTTTGAGTGAGGTCTTTTTTCCAACCTTTGGAAAAAGTTCGATCAGGCGGGTGAACGCCATTTCGTCGCCGGGGTTCACGAGAATGCGCAGGACGGTGCAGACGTCTTTGATATGCGCCTGTTCGAAAAAGCGTACGCCGGAGGTGACGACGTACGGCATGGATGCACGCGCCAGTTCCATCTGCAGTTCCATGGCATGGAAGTGGGAGCGGTAGAGTACGCACATGTCGGAGTAGGCAACGCCCTGCCGGTTCAGCTGCTGCGCCTGTTCGATGATGTAGCGCGCCTGTGCGCCGCCATCGCGCAGCTGGGCAGATATGGGGTACGCGCCTTCCGGCCGGACGGCCTTGAGCTCCTTCTGGAACTGGTCTGGATTGTGGGCGATGGCGGCGTTGGCCACTTCGAGAATTTCGGGCGTGGAGCGGTAGTTGATCTGCAGTTTGAAGGTGCGCGCGCCGGGGTAGTGGCGTTCGAAGTCGAGGAAGTTGCGGAAGTCCGCGCCGCGCCATGAATAAATGCTCTGGAAGTCGTCGCCGACCACCATGATGTTTTTGTGAACTTTGGCCAGCAGGCTGACCATGCGCGCCTGAATGGCGTTGGTGTCCTGATACTCATCGACAAGGATGTATTGAAACTCATCCTGATAGAACCGCAGGATCCGCTCGTTTTTTTCGAGCAGCTGCAGGGCGTAGATGAGCAGATCGTCGAAATCCATCGCGTTCTGCTCTTTTTTGCGTTTCTGGTAGAGGTCGTGAACCGCGATGACATCTTCGACATCAACGTCGGAATGTTCAAAACGTTCGTAGAGCCCGTCTGCCAGATCGCCCATTTGCCCGCTGATCACCCCGAAAATACTCTGCAGTACCTGCGGCTTTGGAAAATGCTTTTTGTCCATTTTCAGGTCGTCCGCACAGGAGCGCAGCAGTTTTTTGGAGTCGTCGCTGTCGAGAATGGTGAAGTCACAACCGAAGCCAACCGAAGAAGCGTGCGAGCGGAGAATCCGGTTGGCAAAGCTGTGGAAGGTTCCGCTGTGACTGCTTTTGAAAGGACGTTTGATCAGCGTTTCCGCCCGGTCGAGCATTTCGCGTGCGGCCTTGTTGGTAAACGTGAGCAGCAGCATATTGCGTGGGTCAATATTGTGTTTTTTGACCAGCCACGCGAGGCGATAGACCAGCGTGCGGGTTTTGCCGGTTCCGGCGGCGGCGATGACGAGCGACGGCCCGTCCGGAGCGGTCACTGCGGCGTACTGTTCTTCGTTGAGTTCCTTTTCAAAATCCATAGGGCGCGGATTAAATCACGGGAGGCAGGCAGAGAAAATCTTAAACGCCGGTTCTCTTTGTGCTGCGAGTTGGCTGATAATGGATGATCCCTTAAAAACGGGGGCGCAAAAGATGAGTTGTGTGTCAGAACCGAAATGACGACTGGAAACAATGAGGGCGGGTACATTTGTATGACAGCCCGTATATGCGAATGATCGCTTCTGGAGGGCGATAAAATTTCAGTCTCTTATGCTGTCCTTGCAGTCCGGTTTTGCTAAAATATCCGCGTTTTTTCGTCAGAAAAGAAAATATGGAACGCGTATAAATGAAGAAGATGATCCTGATCAGTTTGCTGTTCTTTTCCGCGGCATCAGCACCGGCGCTGAACTTTTTTGGAATCGAATACAACGGGAGTACGGCCGATAACATTCTCAACCTGATTTACGGCCTGGCTCAGGGAGATGAGGCTGTGGTTGACGAATATTATGGGCAACTCAAAAAAACAGATCCCAGTCTGGCGAAAGCTGTGGACCCGGACCATTTGAAGGTTCCCTGTTCATATTGTGAGGGAAAAGGGTCGCTGGATGGCGGGCGGCCCTGCCCGGTGTGCCAGGGAACCGGCATTGTGAAAGATTCGCAGTCGCTGGGATATCTTCAATATAAATTCTGTAACGCTTTGGACGAGGGAAAGTCGGAGAAAAAAGCGTGGATGGAGGCCAAAACGGCGTTTGATGAGCGGTGCGCCGTATTTCTCAACAGCGAAATGCTGACTGGCACAGTGATCCGAAAAGAAGACGGGGGAGCCCTGCTGTCCTGTCCGGACAACGACGAAACGGTGTATCTGAAGGGGATCGGCTCTGAGTTTCCCAGTAACGAAGGCGCCTCTGTCAGCGGCGAGGTTTGGCTGGCCGGTACGCACAATTACAAGGACGAAGACGGCGAGATGATGGAAGTGAAATGCTACACCGCCACACTCTGGATGGATTAACTCCGCGGATCACTCGGCGGATACGCCGAGATGCTTCAGGGTAAATTCGATCATTTCGTCATACTGTGCATTGGGACTGCTGTAGTCGGCGTCGGTTCGACGCACGCATTCAATCCCCAGCTTTTGCATGGCGTTTTCCAGATGGGTTCCAAAGTTTGGATGATGGATATTGCCGTCGGTGCGGGTGCGCTCGGTATGAAAAACGAAAACCGGTGGATCGTCCTTGGTCAGATGGGTGATTGGTGAGGCGTCTTTGAAGAGTGCGTCCAGATCGGCATCAATTTCGGCAGTGCTCAGATTCCAATCATCGGATAGGCCATAAAAGGCGGGCAGGGCGTTGTTTTTATAGGCCGCACCGGGAATGATTTCTTTGATGATCCGCGGGTCGTAGGTGGACTGCATGTTGAGCGCCAGCGCACAGCGCAGCCGGGTTGAAAAATGCTCAATCGGGTCGCTGCTCTCTGGATCGGCCAGGTCATCATGAAAGGCCAGCCATTGGGAAATGCCGGAGCCCGCGGAACCGCCGCCTGCGGCGATGCGGTCCGGATCAATATTCCACTCGCCGGCTTTGGAGCGCAGGAACTGAATGGCGCGGGCGCTGTCGTTCATTTGCATCGGGTAGGGCCCGATGTCGCTTAAGCGGTAATTGATGGAGGCGAAGGAAACGCCGGCATCAAGAAATGCCTTTAACAGCACGGAATTGGCAGGAGCTTTGTCTCCGGACCGGAACCCGCCGCCGTGAATCCATACAACCAGTGCGGACGGTCTGCCCGAGTCCGCCTTCCAGAAATCGAGCTTCATTGAAGGATGATTCCCGTAAGAAACATCGGCAAATGTAGGGGCAATCTGATTGGGTTGTGCCGGTCGTTTTTTCCGGTCGCGTCCTTCGAACGCTTCTTTCATGGTGAGAATGCCGTCGCGGTTTTGATCGAGCTGTGGACGCATTTCAAGCAGTTCCGCCAGTTTCGGGGTGTTTTCAGAGGTTCGCTCCGGGCGTTGCGCAAAGGTGGATAAGGTTGAGAGAACGATAAGAAGGGGGACACAGCATTTTTTCATGGTTAAGCTCCGTGGGTTTTTCACAGAACGCACACTGGACGGGTTTTCGTGCAGCAAAATTACATTTTTTTGAGGACAGGGCAAAAACGGAATTCCAGGGGCTGGAAAATAGAATGGGGGCCGGCGGGATCGTTTTCCGGACACTGGAAACGTTGAGCTGAGCTGTCCGGAGGCATGACTAAAAGTACGGCTTCTCATAGGGTGACTTTTCTCCAGGTTTGTTTTACGGTACTTTCTTTCCCAGCAAACCATATGTTTTCGGTATGGTTTTCAAAAAAACAGAATTTAAAAAGAGGATGCACAAAGAATGGTTACAATACTTATTTCTGTGATGATTATGGTTGCCGCTGTCGTGGCCTGCGTGGTTTCAAATCTCAGCACGGGAGAGACGATTGCTGCCGGTATTGCCGGTTTTTTTGTTCCGCAGGTTTTAATCGGTCTGATTACCCGCAAAAGAATCGGCAAGGTTCAGAGTGCGCTCCAGGAACAGCTCGCGCTCGGGCAGAAGAAAATAAACCGGAAAGTCCAGCAGTTCCAGACCCGGCCTGGAGGAAACATCAAGCAGATCCAGCGGCAGCTGGAGGCGGACCAGAAAGTATTGATTACTGACGCGCTTGCGTTTATCGATCGTTTTGAGCCGTTTAAAAAATGGAGCCTGCTGATGGGGCGGCAAATTGCCACCATGCGCATGCAGTTCCTCTATCAGCTGAAAGAATTTGAAGCGGTGGACCAGATCCTTGCCGCTAAAGGATTGTTGAAAGGGCCGATTATGATGGAGCCCATGACCGTTGCTATGAAAATGGCCCGGCAATACAAACAGGATGACCTGGCAGGTCTCGAAAAGACCTTTAAACGCCACGTTAAGTGGTTCCGTGGCGGCAAAGGCACCTTGCTTTATGCGGTAATGTCATGGGTCTACATGAAAAAAGATGAGTCCGAAAAAGCACGGCAGCTTCTGATTAAAGGAAAAGAAGCCACCGGCGATGAGACGATCGCCCGTAATCTGGAAATGCTGTCGAACAACAAAGACAAACATTTTTCCAATGCCGGGCTGGGTGATGAATGGTACAGCCTCTATCTGGAAAATCCGCCGGCTCCCAAGCAGCAGAGAATACGCGGAAATGCCCGCGGCGGACGCATGTTTTAGTATCCGGAACCTTTTGCCGTGCCCCGTTCTGATCGAGCGGGGCTTTTTTTGGGTTCATGACCCATTTTCGGGGGACGAGGAGTCATAACGGAATTTTTGGTATCTTGCTTTTGCGAGAAACAACTACCAAAAGGAGATTCCGTTATGACCGCTCAAAAGATACTCAAAATTCTCGGTGAATGGGAAGGGTTCCGTGTCGGCACAGTGGGGCCGGCCCCAGGGGATCCGTCCGAAGTGTGGATCGAGTTGACAGCAGAAAATGGCTCTGGCCGTTGCAGTGGTTGCGGGTCGCTATCTCACACGGTCCATGACTCAACCATCCGGTGGATACGTGAACTTCCGGTCTTCGGGAAGACAACATGGCTGATGATTACACGACGGCGAATGCTTTGCCCCGCATGTGGCCCCAAGCTGGAAGCGCTCACTTGGCTGGACCCTTATTCGCGCTTTACCCGGCGCTTTGAAGAGTCCGTGGCTCGGTTATGCAAAGTCGCAACACACAAGCATGTTGCCGCTGAGTATGGGATTAACCGCAAGACGGTTAAAAATATTGAAAAGCGCTATCTGCAGCGTGAACTGGGGCCGATCAATCTCGCGGGAGTCGAGCTGTTGGCCATGGATGAGTTTGCGATCCAGAAAGGACATCGCTATGCCACGGTCATCGTCGATCCGACCTGCAAGAGGGTGCTCTGGATCGGTCGGGGCCGTACTCGTGCAGCAATCCATCCATTCTTCAAGTTGCTTGGCGAAGACGGCTGCAAACAGATCAAGGCCGTCGCCATGGACATGAACAGCTCGTATGAGCAGGAAGTTTGGGAGCACTGCCCGGACGCAGATATCGTCTATGACCTGTTCCATGTTGTCGCGAAGTATGGACGCGAGGTTATCGACCGGGTACGGGTGGATGAAGCCAACCGCCTACGCGATGACAAGCGCGCGCGCAGGGTCGTAAAAGGATCGCGCTGGTTACTGTTGCGCAATCGAGACAACATTACCAAGCCAAGTGATCAGGTACGTCTGGATGAATTACTGGAAGCCAATCGGAATCTGGCCACCGTATACGTGATGAAGGCCGATCTGAAAGAGCTTTGGAGCTTTCGCGATACCCGGCAGGCGCAATCGTTCTGGGATCAGTGGTACGAACGGGCGGTTCAAAGCTCCATCGAGCCTCTCATAAAGTTCGCGAATCGTCTTGCCGGATACATCAAGGGAATCATCTCCCATGCCCGCTGGCCGTTGCACACCAGCCTACTCGAAGGTATCAACAACAAGATCAAAGTGCTCAAGCGAATGGCCTATGGCTACCGTGATGATGAGTTCTTCTTCTTAAAAATCAGGCAAGCCTTCCCCGGAAATGGGGCATGAACCTTTTTTTGTTTCAGCGGATTGTTTCAGCCTGGATTTACATCAGGGTTTTCGGGTGCGAAATTGGATGTTCATTGGTATTCTGCTTCTGAAGCCCGCAGAAAAGGCCGTGAAAGAAATGCGGGCATCAGGTGTCGGCCATAACCGAAAAGGAGGCAGAAAGATGAGTCGTATATTAAAATTGATCGCATTGATTGCTTTTGTCGCAGGCATCAGTGCTGTGACACAGGCCAAGGGACCGCCGGATAGTGTTGATACGGAACTCGGCAGAGAGAAAGCCGCCCCAATGAAAAAAAATGCCGAGAAGAAAATGAAGAAGGCCAGAAAACAAGCGGACAGCGAAATGGCCGAAGAAAAGGAAAAAGTCAAAGGTCTCGAAAAGCAGAGCGAGAAAAAAACCGAGCAGGTTCAGAAGGAGCTCGATAAAGGTTCAGAAAAAGGAAAAGCCATGCGCAAAGAACACAGTCGCAAATGGTGGAAATTCTGGGGAAATGACGAAGAGGAATCTGAGCCTGCAGAAGAGTAGTTTTCAAAAGCTCCATAAGAAAGGCGCCCTTGGCCGGGCGCCTTTTCTATTTACAGCGCCCACGCAAGCAGCAGCGGAATTGTGATGACCGCGCCGAGATGAGTGATGAGCAGAGTGGTGGCAATGAAATCCGAGTCACCGCCGAAGCGTTCGCTGAAGATCAGGCTGGCCACCGCTGCCGGCATTACGGCAACGACGCACAGGATTCCGTAGGCCGTCGGCTCCATCGGGATCAGCCGAAGGATCAGAATGAAGAGCGTTGGTGTTACGATCAGCCGCAGGGTCGAGAGCAGCCAGACGTGCGGATCAAATGCGGCCTTCATGTTCAACGCTGCAATCCGGCTGCCTGAGGCGAGCATTGACACAGCAATCGTGGCCTTGCCGATCGTATCCGCTCCGAAAATAAGCAGATCTAAAACCCGGCGGGCCGCATCCGCGAGCAGCCCCGATTCGGGCAGCTGCAGATGGGCGAGGTCTCGGATACAGACCCAGATAATGGAAAAAATCAGTGCAATGAGCGGAGGTCCGAACATCATTCGAATTCCCTCGCTCAACCGGCTCGATCGATTAAACAGAAAAACGCCCACCGTCCAGACCGTCAGTTCAAATCCAATCGAGGCGAACACCAGCAGGGCGACCCCTTCGTTTCCCCACAGCAGCATAACCAGCGGCAGCGGCAGGAAGAGATAGTTGTTGATGGTATTCTGGAACAGAAACGCATTGGCGCGATGCGGGTCGGAAACGTTCATCCAGCGCAGTGCGAACAGACCGAGCAGCAGGCCGGTTCCGGCAATGGCCAGAGCCATCACCGGCATAATCCAGTTGTCCGCCAGGGACTGGGCGTTCAGTCGGGTGATCGATGAGAAAATCAGGCAGGGATATATAATTGCAATCAGCACCCGGACCATCTCGCTGGTGCCTGCAGCGCTGAGCATTTTGCGTTTGCGTGCAATAAAGCCGAGCCCCATCAGCACCAGTACAAAAAGAATCTGTAAAACGTAATTCATTGGATTGTTCCCTGTAAACCGCGCAATCAAAGCGGTGTCGGGGAGAAAAGGGAAGTTAGATTATCATCTGTTTTTTGTGGTTCCTGGTTTTTCAATCATCCCGCATGCTGAGGCGGGGGCTGCTGAGTCGAGGAGCATGCGGAAGAGTTTCAAACATTGGAAACCGAAATCCGGCAGGTTTCAAGCATTGGAAAAACCGGGCTGGAAACGTACTCTGACCGGAATACCAAGGAGATTTTATGGAGCAGTTGCAGACGGTTTTAGGGAAGATTTCGGGATTTGTATGGGGTCCGCCAATGCTTTTTCTGCTGGTGGGAACCGGAATTTTTCTGACGATTCTGCTGCGCGGCCTGCAGGTTCGTAAGCTTTCCTTTGCACTCAAATCCGTTTTTTCTAAGCCGCAGGAAGGTCGGAAAGTCGGCGACATCACCCGCTTTCAGGCTCTGATGACGGCGCTTTCGGCCACGATCGGAACCGGCAACATTATCGGTGTGGCGACCGCAATCGCGA
Source organism: Tichowtungia aerotolerans (assembly GCF_009905215.1). Classification (GTDB taxonomy): domain Bacteria; phylum Verrucomicrobiota; class Kiritimatiellia; order Kiritimatiellales; family Tichowtungiaceae; genus Tichowtungia; species Tichowtungia aerotolerans. The sequence continues at coordinate 1,331,601 of NZ_CP047593.1, read as the reverse complement.
TCGGCGGTCCCGGAGCGCTCTTCTGGATGTGGATTACTGCTTTTTTTGGTATGGCCACCAAATATGCCGAAGCCATTCTCGCGGTAAAATACCGGGTTCAGAACAAAAACGGCGAGGTTTCCGGCGGACCGATGTATTACCTCGAGCGGGGACTGGAGCAGAAATGGCTCGGATTTGCGTTTGCGCTGTTTGGAGCGATCGCGGCTTTCGGAATCGGAAACATGGTGCAGGCCAATGCGCTGTCGCTTAACATTCAGGAAACCTTCGGCGTGCCGAAGCTCGCTGTGGGTTGCGTGATTGCTTTGCTGACGGCGGTTGTAATTCTTGGCGGCATTAAACGGATTGGGCATGTTGCCGCGTGGATTGTTCCGATTATGGCCGGAATCTATGTGCTCGGCTGCATCGTCATTCTCCTCAAATACGCCGGTGCTGTTCCGGGCGCGCTGGCCCAGGTTTTTTCGTGTGCATTCCATTCGGCCGCCGCAACCGGCGGATTTGCCGGGGCCGCCGTGAGTCTCGCCGTCCGGATGGGCGTGGCACGCGGCGTCTTTTCGAATGAATCCGGTCTCGGCTCGGCGCCGATCGCCGCCGCCGCGGCGCAGGTTCGCTATCCGGCCGAGCAGGCGCTGGTCTCCATGACGGGAACCTTTATCGACACCATCGTCGTTTGCACCATGACCGGACTGGTTTTGCTGGTAACCGGCGTTTGGAATACCGATATCGCTGCCGGGGCGATGACGCAGCAGGCGTTTGAGATCGGTCTTGGACCGATCGGGAAATATATTGTCACTTTCGGTATCGTTTTCTTTGCCTACTCCACCATTCTCGGCTGGTCCTACTACGGTGAAAAGTGCGTGCAGTACATTACGCGGCACAATGCCATCCGCACCTATCGGCTGTTCTGGGTCGGCGCCATCGTGTTCGGCTCCGCTGTGAAGCTGGAGCTGGTTTTCAGCTTTGCCGATATCGCCAATGGACTCATGGCCGTTCCGAATCTGATCGGTCTGATCGGCCTCAGCCCGGTCGTTGTCGCCGAAACCCGCCGCTTTTTCAAAACCCTGGAAGAAGGCTGAGCCTGCATTTGGAAATTTTCCGAACCTTGGAACGTCAGGCGATGTGGCGGTGATGCGCGGCGATTTGCCGAACGGTTTGTTCGGGAACGCCGGTTTGGGCAGCAAATTCCGGCCAGCGGCGCAGTGCGTCGGCGGTCTCTTCGAGCACCTGATCGACACCAGCTTTTTTGAAAAGATTGAACCGTTTGGCGACCGCCATGAAATCGTCCCGTTCAAAGTGATCGTGTTTGCCGTTGACGCTCATCTGGTGACGGCGCGTCCATGCGCCGTTCGGGTTGTAGCAGTAGGTGATATCGTAGGCGGGCGCGAGGCTCCAGTCGCCGCTCTTGTTCATTAGGAACGCGATGTTTTTGGTGTGGTCGTCCTGGTTGCGGGCCATCAGGTTGAACACCATGCGCCGAAAAAGCTGCCGAAGTGCTTCCGCATCGAGGCCGAGGCGCAGGGCGACATCCATCGCCTGCTCGTAGCCGTAAGCTCCGGCCTGATTGAAATCCATGTGGGCAATGCCGCAGAGTGATTGCATAAAGATTTTATTTCCCTCGGCCGTGCGGTCGAACCGGCGGGTCATGAAGTGGCAGCGCCCGTTTTCCTCGAACAGGCGGCATTCGCTCATTTCAATTCCGGCGGCGAGCGCCATGCGATGATAGGTATATTCGATTTTACCGAAGCCCTGTGGGTCGTTGAGTTCCTTGTCGCGATTCCCGGCAACTCCGTCGAATTTGATCAGCCAGTAGCCAAAGCCGGGGGGCGCCTTGACCTGTCCGGAGCGGACGTCACCGGTTTTGTCGTTCCAGGCAATCACGGCTTTTGCGCGCGCGCCGCCCGCGGAGGTGCCGACGCGCAGGATGTCGCGCATGGCATCGAGATCGTCTTCGCTTTTTCCGTTGATCTGGGTGGCGAGCATTTCTTTTTCAGCCAGAGCTGTATTGGCCAGATCGACCAGTTCGGCGACGTTGACGGGAACCGACCCGCTCTGCCGATCGCGGATCGCCGGGCGGAATTCGAGCGCACCCATTCCTCGCCGCCCGATGTAGCAAAGGCGTTCAACCGGTGTAAAATCCGCCTGTTTGCGGCCGGTGCGGACCAGCCATTCATCGATCAGCAGGTTTCCGAAGCGGTCGGGCAGGGCGTCGGCCAGCATGCCGGGCAGCCCGTGAAACGATTCGCGCGGCAGTTCTGGAAACGAGTAGACCTGTGCGCGAAGCGGCATCGTAAGCGGAGCCAGCTCAATTCCGCTTTCGAGAAAATCCGAAGCATACTCGAAGAGAGCCAGCTCACGCTCTGCATCCCATGAGACCGCTCCGATGGTGTTTCCCCAAAGGATAATATCAGCAGTAACAGACGGATTCATTCTTCATTCCAGACCCATGGTATGTTGCGGGGTTTTGGATAAGTGAATTTGCCACCGGCCCGCTGGCGTTTTTTACCTTTGAGTTTTGAGAGCTGAACCGGACTGATTTCCGGCTCGGGAAGAAACAGGTCGATCTGTGCCAGGCGATCCAATGCCCGGAGAATAGAGAGCATTGTGTCGATGGTGAAGGGTTCACCGCGTTCGGCACCGACGAGTGTACGGCGGGAAATTCCGGCTTTTTTCGCCAGCGCCGCCTGTGTGATATTCTGATTCAGACGCTCGCTCTGCAGACGTTTTCCGAGTTCCTTTCGAATGGCTTCGTTGCTGGCTGCTTCGGTCTTCATCATGTCGACAGCATAACAGATGGGATGGAGAGTCCAATGATAAAGAGTAATTTTAAGCTCATTATATCATGCTCTTAGCGAGCATTTTTGTGCTCATTAATGCGTATATAGCCTTTAACGGGCAAATAACAGCTCATTGTAATAGTTTTGTTTGATGGATAAAAAGAAAAGCCCCGGCGGTTTCCGCCGGGGCTTTTGGAATGGAATTACGGAGTGTTGGATGAATGAAGTATCCAGTATTCCATCAACCCATTATTCCAGTCTCTTAGTTGCGGTCGAGAGCGTTGAGGTCTTCAAAGGCCTGCTTGATGCGGGCAACCATGCTTTCCTGACCTTTACGCAGCCATACGCGCGGGTCATAGAATTTCTTGTTCGGTTTGTCGGCGCCTTCCGGGTTGCCGAGCTGTCCCTGCAGGTATCCTTCGTTTTCTTTGTAGAAGTTGAGGACGCCGCTCCAGGTGGCCCACTGCGTGTCGGTGTCGATGTTCATTTTGATGACGCCGTAGCTGATGGCTTCGGTGATTTCTTCCTGCGAGGAACCGGAACCGCCGTGGAACACGAAGTTAATCGGCTGGTCGGTGTCGGTGCCGAATTTTTCAGCGACGTATTTCTGGGAATCGCGAAGGATGGTCGGGGTGAGTTTGACGTTACCCGGTTTGTAGACACCGTGCACGTTTCCGAAAGAAGCGGCGATGGTGAAGCGCGGGCTGATTTTGCTCAGAGTTTCGTAAGCGTAAGCAACGTCTTCCGGCTGGGTGTAAAGCTTGGACTCGTCCATATCGGAGTTGTCGACGCCGTCTTCTTCACCACCGGTGCAGCCGAGTTCGATTTCGAGGGTCATGTCGATTTTGCTCATGCGCTCAAGGTATTTTGCGCAGGTTTCAACATTTTCCTGAAGGGTTTCTTCGGAAAGGTCGAGCATATGTGAGCTGAAGAGCGGTTTGCCGGTTTCTTTGTAGAACGCTTCGCCGGCGTCGAGCAGGCCGTCGATCCACGGCAGCAGTTTCTTAGCAGCGTGGTCAGTGTGGAGGATTACAACAACGCCGTAGGCTTCAGCGAGGTCATGAACGTGTTTAGCTCCGGTCACGGCGCCAAGGATTTGGGCCTGCTGGCCGTCCATTTTCAGACCTTTACCGGCGTTGAACTGGGCGCCGCCGTTGGAGAACTGGATGATAACCGGTGAGTTCACTGCAGCAGCAGCTTCCATAACACCGTTGATAGAATCAGACCCAACCACATTAACGGCCGGCAGTGCGAACTGGTTTTCCTTGGCGATCTTGAAGATCTTCTGGACATCATCGCCGGTGGCGACGCCCGGTTTTACTTCATCAAAGATTTTGCTTCCCATGAATCTACTCCTTTTCGTTGTTTTATTTCCCGTTTCGAGTGGAAATTGTGCGAGAAAATCTATTTGATGTGCCTGTTTTATCAAGCTCTTTCGGGAAGGAAAGCAGATGTCATCTTTAGCAGTGATCGCATTAATTCTGGGTGTGTTGGCCCTCGGTGGAGGCTTTTTGGCGGCCAAAGCTCCGGAGTTGGTGCGCCGGGGAATGGAAAAATATCCGCGCAGTGTCTGGCCGGGTCGCATTCTGCTGGCAATCGATATGGGGTGGGCGGCATATGCGGTCAATCTGATGCATTTGGGCGGATTTGATGCCTGGAAGGTTCATTTAATGTGGCTGACACCGGTGCTGATCATTATTGGTGCTGTTTATTTGGACGAGATGCTCTCTGTCCGTGCGCTTGGCGGCTTTCTGCTGCTGGCGGCGGGGTCGATGCTCGACGCCGCCCGCTGGCATCCGTCGCTGTGGCGGCTGGTCATCACTGTGATCGCCTACCTCTGGATTGTGGCCGGACTTTTCTTTGTATTGGAGCCGTGGTGGTTCCGCCGGGTGATGCTTCGCTTTCAGTCGTTGCCTGCCATTCGGACGGCCGGCATCTCCAAGGCGGTCTTCGGCGTTGGGCTGATTCTGCTGGCTTTGCTGGTATACTGATCATGACGCCTGCAGAACTCCAGGTCGTCGCAGACCGTTGGCATGCATTTGTAGACCGCTTCCGTGTAGACGGTGCGCTGTCGCCGATGATGCAGCTCAAGCTGGAACATTCGGTGCGGGTATCTGCGGATGCGCTCGCGATTGCAGAGGGCGAGGGGTGGCCGGACGACGAGAAACAACTTGCCGAGGCCATCGGGCTGCTGCACGACATCGCCCGCTTCCCGCAGTTTGAGCAGTACCAGACCTTTTCCGATGCCGACTCCATTGACCACGGCGACCTCGGTTTCCAAACCTTGGAAAAAGAAAATCTGCTCGGCGAGCTGCCCGCCGAAATACAGTCGCTCATTCTGCATGCCGTGCAGCATCACAATAAAAAAGATCTTCCGACCGCCATGGCCGGTGCGGAAGAAAAATATCTGCGGCTCATCCGCGACGCCGACTGGCTCGATATTTTCTTCGTCTGCTGGGAGGTAATCGCCTCCGGCAAAATCCACAGCCAGCCGGAAATCATGATGAATATCGACTTTAACGGTCCACCGACCGACGTTGTTGTCGATCAGTTTCATCGCGGTGAAGCCATCAACTATCAAAACCTCAACAGCATGGCTGACCGATTCATCCTCCAGCTCAGCTGGATGCATGACCTCAGCTACGCCGCCTCCAAACGACTCGTCTGCGACCGCAGCATCCTCGACAAATTTATCGATGTCCTGCCCGTCAAAACCGATTCCCTTTTGCGTTGCTTTGAGGTTACTGCAAAATTTCTAAACACTTAGCTATCATTAATAACTCACAATTGAACGTGACTTTAAATGTGCGGTCGAATGTAAGGGATTAGCAAAAGGGGTGAGAAATGCAGGATCGAATGTTTTTCAAATTACTGATTTTGGGTGGCGTCTCCATTCTGATGCTGGTGGCTCTGAAATCTATCGGAGGAGTTACTCATGAACGCAAAGAGCGCCAGCTTGAGGTCGAAAAAGATATTGCGTCGAGTTATGCAGGACCTCAATTGGTGGTTGGGCCGTTTGTGGTGATTGACTATCAGGAAACCTGGCTGGAGCGTCAGTATAACGACGAGAAGAATTTGTGGTATGATCAGGAATGTTCCGCTCCACGGTCGGCTCTGTTTTATCCGGAAACCCTTTTCTATGATGGCAATCTAGCAGTTCAGGAGCGCTATCGAGGCATCTTTAAGGCGAATGTGTTCCGAAGTACAGGTCAACAATCCGGAGTGATTTCTTTTCCGGATCAAAAAATATTGCATACACAAGAGAAGTCCATTGTTGAGCCGACAGCAGCAAGAGTGTGCATGTTGATCAGTGATCCTCGAGGTATTGCATCGGTTTCCGATCTCAAATGGGGAGAGCAAGCGTTAAAGGTGGAAGCAGGTAGCCGATTCCGGGATTTAAAGGGAATTCGTGCCGAGATCAATGATGTGTCATCTCTTTGGAATCAGGAGTTTAATTTAGCTCTTGATCTGGATCTCAACGGTACCGGGCAGATACGTTTTGTTCCGCTTGGTTCGACGAATCGTTATAAGCTGGCATCTGCCTGGCCGCACCCGAGTTTTATTGGAGATTTTTTAGCGACAAATCGATCGGTTTCTGACACTGGATTCAGTGCGGAATGGAATGTGAATGAGTTGGCCTGTTCTGCCCGGCAGGAACTCAGCGCAGGACAGTTCAGTAAACTGCAGGCTTTTGGTGTGGCTTTGATTGATCCTGTAAATCCGTATCCGATGACAGATCGCGCGCTGAAGTATGGTTTCCTTTTTATCTTCATTACGTTCGCCGCCTTTTTTCTGTTTGAACTCATTCGTTGCTTAAAGATTCATCCGATCCAATATGGATTTGTCGGTCTGGCGCAGGCCTTGTTCTTCCTGTTGCTGCTCAGCTTGTCCGAGCATATTGGATTTGGAGTCGCTTATTTGGTCGGAACCCTGGCTACGGTTGGTTTGATATCTGTCTATCTATGCAGCGTGCTGAAAGGGTTAGGTCGTGGCCTTCTTTTTGGCGGCATTCTGTCTGTGTTGTACGCAGTTCTTTATGGACTCCTCCAATCTGAAGATCATGCGTTGGTGGCCGGGACGGTTTTGCTGTTCAGCCTGTTGGCGCTCATTATGCTGCTGACGCGCAAGGTGGATTGGTACAATCTCGACGGCTCTGCAAAGCAGTAACTTGGAGCGGACCGGATGGCTTTGGGCTTTTCAGGGGTCTGAAAGCGGGTATGGTCAAGGGCTGTTATGAATCTCGACCCGAAAATCCAGAAACGGCTCCGGCTGATTATTTACACGCAATGTGTCGGCACAGTGAGTATGGTGCTGCTGCAGAACGGGTTTGTGCTGACCTATGCCCTGAAGCTGGGAATTCCGCCGCACGGGATTCTTCTGCTGTTTTCCATGCAGCCGTTGATCGGCATGCTGCTGACACTGCCGCTGGCTTATGCCGCTGACTGTTTTGGTAAAAAGCGGATTGGAGCTTTTGGTGCCACACTGTCGGCGATCGGGTTTCTGCTGCTGCCTGCTGCCGGTTCGCTGCCGTGGTCTTCGGGAGCTCTTTGGCTGGGAATTCTGGTGTTTTCTGTCGGGATTGCCGCGAATACTGCCAGTTGGTTTGCGTTGTTGAGCCCGATTATTCCGGCAGAAGTCCGGGGTCGGTTTTTTGGGAAACTGCGGGTGTCGTGGCAGACTGTCGGTCTGATTTTTTCACTGGTGGTGGCCGGTCTGTTGAAATGGCGCGAATCGATATCGCTTTATCAGTTGGTTTTAGTGATTGCCGGTCTTCTGCTGGTTGTGCGGCGATGCCTGTATACGAAAATTCCGGAACTTGAGCCGCAGCGCGCAAAAGGAGACGGGTTCTTCCGGTCGCTGGGCCGCGTCATTAAAATCCCGGGTTACATGTCTTTCTGCTGCTATCTGTTCCTGCTGGGGCTTTTTACCGGCGCATCGGTCACACTGTTTGGGTTGCTTGAAAAGCAGGAGCTGGGCTTCAGCGACAGCCGGATTGTTGTGATGGGAAACCTGCTGGCGATTGGGTCGATCGCCGGATTTTTTGTCGGCGGAAAAATGGTGGACCGATTCGGTACACACCGGGTTTTCCTTGTGACGCATGGTCTGTTTGCCGTGGCTCTGACGGGCTTCTGCATTCGTGGACTGCTTCCGCTGGATCCGGTATGGTTGGCCGGCCTCATGACGATTACGTTCGGCATGGTGAATGCCGCCTTTGGGATCGCTGCTTCGTCGGAAATGCTGGCGCTGATTCCGCCCGAGGATAAGTCGCTTTCGACCGGCGTTTACACCACGCTGACCTGGGCCGGGGTGGCGGCCTCCAACCTGCTGGTCGGCCAGACGCTGAGGCTGGGAGTACTGAGCCCGGAGTGGCAGCTGGGAACATTGACCTTGAGTGCCTACGACACCATTCTCCTCGGAAGCGCCATTCTGATGGGGCTTTCGAGTGTGACGCTGGGGCTGGTTCCGTCGGTTCTCAATGTTCGCAGCCAGAGCCTTCCGAATCCGCGGCGGTGAGTTTCCAAACCTTGGACAATGAATGGGGTGCAGGATCAACCTGCTTCCAATGTTTGGAAAAATGGCGGTACATTCTGAACGTCATGGATGGTTCGGTGCGATAGTTTGAACGGATCAACAGGAGGGTTGAAGATGCTGAAAGGAATTTCGCCGGTACTGAGTCCGGAATTGCTGAAAATTATGATGGAGATGGGGCATGGCGATGAGCTGGTGCTGGCCGATGCCCATTTCCCGGGGCACACATTCTGCGAAACGGTTGTGCGGGCGGATGGAATTCGGATTCCTGAGCTGCTCGAAGGGATCATTCCGCTGTTCGAGCTCGACAGCTATGACGATCCGCTCATCATGATGGCGGCGACAGAGGGGGACGCTCTTGATCCGGCAGTGGAAGAGAGCTATATGGCAGCTGTCCGAAAAAATGTGCCCAATGCGCCGGCAGTCAAGCGGATGGAACGCTTTGCGTTTTATGAGCGCGCTAAAAGGTCGTATGCCTGTGTGATGACCGGGGAGCTTGCGAAATACGGAAACATTATTCTGAAAAAAGGGGTGACGCCCGTATAGTTGTTCAGTTGCGCATAGACGTTTCGCGGCGGATTACGCATCGTCTGTGAGCTTCTGCAAACCAGAGCTGGTCGCTTTCGGAAAGATCGTGCAGCCAGCGCATTCGATCGGGGAGCGGCTTTTGACGGATTACAGAGAAAACACATGTTTCCTGTGGAGTTCCGAACGGACACGCTGTTAATATTCCAGTCAAACACACATGGGGATCTAATTGCATCCCAAAGAGCCTGAAACATCCCAGAGAAGACTTAAACTGTTTAAAATACGGAAAATCACGTATATTTGAGGTCCAGTTTTCATTTCTTCGGGTGAGGATCAGCGGTACTTTAACCGGCTATGACCGGCTTTGTTATTATTGAAGATCAGCAGATGGTCTGTGAGATGCTCGCAGAGTTCATCGGCAAAACCATGCCCGGATTTCAACTGTCCGGGTGTGCTCTTGATTCCAAAGGAGGTTTGGCGCTGTGCCGTCGGGTTCGGCCGCAGCTGGTGCTGCTCGATATTCATATTCAGGGCGCCGATGGAATTGAAACCGGTCAGGCAATTGTCAATGAACTGCCCGAAACACATGTTATCTTAATTTCCGGAGACTGTTCTCCTTATAACTGCTATCGCATCTCCGAAAGCGGTATTCGGGGGTTTGTTGATAAGATGCAGCCGCTGAGCGAGTTGAACGAAGCGATTGAACAGGTGATGGCTGGAGGTTCCTGGTTTTCGGCATCGTATGAGAAAACCCGCCGCTCATTCGGAAAAAACCCCAATGCATTCTTTAAAATCCTGAGTGCACGCGAGCAGGAGGTGCTGCTGAAAGTTGCCCGCGGGGATAATGACGACGAGATTGCAAGGCATCTGAATATCAGTCGCCGTACGGCGGAAACGCATCGCTACAATATCACCAAGAAGCTGGGCCTGAGCGATACATCCGCTCTGCGCAAGTACGCAATTGAGTTGGGGATGTGGAGTCCTCAATAAGATACTGCGCCTCGAAAAGCAGATTGGACTCTTGCCGTTTCCTGCCTTCGTGGTAAAACAGGCGGCTTATGAAAAATCTGATTCGAAAATCTGTTCAGGCTCTGGATGGCTATGTGCCCGGAGAGCAGCCGCAAGGCAGCGATGTGGTTAAACTCAACACCAACGAGAACCCGTGGCTCTGCTCCGTGGAAGTGCACGACATCCTGCGGGAAATTGATATGGCCGCTTTGGCTAAATATCCCGACCCTGTTTGTACCGAAGTGCGTAAGGTGATTGCTGAAAACCTCAGCGTTGGCATCGGCAACATTTTTGCGGGGAACGGCTCGGACGAGGTGCTTGCTCTCTGCATTCGCGCATTTGTAGAGCGCGATGGCGGATCGGTCGGTTTTTTCGATCCGTCCTATTCGCTCTATCCGGTACTGGCGAATATCGAAGATGTCGAAACCCGCCCGGTGGCGCTCGACGAAAATTTCGGGTGGCAGATGCCGGACGGATACGAATCCTCCGTTTTCTTTCTCACCAACCCCAATGCCCCGACGAGCCTGCTGTTCCCGAAAGAAAAAGTTGAGGAGTTTGTGTGTTCTTTTCCCGGTGTTGTGGTGATTGACGAGGCCTATGTCGACTTCGCGTCTGAAACCTGCATGGATCTGGCGACCCAATATAAAAACGTGCTGGTTTGCCGCACGCTTTCCAAATCCTATGCGCTGGCAGGCATTCGTTTCGGGTACTGCGTTGGCGATAAGGAACTCATTGATGCACTCTATAAAATCAAGGATTCCTACAACGTGAATACGCTCACGCAGGAAGTTGCGCGGGTGGCTCTGCTCGACCATGGCACCATGGAGGCCATTACCACTGCCGTTAAAAATTCGCGTAAACTGATGACTGAAGAACTTCAGGCACTAGGTTTCGATGTGCTTCCGTCCGAAACCAACTTCCTCTGGGTAAAGCCGCCGAAACCCGGCGCAAAAAAAATCTTTGAAGAGCTCAAAAAGCGCAATGTCTATATTCGGTGGTTCGAAGGGGATCGCACGGGCGATTATTTGCGCATCACGGTTGGTTCCGATGCACAGACCATGCTGCTCGTTGAGGCTCTGGAAGACATTCTTGGAAAAGGAAAGAGCGATGGCTGATTGTCCGAACAAAGAGAAAAACCTGAAAGACTGCACCTGCACCTATTCCTGCGGCAAGCGCGGTCTCTGCTGTGAATGCGTTGCCCACCACCGCGCCTCCGGCCAGATCCCCGGGTGTTTCTTCACCAAAAACGGCGAAGCGACCTACGACCGCTCCATTGCCGCGCTGGCTCGCGACCACGGCATTTGTTAGTGGGGAGCCGGCCGTTCCAATCCCTGGAAGAAAATGTTCCAGGGTTTGGATCTATTCCTTTTCCTCTTCGTAGTCGAGCAGGCCTTCGACTGTTTTAGAGTAGAGATCTTCTGTGAGGAGCCGTTCCTGATAGAGCCGTCCAATCTGTTTGATGCGGCTGACTACCTGTTTTTCCTGCCGGGACTTTTTGTTGAAGCCCTTTTCCAGGTCGGTCAGGTCCGGTTTGTCCGGCAACGGAATTTCATCCTCAGTCGACGGCGCATAATGGTAGGCCAGCAGTTCCTGTGCGGGAACCAGATGACGCCATAGAAACGCCTGCATCCAGTCTTCAGCGGGAACCGCGCGGCGGACCCGTTTATCGCCGTTAATCGTTGCTGTGCCGATAATGTTGACGGCAACCGGTCCGTCCCAATTCTTTTTCGTCGTCTTTATGGAGAAGCGCACTTTTTCGTCCTCTGGGGCGATCAGAACAGGCATGCCGAGAATTTCTTTATCTGCCGAATCGAGGTCCAGCATCACCGATCCGTCAAAGCCGTCTTTGCGGATAATGAACACCTCCAGACTGCCGGCGTTTTTCTGAACGGTAATTTTTGAAGGCACCGTGCGCAGTGCGAAGTCGGGCTGCGGCGGGCTGAGCCGCAGGCGGTAGGTATAAGCATCGCCTCCCTGTCGGGCGGTGTCGGTCAGGTGCAAACGATAGGTTCCGGCCGCGGGAAGTTTGATGCGCAGATAAGAGTCGGCGTGGTGGGTATTCAGACCGGAGCCGGGGTCGGAGTGGTCGTCGTTGAATGCGATGATCTGATCGTTATCATCGGTCAGGTAGATGATGGAATCGAGCGGTGAGTCGAGACGGCGTGCGTTGACTTCAGCGACAACCATGCAGCTTTTGTCGACACTGAAGCGGTAGACATCTTTATCGCCGGGTTTTTCAATCCGACCGTTGATGATGATGGGCAGGTCCACTTTTTGTGCTCCGGCAATCGGATTTTTCTGTTCTTCGCATTCAGGCAGTGTGTCGAGGGCAAACGGGATATAGTTGGACAGGGCGTCTCCGCGGTCGGCGGCGACATAGTGAATGCCCGGTCCGGCCTCGGTGCCGGGACTCCGAAGTTTGGCCAGGCCGAGATTCCATCCGGTGAGCGTCGGGCGGAACTCACTGCCGGCGGTTCCGCCGGGCGGGAAGACGCTGGTGATGAACGGCAGCTGCCCGATCGTGATACGATACACGAAATCTTCGCGGCCGCGGTAGATGGAATCGTGAATGGAAAGAATGTATTCGTCAGTTTCAAGGACTTCGTAGAGCAGGGTGGGGTCCGGCTTGAAACGGAAATCGTCGTTGAACGCCATTTCCTTGCCGGCGGCATTCCGCAGCGTCATCACCGGCTGGAACCAGCCGGGGACTGCGTCGGCGATATATGGAACCAGCTGCCGGGCCAGCGTTGTGATGACCAGCCGGTCGCCTTTATGCGCCTGGAACCGGTAGCGGTTGATTTCGCCGGAGGCGATCTGTCCGTTGACGGTGCAGGGCAGGGAAATGGTTTTTTCTTCCTCTTCCGGGGGGCGGTTACGCTGGGCAAGATGTTCTTTGCCCAGTGTTTGGAACTTGGAGATCTTCATGGCCCTGCGGGAGGTTTCCGGCAGCCGTCCCACGTAAAACGAGAGCGGGTTGGACGCTCCGCGGGATGTGAGCAGACGGATTTCGCGCCGGCCGGGAAGCGCGTTCTTGTCGATGGTTACTTCGAGCAGAACCACGGTGGCCAGCGATTGGCTGGCTGGCTGGCGCTGGTCTTCGTCGATCCGCTGCTGGATGCGATCGGCAATTTCCCGGACCTCTTCGTCTGCAGCGCTTTCCTCTTCTCTGATGAGTTGCAGCTGTTCTTTCATCAGCCGCATATCGTTGTTATTCATCCGGCGCAGGCAATCGATCACTTTGACGGTCACGCCTTCGCCGGAAACAAGGGCTCCGCAGACGCTTTCAATGCGCTGCCCGCCGATTCGGACGGGAACCATGGTTCCCTGCTGTCCGCCGGCCGGATAGACATAGCCGATATATGCGTCCCGCGAGGCCTGTGCGCCGGCATCTGCTGCCAGCAGTATGCAAAGCCCCGCAACCAGAGAAAGAAACCGTTTCGCCATTTACATAATCTCCGTTAACAGTCCTCCGGACTTTACCGTTCCGGATACTTCCGGCAGGACCCGGGCTTCGAGCCCCAGCGGATGCGGCAGCTGTCCCGCAGGGTCGATGCCTGCCAGATGATAAATGCTTCCGAGCAGATCCACGGGGTAAACCGGGCGTTCATTGACTTCCTCCGCCTTTTCGGTGGAAGAGCCGACCACCTGACCGCCGCGGAATCCGCCGCCGGCCACGAGTGCACTGAAGACCGCGCCATAGTGGTTTCGTCCACCGTTCCACGGGGGCTGCCAGTCGATTTTCGGGCCGCGGCCGAATTCTCCGCAGCACCAGACCAGAGTGCTGTCGAGCAGGCCGCGCTGGGAAAGATCCTCCAGCAGAGCCGCCAGCCCCTGATCGAGTTGCGGGCATTGCTGGCGCATACGGGCAAAGTGCCCTTTGTGGGTATCCCATCCGCCGGGGTAGTTGATGACAATATAGGGAACCCCGGCTTCCACAAGGCGACGGGCGACCAGGCATTCCTGTCCGAATTTATGACGACCGTAGCTGTCGCGCAGTTTTTTGTCTTCTTCGGAGAGATCAAAAACCTTTTTGCCGGCCCCGAGAATCAGTTCGTAGGCCTTTTCCTTGCTGAAATAGGCATGATCCAGAACCGGTGAAACCAGGGCCCGGCCCAGGGAATCCGTCGTGGCCAGCAGTTCGCGCCGGGCGATCTGCCGTTCGTCGCTGATGCCTTTGGCGACCACGCCTTCCACTTCGAATCGCGCGGCATTGGGATCGCCGCCGGTGGCAAACGGTTTGTATTTTGGCCCCATGAATCCTTCTTCAGAGAAGCGGCCCTGCGGTTCGGTCAGCACGACGTATGGCGGGATGAGGCCGTTATAGTTCTGTCCTTTGAAATGGGAGAAAACGGCTCCGATGCTGGGGTAGGCCAGTCGTTCATCGCGGGTGTGGCCGGTCTGCATGTAATAGGCGGCGGTTTCATGGCCGTTGATGCCGTGGGTCATGCTGCGGATCAGTGAATATTTATCGGCCTGTTTTGCCAGTTTCGGGAAAAGCTGCCCGATCTGAATGCCGTCCACATTGGTTTTCAGGACATCCGGGAAATCGCCCATGTAGGCACGGCCGGTGCCTGGCTTCGGATCCCACGTGTCGTTGTGGGACATTCCGCCCCACAGGAAAACCTGAATTACAGATTTGGCTTTTGCGTGATCTGTCATCGCCAGTGCCGCCGGGGCGGCCTGCAGTCGGTTGCTCAGCATGAGCCCGCCGGCTCCGCAGAGTCCCTGCGCCAGCATATTTCGACGTGTTATGGGTTTCATCGCGGGTTCCTCCCTAGTGACGATATAAAAATTCCGGACTGTTGATCAGGGCCCAGGCAATATCGATCCAGTCTTTCATGCGTTCATCGTCCGCAGCTTTGTAGCGCTGCCAGTACGCTTTTTTTTCTTTCGGGGTCAAATGCCCTCCGGGACGTTTCGGCGGCGGTTTTGGATTGGCAGTATTGCCGTAGGTCAGCATGGTTTCGGTTTCCGCCGGGGTTGGGGGGCGGGACAGAATTGACAGATAGAGATTCTCAACGATCTGTTCCGGTTTATATTTGCGCAGTGTCATCTCCCGCAGGTTGGGGCCTTTTTCCAGTTTTTCCTGGATATGTCCTGAGTTCAGCATATGGCGCCACTGCGGTGCGGAGGTCTGGTTGTCGCGTTCGTTCCACATGCCGGTGGCCCGTGCCGAGCGGCCGAACAGGGCGAGGAACGGGCTGGTGATGCTGCCGTCGGCGATGGCAACCGCGGCCTGATCTTTCGGAATGTAGGTGAACGGTTCCGGGATGGCGCTGGTGTAGAGGTCCGAAGATCCGGTAATCGCGTTGACGGCATCGATCAGTACTTCCGCCTCCAGCCGGCGCAGCGGATATGCGCCAAACTGTTCAAAGGTCTGCGGCTGTTCCGTATTGGAGACCGAGGAAAGCTGGTAGGTTCTGGAGTTCAGAATCTGCCGGATCAGTCTTTTCATATCATATTTATTTGCGGCGAAATCCTGTTCCAGCCAGACCAGCAGTTCGGGGTTGGACGGCGGGTTGTCTTCGCGAATGTCGTCCGGCTCATGAATAATGCCGCGGCCAAGCAGCCAGGCCCATGTGCGATTGACCAGGCTGCGGCAGAACCACGGGTTTTCCGGAGTAATCAGCCAGTCGGCAAACACTTCGCGCGGGTCGCGGTCCGGAGTCAGTTCCACGGCGGTGCCGTCCGGGAAAAATGCCGGCTGCGGCTCCCGGTTGATCTGTGGCGGCTGGTTGGTGTTTTTTTCGACGACAACGGTCGTGATTTTTGCGCTGCCGGGAGCGCTGTTGCCTTCGGTTTTGGTGGTGCCCAGCGGATCCCAGAACACATATTCCTCTTTCCACTCATTGGTGGGTTTATAGCCGATCTGCGAGAAAAAAGCCGATAGGTTCGCCAGTTGTTCTTTCGGCCACTCTTCGGCGCGTGCTCCCATGAAGGTCAGTGCGACGACCGTGGCAATGCCTTCCGGGGTTTTGTTTTGTATGGCCCGGTAGAAATTGACCGGACCCACCCGGAAATTGCTGCCGCTGGCAGTGAGCATTTCGCGAACCATCTGATCGTACGGCATATCTTCAGCAATCGCGGTGTGAACCCAGTGGTGATAGGCCTGAGCGGCGTTCGGCCACAGGTTGATCGGAAATTCGGCTTTGACCCGCAGGATATCGGCCCATCTCATCGACCAGTAATCCGCAAATTCCGGACGGGCAAGCAATTCATCGATCAGCTCGCTTCGTTTGTTTTTAGAATAAGGCGTGTTGATAAACCGGCGTACTTCTTCGGCCGTGGGAATTTTTCCAAGAATGTCCAGATAGGCCCGGCGCAGAAAGACGGCGTCAGAACAGAGAACGGGCTCAATATTCAGGGATGCCAGCTTCTTGAACACAATCCGGTCAATCTGGTTGGCCGGCTGTAATTCTCCCTCGCGTTCGAAGACAGCAGTGGATTCTTCCATGGCATTGGCCGGGAGCACTGCCATCAGGATCGCCAGAATAAACCATATGGATTTTTTCATGCCGTTACCTGTGCAAAAATTGTTGTCTCTAGCGCCTTATTATATTCCGAATATCTCGTAACCCGGCATAAAATGTTCAGAAATTTTAAGTAAAAATGCGTACAGATTTTACAGGATCATGCTGTCCAGAAAGAGAGCTTTCGGGGCGAACCCAATGGGAATATTAATTTTTCAACGATTGGAACCGGAGAAGGTTTTCTCAGAGCACATCGGTCTGCGGCGTACTTCTTCCCTGCAGTTCAATGATTCCATACCGTGTTATTGATTCATGATCAATGCGAAGGGAAGCATGGTCCCATACATTTAAATCTACGGGATTCTCTTCTTTATAATCGCCTTGTCACAATATCTTTATAAAAATAACCTGCAGATGAACAGGAGTGCTTGATGAATCCTTGTCCGACCCTTTGGAAGACCTGCCGTGTGATTGCAAATGAAACCCGCCTTCAGCTGTTATGGCTTCTTTTTTCGAAAGGTGAACTGACGGTGACGCAGATTGTGACGGAGACCGGTATGTCTCAGCCGAATGCGAGTAACCAGCTGAAAGCACTTCGTGAGACCGGGCTGATTGTTTGCCGCCGCAACAAAATGAAAGTGTTTTACCGCGCAGAAGCCAATCCGGCCGCAGCGGTTGTTCCGGACATTCTGGAAGCATTGCGGGACTGTTATGAGAAGTCTGTTGCGCTGAAAACGCTGATCCGTCACGCCACAGCATTTACGCACGAGCGGCGGATTGAAATTTTCCGGGCGCTTCACGGGACGTCGCTGACGGCGCCGGCGCTACGGGATGCGACCGGCATGTCCCCGTCTGCCCTGTGGCGCCATCTGGAAAAGCTGGTTCGGCGGGGATACGTCAAGGAAGCAGATCACGCGTATCGCATCGGCGGAGCCGGAAATACACTTGGGCGGACGCTGCTGAAGCTGGCGGTTCATTAACATTTAGAGTTTCTGCGCAGCTTTTTTGCATGTTAAAAGTATTTCTTCATGGGACGTCAAAAACACAACAATAAGAACGCCGGCAAAAAACGGGGACGCGGCGGCGCGGGCCAGAACCGTGCGGAGACCGAAGCTTTTCTGAAGAAAAACCGGCAAAAAACGGATGTAATCGAAACGTCCAGCGGTCTTCAATATGCTGTTCGCGAAGAGGGAACCGGCAAGCAGCCCGACGAATGGAGTACGGTGGAAGTCAATCAGCGTATTCTGCTGGTCGACGGCACGGTGATCAAAGACACTTATCACAGCGTTGAGACCGATCGCTTTACGATCGAAGAGGCCATTCCCGGATTGAAAGAAGGTCTTCAGATGATGAAAGAAGGCGGGAAAACCCGCTTTGTAGTTCCTCCGGACCTGGCTTGGGGCAAGCGCGGCGCCGGCGACAAAATCGGTCCGTACGCTGCTCTCATCTTTGACATTCGGCTGGAAAAAGTAATCCACTAACCGTTATCCACAGGAATTTCTTTGCTGCGGGGAATCCTGATTCTGGCATATGAAATGCTTTTAGTCGCTCCTTTATCAGTACGAGGAGCCCATGACAAAAGACCATTTTTGGACAGGATGTTTTATTACCGCAATGTATGCCTTTACCGGCATGGTGCTTTATTTAGGAGCCACACAACCATACATTGAACTTCAGGAATTTGAACCTCTGAGAAAAGTGCTTTTCTTTCTGCTGTTGCCTGTACTGTTCAAGTATGCGATCCAACTGATCTGCGCCCCGGCTTATTCGCTGATACAGGAACGGCGAGCTCGCCGGCTCGTGGACTCACCAATTCCGTCGGTTTCTGTACTGATTCCCGCATGGAACGAAGAAGTCGGAATTGAAAAAACCATTCGATCTGTCATTGGAACGGATTATCCGCACCTCCAGGTGGTTGTAATTAATGATGGATCAACGGACGGCACACATGAAGTCGTAACCCGTTTTCTGAATCAGCATGAGGCGTCCGGAGGCTCTGCTCAAATCACTTACCTGAATTTGAGTAATGGCGGAAAAGCAGCAGCGATGAACTATGGATTAATGCATGCGACCGGTGAAATTATGATCACCGTAGATGCAGACAGCGTTATGGATCCCAATGCCATCGAAAAGCTGGTCCGTTGCTTCGATGACCCACGTGTCGGCGGAGTCGCCGGGAACGTGATCATTGCAAATCGAAGCAAGCCCATTGAATGGATACAGCAATTGGAATATCTCTATGGATTCTTCTTTAAACGCGCCGACTCCCTGTTCGGGTCGGTTTATATTATCGGAGGAGCGGCAGCAGCTTATCGCCGCAATGTCCTCGATGAAATGGGCGGGTTTGACCGAACAATCATTACGGAAGACATTGAAATGTCCACCCGGATTCTGAGTCGGGGCTACAAAACACATTATGCAGCCGATGCCGTGGTATATACCGAGGGCCCATCCGACTGGCAGGGGTTGTGTCGACAGCGCTTGCGCTGGAAATATGGTCGGCTTCTGACCTTTCTGAAACACCGCAACCTGTTCTTCAGTACCAATCACCGCCCCTATCTCAGCTTCCTTTTGCTGCCTCTGGCGGTCTATGCAGAAGCACTGCTGCTTCTGGAGTTATCTCTTTTTCCCCTGTTCCTCGGGTATACAGTTTTTTCTCAGGACTACGCGCCGTTGATTGTGATAATGGCTGCCATGACTGTGGTTGTGGTATTCCAGCTATTGCTGGAGCCAAAACGTCAATTCCACAACAATCTGTTATGGCTGGCGCCGGTGGCATGGCTGATCTTCTTTGTAATCGACATGGTCGAGTTTCAGGCCTTGGTACGCAGCATTAATCGCATTTCCAGCGGTCGTGAACTCAAATGGCAACGATGGACTCGTATCGGAGTCACATCAGGCATACACAGCCGGTAAAACAACCCGGTTCCCCGCCAGCTGATTGTTTGATAAGTAACTTTGAATTCAATGATTTCTTGAAAAGCCTGTTTCGCGCGAATAGGGTGTCCCTATGGACCGCTGCGCGCTTTTCTCGGCATTGCTGTTTTGCATCCTGCAAAGCACATTCGCTTATGAAGAAGAGCTGAGATTTGTCACCGGCCTCACGGAAGAGGGTTTTCCGAAGCTGGCCGAAAAGATTCTTTTCCGAACATTGGAAAAATATCCGGATGCCGAGAGTGAGGCGCCGGAACTGCGCGTACGCATTCTGATTGCCTCCCGCAAATTCGACCAAGCCGCCGAACAAATTTCCACGGTTCGGAACCCCGAACCGCTCTGGCTGTTTCTGGCTGAAAGCGCAGCGGGTGACTTGGCGGTTCAGGCGTATCAAAACTATTTCAATACGGCGGAGCATCCCGATAATCTGGCAGTCTTTAAATATGGCGCGCTGCTCGAAGAGCGCGGGGACGATGCCGCTGCAATACGGCTCTACGAAAAAGTCGACGCGCGCCCCGTCAAATCGCGTCTCGCGGCGCTTCTGGTTGAAAGCGACCCGGACCGCGCGCTCAAGCTGGCCGAAGACGTACAGCTCGGCGGACTCGACCTTTGGTTTGGCAGTGCCGTCGTCAGCTGGGCGCAGGTCATGATCGGCAAAGGTGAGTGGGACGAAACGCGAACGGTTCTGGAAGGCCAGCTCGAACTGTTGAAGCAGCTGAGCGATTCCGTCGATGCTTCGGTTGCGCCGCTGGCTGGCGCGCGCTACTGGCTGGGCGTTTGCTATGAACACGCCGGCAGGAACGCCGATGCGCTCACACAGTTTTACAATGTCTACGCCAAATACGGCAACAGCGCGTGGGGACCGCAGGCGCAAAGCAAAGCGCAGGCTTTGATCGATGACTTTGAGGCGGAAGGAAAAACCGTCAATATCGATCTCGGCGCTAATCTTGCCAAAATGGAAGAAAGTACATTTCGCGTCGCCCGCCGCCTTTTTTTCGATCGCCAGTATGCCGAAGCTGTTCTCGCCTATATCGCCGCGCTCAACGACTACCCCGAAGGCTCTGAGTCCATCACCGCGTTGCGCGAACTCGCACTTTGTGCCATCCAGCTTGATGATCCGCTGATGGCGGAAACCGTCGGGTTCTATCTCGCCGAGCGTTTTTCGGACGAACCGCAGGCGGGCGATGCGCTGCTCGCCGCCGGCAAGGCTGCGCTCGATTCCAAACGCGACGAGCTGGCCTGGATGCTCTACGATTTATTCATCGAAAATTTCTTTTCCCATCCGCGCGCGCCCGCCGTGCTGTACTCGCTTTCCGGACTTCGGAAAAACGAGGGCTATCTTTTCCAGCTATTGGAAAATTATCCGGACAGCACTTATTACGCTCGTGCGCTTGGCCGCCTCGCGTGGAACGCTTATCAGGCCAAAGATTACAAATCAGCCGCCGAGCGGTTTGCGCCGTATGTTGAAACGGAGACCAATCCGCAAAAACGCATACGTGCGCGCTTTGCATTCGGCGACTCATATCGCCAACTTGAATGGTGGGGTGCAGGCTCCGCCTGTTTCCAAACCTTGGAAAAACAAATGGCTGATGCGGCTTCCGGGTTCGGCGTGTCCGCCGAAACGCTCACGTTCAACCAAGCATTCTGGGAAAAGAGCATTTACTATCAGGCTGTCTGCCTTAAAGAGCTGGGAGAAACCGATGAAGCGATTGCCTGTTTCGATCGCTTTCTCTCAACCTTTCCACGGTCGGAACTGGCGGAGCAGGTACGCTTTTCTAAAGCCAAAACATTGGTGGAAGCCGAACGCTATGCCGAAGCGCTGCCCGCGCTTGATGGCCTTGATGGGGAGTTCGCTGAGCCGGTCTGCTATTATCGCGGCATTGCGCAGTACGAAACCGGCGCATACGAAGCGAGTTTCCAAACCTTGGAAAAACTGCTCACCGATTGGCCCGTGTCGGCGTTCACCTATGAAGCGATGTTTGTGCAGGGCCGCGCGTTCAATGCCGCCGGTCGGAACGATGATGCCATTCGCGTCTTGGGTGAAATTATGAATTTTGCAACGGACGACGAACTGATGCATCGCGCGTCTTTGGAGCTCGGCCGCGCGCAGAACGACCCGGCCGAAAAGCTGGCATCCTTCCAGCGCGTCGCGCTGCTGGCCGATCCCGAAAAAAACGCCGACCTGATTGCGCAGGCGCTGTTTGAAAGCCTCCCGCTCTATCTTGAACTCGACCGGCCCGCCGATCTGATTGCCGATGCCGACCGCTTAACCGCCGAGTTTTCAAGCTTTGGAAAAACCGCCGAGATCGCGCTTTTAAAAACCCGGGCCGAACAAATTCAGAAGGAATTGACCGCGGATAACGCGGATGGAAACGGATCTAAAGAGGGAAGTCGGCGGCTAAAGTAGCGGGAGAATATGATGGGAAAGAAATTGATACATGAGGAGCTCAGCAAAGAAATAATAGGTGCCGCGATGGAAGTTCTCAATGAATTGAAGCCCGGATTAGATGAAAAACTCTATGAAAATGCATTGGTGATCGAATTGGAACGGCGGGGGCACAAAGTGAGTCAGCAGAAAAACTTTTCCGTTCATTATAAAGGGCAATTTATCGGAAGATTGGTTCCGGATCTAATTGTTGATGATCTTGTGATCGTTGATCCCAAGGTGGTGACCGCATTTAATGAAAACCATACAGCTCAGATGGTCGGGTATTTGGCCAAAACGAAGCTGCGGTTGGCTCTCTTGATTAATTTTAAATACGCCAGGCTGCAGTGGAAAAGGGTGGTGAGAGAGCATGAATAATCCGTATAAATCCGCGTTATCCGCGGTTAAAATATTATTAGTCTTTGCGGGCATTGCGCAAGCGGAGCCGTTTGTCATTAATTCGGCGGGCAGCAAGGTGGTCGGGTCGGCGATTCAGTCGGCGCCGGACGGGACGATTTTGCTGACGACGCTCAACGGACAGACGCTGACATTTCGAAAGGGCTGTTACCGCCGGGCGTACGCCGATAAGCCGAAAGAAATATTCCAGGTCGAAAAGCTGGTGAAGGAGAAAAACCTGATTGCTGTGGCTGAACTTCTGCGGCGCGTGAAAGAGGAGTATCAGTTTTTGGGATGGGACCAGCGTGCGAGCCTGATGCTGGCGCGTGTCTATCTGCCGATGAAGCAGTTTGAGGATTCGGCGCGTGAGTATGAGGCGCTCTTTGTGGTTCAGCCGCAGCTCAAAGAAAACCTGAAGGAGCGGTCGAACTATATGCAGGCGCTGCTCGGTTCTGAGCGTATTGATGAAGTGGCGAAAATGATCGATGAGGACATTGCGTCCGGCTCGCGCGAAGCCGCCGCCCGCGCGCAGGTGGTGCGCGGCGATATGAAAATGAAAAGCGGGCAGACTGAAGAAGCGCTGCTCGATTATTTGCGCACGGCGATCCTGTTCAAGGCACAGGAAGACGTGCTGCCGGAGGCGACTTATAAAACGGCCGTCGCGCTCAAAAAAATGAACGACCCGTGTGCGGAGGAATATTTTCAGAAAGTAATCAATGAATTCCCGGGTTCGGAATATGCCGAACTCGCAAAAGAAAAATAAAACCGCGAATGAACGCAAATGGACGCGAATTTAATAACTGCATAATCAGCGGTTAGAAAGGAACCGAAATGAAACGAACGCTAGACATTCGACTTTTGACCTTGGGGCTCCTGACCCTCGCGGTATTTTCCGTGCAGGCGCAGGACGTTGTGATGAACGAGGCAGCCGCGGGAGCCGAAGCGCTGGGTACGGGTGACGGATTCTTGGATGTCGTCATTAAGGGAGGGTTTCTGGGTATTGTGCTTTGGCTGTCCCTGGCGGCGCTGTCGGTGGCGGGGACGCATCTGATCGTGGATTCGTTTTTGAAGATTAAGGAAAAACGGTTTATTCCGACGGGGCTGATCGACGGCGTTCGGTCCGCTCTTGGAAGTGGAGATGTTTCGAAAGCCAAAGAGCTGTGCGATGAAGAGCCCGGTGCGCTGTCCAATATTCTTTCTGCCGGGTTCATCAATATCGGAGATGGCGCCGAGGATGCGGTGAGTGTCGCCACTGAGCTCGAAAGCGAAAAGCTGATGCAGCGCGTGAATTACCTGAACGTGGTCGGCAATCTCGCGCCGATGCTTGGTCTGCTCGGAACGGTGCAGGGGATGATTATGGCATTCGCCACGCTCGGAACGGAAGCGGGCGCGGCCAAAAATGCGATGCTCGCCACCAATATTTCGCAGGCGCTTTATACAACGGCCGCCGGGCTGGTGATAGCGGTGCCCGCGCTCGGGTTCTTCTCCTTTTTCCGCAATCGCGCGGCCAAGATCAGCCTCAATATGGAAGCGCTGACGATGGAGTTAATGAAAAAGGCGCGAGATTAAGAATGGGGAAATTTAAACAGCCCAGCGGTCACGTGAATATGACACCGATGATCGATGTCGTGTTCCAGATGATCATTTTCTTCGTCTGCACTGTGCAGCTCGAAAAAGAGGCGATCAGCGAATTTATCCTGCTGCCCGAGTCGCCGCATGGCCCGATGGTGACCGAGGCAAAGGACCCGCGCACGATTACGATTGAAGTGGATGATCGCGGCCGGATCTTTATCGCCCGTACGCCGCTCTCCGAAGCGAAGCTGCGCAAAATTCTCACCAAAACGGTTGCCGATTACGGAAAATACGGTCCGTCTATTCCGATCCGCATCCGCGCCGATGGCGGAGCGGAACATGTATACGTTAAACGCGTGCTCGACGCCTGCACCTCTGCTGGCCTTCACAGGATTTCATTTGTCGCCACCAAGGATAAAGCATGAAGGATTGCCCACGAATCACACTAATTTTCACTAATCATTGGAGGGGCGGAAGGTATTTGCTCGTTCCACCCTTACAAACGGCCTAACCGAATGCGTGTTTATTCGTGTGGTTCGTGGGCCATGGGTTATGAGAAAGAAACGGAACAGAGCTGAAGAGCCGATGGAAGTGTCGATGACGCCGATGATCGACGTGGTCTTCCAGCTGCTCATCTATTTTCTGGTGACGTTTTCGACACCGGATGTTCTGGCGCATCTCGATATTTCGCGTCCGGCGCCCGACTCGTCGCAGACCGAACCGCGTACGCCGCCGAAGATGATCCGGGTAAACATTTATGAGGACGGCTTCAGCCTGAACGGCCGGGCGGTTTCGAAGAATGAACTGGAGCGGATTCTGAACCGGCTGGCGGGCTTCAGCAAGTCGCAGACGGTGCTGATCACCTGCGCCGGCGGAGCCAAACACGCGAGGCTGGTCGACGTACTCGATATCTGCGCACAAGCCGGGTTGAACAAACTCACAGTCGTCAGTGCTGAATAGCCACAAAAAACACAAAAAGTCACGAAAAGGAGAGAATGATGGGAATAAATGAGTTGTGTGACATCGTTCGGGAAACAAGTTTTTCTATTCATAAATACCATCGAACTGGTCATCTCGAAAAAATATATGAGAACGCTCTGATTCACAGGTTAAGGAAGCTGGGCTTAAAAGAGGAGCAACAACACCCTTTAACTGTTTATGATGAAGACCGAACCGTGCTCGGAGAATATTTTACAGACCTGTTCATAGAAAATTGTCTGATTGTTGAACTGAAAGCCTGTAAACACACAACCGATGAGCATGTATCCCAGTTACTCGGATACCTTACTCCTGCCCGGATTCATGATGGGCTTTTGATCAATTTTGGCGCACCCAAACTCTACGTTAAAAAGTTTGTTATGGGATGATTTTGTGACTTTTTGTGTTTTTTGTGGCCATAAATAAAAGCGGTTATGACTGAGCCTATTAGAAAAATCATAGATCGGCTGGGAGGGCCGGTGGTTTCGATTGCGATCAACGCGCTGATCGTGATTGTGCTGATTAACGTGGTGGTTTTCCAAACCTTGGAAACCGGCCGTGAGATTGAAGTGCAGGTGCTTGAGGCCGAAGAACCTCCGGAGCTCGAACAGGAGCTTGAAAAACTCGATGAGCTTCCGCCGGACGAAAACCTGATGCAGGTGGAAGAGCCGGAGACGCTGCCCGATTCGCCGCCGGACAGTTTTGCGAACGACTCGATGGATCTGGCCGGGCTCGCGGTGAGCGCAGTCGATTCGCCGCTGGTGATGAAGGGGCTTTTTGCCGGGCGCACCGAAGCGGCCCGCACGGATCGGCTGAACCGCTTTGCGGGCGGGTATGGGGAACAGGTGGAGGCGACGGTGATGCGCGGGCTCGAATGGCTGGCTTCGCGGCAGGATGATGCAGGGTATTGGGGCGAGGTGTCGCGTTACAACAAAACCTGGCATGAGCGCGATTGGAGTGCATCGCTCGAAAACGAGCAGCGCGCGGCACGGCTGACATCGCTCTGTCTGCTGGCGTTTCTGGCGCACGGCGATACGCCGCAGTCACCTATGTTCGGGACCAACGTCCGGCGGGCGATTGAATATCTGCGCGATCAGCAGGAACCGGAGGCCGGACTTTTTGTTCCAATGTCTGGAAAAAAACCGGAAAAGGGAGGCGAGGATCTCGGTGTGTATGCCCATGCACAGGCGACCTATGCGCTGGCGGAGGCCTACGCGCTGACGCGCGCGCCGGCACTGAAAAAAACGGTCGAACACGGGTTGCAGGTCATCATCGACGGACAGCTCGACAGCGGTGCGTGGGGCAACTGGTACGTGCAGGATATTTCAGATTCTTCGGCAACCAGCTGGCAGATACAGGCGATGAAAGCCGCGGCTGCGGCGGGCATTCGTATGGATGGGCTGGATGCGGCCATGAAAAAAGCCGTTGAGGGTGTGACCTTTCTCTATAAAGGAGAGGGCGAGTGGTATTACCGCAAGGGGCCGCCGATCAAAACGTGGAGCAGCGGCGGGCCGATCATGAGCGGCGCGATGGTGCTCAGTTTGCAGCTGCTCGGTTTGCAGAACGATCCGATGGTGCTCGCGGGCCTGCGCTACATGAACGATTTTGGCGTGACGGAATGGGATGAGGCGTGGGGAAACCCGATCAATAAAAGCCTGCCAGCCACGTATGAATGGTATTACAACACGCAGGCGGTTTTTCAGCGCGGCGGATCGCGTTGGACAACATGGAACGCCGATTTTGCACCGATGCTGATTAACCGCCAGCATCCGGAGGGATGGTGGCGCGGGCCGGAGCAGGCGGCGGGCGGAGAGACTATTTATTCCACCAGCCTGTGTACGCTCGCGTTGCAGGTTTACTACCGCATCCTGCCGACGTTCCAGCAGGTGAAGGAAGAAGCACCGAAGGTGACGTTCGACGATGATGTAGTCATCACAATCCTTTAATTCAGTCGGGCAGGTTGCTGAGGTTGTCTCGCGGGTAGTAAATGATGGTTCCGTCTTCTTCCCCGACGACGAGGGCGAGAGAGCCTTCTCCAAAGTCGGCCAGTGCCGGGGAGCAGCTGTGGACGCCCAGCTGAATTGGCGCGTCGTCGTAACAGATCCGGACTGGATATTCGAATTCCGGGGAGGCGTTGCTGCCGGCGTTGCGCAGGAACAGCACAGATGACTGGCGTTCTTCGTCGGGCAGGTTATCTGGAATTCCGCCTTCGCCGGGAATGGCCTGAGCGCGGCCTGTGCCGACGAGGAGGTCGATCTTTCCATCCTGGTCCCAGTCGACCGGGACGATTTTTGAGCGGCCCCACTGTCCGCCGTAGCGCCCGTCGTGTGCGTGGATGGCTTCGCCGGTGGTGAGTCGCAGGACGTCGCCGCGGATGACGTTCTGGTTGTCGAGTCGGTAGAAACATCTGAATTCGTCGTTTTCATCGTTGGCGATGATGCACGGGTCGGTTTGACCGCCCCAGGTGGTGACACCGGGTTGTGAGCGCCAGCACAGGCGCAGATCGAGGCTGTCGCAGAAGAGCTGGAGGGGTTTGGTGAAGGTTGGCGGGTTGGCGGTTCCGTCGATTTGAAGCAGAACGAGGATGTTGCCGAATGAACTGTTGAGAACGATGTCGAGTTTGCCATCCGCATTCCAGTCGAAGAGGGTTGGGCAGGTATAACCCCAGTTGGCTTCGCCGGGGCCCTGAATGGTGCTGTATCCGCTGCGGATTCGCAGGGGTTCGTCGCCTGCCAGAATCTCAATGGGCTCGGGGAATTCGGCGGCCCCGGAGGTGCCGATGTTGCGCAGGAAGAGAAGTTCGCCGGCGTCGTTGCCGATGATGAAGTCGGTCAGTCCGTCATTGTCGACGTCGCCGGGAGAAATGACGGGCAGGGCGCCGCAGGCAATCTCGCCTGCGCGGCACAGAACGGGGGAGCGTTTGCCGTAGATAGGGCTGTTGGCGTCTTTGAGGCCTTCGAGGGGATAGTGCCAGATGCGTCCGGTGTCGGAGATGATGAGGTCGGAGAGTCCGGAGGCGGGATTGGCGATGACGATCGGTTTGGCATTGATGATCGGGTGGCGCAGCATGACGCGGGCATCCGTGTTGTCGACGGCGTAGGACATTCCATTGATGGACATGCCGGAGGAGGATGCGTTGTGGAAGCTGCGCACGTTGCCCTGTTTGTTTGCCCCGATCAGCCGGTGTTCGAGGGTTCCGCTGCCGTAGTTGGCGATGGCCAGTCCACCGCACCCGAACATGAATTCATAGTTTTCCGTGCCGGTGCCGACTCGGTCGTCGGTTTCGAGTGTGGTGAGCGTGGTGTCGCTGAAGCGGGCGTAGTAAAGAAGTGAATAGTTGATGCCGCCGGTCCAGAAGCCGGAGCCGTCGAAGGGGCGGTAGTCGATGTCGTGCGAGCCCGGGACCGGGTAGTATTCGGTGCCGTCGCCGATAGTGTAGAAGAGGTGCAGTTTGCCGTCGCTGCTGATGAAGCCGTTGATGTCGCTGACGCTCCGGGGCATGTCTGTATAGGTGGCCTCATAGTTGAATGTGAGTGTGGCTTTATCGAATTTTCGCAGATAGACGGTGGTGTCGGAGGAGGCCAGAGCATAGATGTTTCCAGTGCTGTCCTGAAAAACCTGTCCGTTTGAGATGGCTGAGGAGATATCGATGCGTTCGCCGTAAACCGGGACGTTGTTGGTGTCGAAATGGTCAAACGGATAGAGATTGCGCAGTCCGACAAACAGGTCGTAGGGACCGTTGCCGAACACATCGGCAGTTCCGCTGGCCGTCCAGGATGTGATGCCGATTGTTCCGTAGGGTTCTGTGCCGCCGACCGGAATGGCTTCGCCCGCCGAAAAGCTTGTTGGCGCGGCGACAAAGGGAGCGACTGCTTCCCAGGATGTGCCGACGCGAAGTTCGTCCAGCTCGAAGGTTCCGCAACCAGTGGTCTGTCGTAGTGCGATGGTGTCGAACGAAGAGATTTCGGTGCCCGAATAGAGCGCATCCGGCGTGTCTGGTTGAGATTGGCCGGGAACCGGATTGAGATAGAGCGATAGCGTGTCGGTGCCGTCTGTGATGAACGCGTATTCAACGACGACAAAATAGGTGCGGCCCACGTCCAATGATTCGGAAACCAGTGACGGGCTGGTGGTGTTGCTGTTGCTGATTCCCAGTCGATAGCTGCTGGCGGATTCGGGCTGGGTGTAGAGTCGCGCACCGTACACGCTGCCGGATCGCATATATGTAATAAAGGTGTTGGCCGACGGAGCTTCTGTGACCTTCATCAGAAACGAATAATATAGCGTTCCACTGGTTGTTGCCGAAAAGGTGCGTCCGACATCTTCCTGATTTGCTCCGGTCAGTTCCGCGCGTTTCCCGGACGGGTATAACCGAAGGAATGAGAGAGATTGCCCCAGGTCGCCCGTGGTGTCGATGACCTGAACCGGACCGTCGCCGGCGGCTGAAACCGCCGTCCAGTTTGCGGAGTCGGTCAGATTACCGGCGTTGAGGTCGAAGTTTTCATAAAAATACTGACTGGCGCTTTCCATGGAAAAGTAGATGCCTTCAGAGAGCGATACAGAGCCGAACAGGAAAAAGGCTGAGAGCAGGATAAGGTGGGTGTGCCGGAACTTGTTTGTGTTGGCAACTCGCAAACAATGTGTATTCAGGGGCTTTGTTCTCATTGAGAAATCTCCGGGGTCTAGGTTGTTAGCCATTCAGTTGCAGAGCTGAACTCTATTGAATCATGAATCGACATAGATAGGCAAAAAAACCCTTGCGTTCAAGGTAAATATATTCAATAAGTAAAAACTTGTTACACAATACGGGAGTGTTTGATGATGAAACGTCTGTTTATTGGGCTGCTTATTCTGTTGGCGGCAGAGTGTTTTTCGGAGGGGTTGCAGCTTCCTACCGTCTTTTCGGACCATATGGTTTTGCAACGCGACCAGTCGGTTCCGGTATGGGGCAGTGGAACGCCTGGGGAAAAAATTACGGTCGAGTTTGCCGGGCAAAGCAAAACCGCGGTTGTGGATTCTTCCAATCATTGGAAAATCATGCTCGATCCCGTGCCAGCATCTTCCGAACCTCGGAAGCTGGCGGTATCCGGTTCCGGGGAAGCGGTTTCTTTCTCTGACGTTTTAGTAGGGGACGTGTGGCTGTGTTCCGGGCAGTCCAATATGGAGTGGTCGATGGACCGAACCGAGAATGCGCAGGAAAGTATTGATGCTGCAGATTATCCTTTGATTCGCCTGTATGATACGCCGCGCCGGGTGGCCGGTGAGCCGGCCGGGCGCATTGATGCGGCCTGGACGAGGTGCTCGTCTGAGCGTGTGAGCACCTTTTCCGGGGTGGCCTATTATTTCGGGCGCAAACTTCATCAGGATTTAGATGTTCCTGTTGGTCTTTGGCTCAGCGCTTACGGCGGAACCAAGATCGAGGCGTGGACGCCGCCGTGCGGATTGAAGAGCGTTGAGTTGTTGGCCGATACGGTCAATTTGCCGCCGCTGTCCGGCGAGGATAAGGAGGATCGGCACATTCCGACCGTGCTTTACAATGGAATGCTGCATGACAATGTGCCGTTCGCCATTCGGGGTGCCATTTGGTATCAGGGTGAAAGCAACCATACCGAAGGGTCACTGTATGTGGAGCGCAGTCGGGCGCTGATTAATGGCTGGCGGGAGCTTTGGGGGCGGGATTTTCCTTTCTATTTTGTTCAGATCGCGCCGTATCAATATAAGGAAGAGGATGCGCGGATTCTTCCGGTGTTCTGGGAGGCTCAGGCCGAGGTTGCGCGAACGATTCCAAATACTGGAATGGCGGTTATCAGCGAGTATACCACGCTGGATAATATTCATCCGGTGAATAAGGAGGTTCCCGGGGAACGACTGGCATTGCTGGCCGAGGCTGGAACCTATGGAATGGATGTTGAGTTCAGCGGTCCGGTTTTCCAAGGTTTGGAAAAGTCCGACGGGACGCTGACGGTTGCTTTCGATTTTGCGGACGGGTTGACGACCCGCAATGGAAAAATGCCTAACTGGTTTGAAATTGCCGGTGACGACGGGGCGTTTTATTTGGCGCAGGCTGAAATTAAGGGGAACTGTGTGGTCCTTCACTCTCCCAGAGTACCGCATCCGCAAGCGGTTCGTTTTGCCTGGCATAAACGGGCGGTTCCCAACCTAATCAATGCGGCCGGACTGCCTGCGGTTTCTTTTCGCAGCCAATAATGTGGATTTGATTTTGCAGCAACGGGCTTCTGATTGGTCAGCGCGGGGTTTTTTCGGAAAATGAGTTGTTATATTTTTTAAATATGTAATACTGAATATGTTTCGCTTACATAATGTGTAAAAACAAGGAGGGCTGAGTGAATAGAATGATTCAAACCATAATGATGACGCTTGCGGGGCTTTGTGGTGTGGCCGCAGCGACCGTGATTGAGCATGACGGCACATCGGTGTCGATCGATTTCGTGGAGATCGGAGCGGCTGGTAACAGCGCGGACCCGACCAACGGGATCGGTGCGGTGAGCTATGCGTATCAGATCGGTCAATATGAGTTGACTGAAGCGCAGTGGGATACGGTTCAGGCCATCAGTGGCGGAGAGCTGGGTGCAGGCACATCAAACGGTGCAGATGCTCCGGTTGCCAGTATCACCTGGAATGAAATTGCCATGTACTGCAACTGGCTGACCACCGGTGATTTTGAAAGCGGTGCGTACACTATTCATAACGGCGAGGTCGTTGCAGTAATGGATCGTGCGAAGGCTGCCCTGGCATTTGGTACGGTCTATGTGATCCCAACCGAGGATGAATGGTATAAGGCGGCTTATTATTCTGTTTCGAACGGGGTTTTCTCCGGTTATGCCAATGGTCTGAATGTGCAGGCCAGCGGCGATAAAGTGACGGGTGAAAATCATTTGAAGGAATCCGAGGGCGGTCTCGGTCTGTGGAATGTCGGCGAAGGTCTGCTGGAGCAGAACGGCACCTATGATATGGGTGGAAATTTGGCCGAGTTTACAGAAAGCGGAGGCTGGGGAGCCCGTATCGTGCGCGACTCCTACTTTGGTTGGTCGACGAAGCCGGGTGCCGTTGAAAATACGGACTTAAATGATAAAGCTGAAAGCTATGCAAGTACGTCATACGGCGTTCGTTTGGCGGCAGTGACCATTGCGCCTTTGGAATTTGTTGAAATCGGTGATCCCGGGAACAGTGCAGACGGCAACGGAATCGGTGCGGTTGATTATACCTATGAAATCGGCAAGTACGAACTGACGGAAGGTCAGTGGGATATGGTTCGTGCGTTCAGCGACGGTCTGCTTGGAGTGGGGACCGCCAATGGGGTGACCGCTCCGGTTGGAGACATGAGCTGGAATGAAATTGCGATGTACTGCAACTGGTTGACGACCGGTAATTTTGACAGCGGTGCTTATGCGATCAGCAATGGCGTTGTGATTGATGTGAAAACCCGCGCGGAAGCGATTGCAAAATACGGAACCGTCTATGTGATTCCGACTGAGGATGAGTGGTACAAGGCGGCTTATTATTCCACAAATACGGCGAGCTTCTCCGACTATGTCAACGGCACAGATGTGATGCCGGACGGTCTGCAGGGAACCGGAGAAAACCACCTCAAGGAAACAGAAGGAGGTTTGGGCCTGTGGAATGTCGGCCTAAGTATGCTGGAGCAGAACGGCACCTATGACATGGGTGGTAATCTTGCGGAGTGGACAGAAAGCGGGGTTTGGGGTTCCCGCATTGTGCGTGACTCCTGGTATGGGTGGACAACCAAGTCCGGTGCAAATGAAAATACCGGCTTGAACACCAAGCTGGAAAGCTATGACTCCACCTCTTACGGCGTTCGTCTGGCTCGGGTGACGGGAGAGCTTTCCAGCGAGTCCCGCACCATTACTCATAATGGTTCTTCGGTTTCTATGGAGTTTGTGCGGATTGGTTCTTCCGGAAACAGTGCAGACACCAATGGAGTCGGCGCGGTGTCTTATTCCTATAAGATCGGAAAGTATGAGCTGACCGAAGGACAGTGGAATGCGATTCGTCAGATTAGCGGCGGGGTTCTTGGTGAAGGATCGGACAATGGACCGTTTAATCCGGTGAGTTATATTTCCTGGAATGAAATTGCGATGTACTGCAACTGGCTGACTACGGGTGATTTCGAAAGTGGAGCCTATACCATCAGTGACGGTGTGGTGACCGCTGTGATGGATCATGAGGCGGCCCAGTCTCTGTATGGAACCGTTTATGTGATTCCGACCGAAGATGAGTGGTATAAGGCTGCTTATTATTCAACCGGCAGTGGAACATACTCCGGGTATGCCAATGGCACCGATGTGATGCCAAGCGGCGCGAAAATTGTCGGAGAAAACCACATCAAGGAGGGGGCTACAGAAGACGGGGTGGTGGGTCTTGGCCTGTGGACGATCGGCGAGGGCGTTCAGGAGCAGAACGGCACCTATGACATGGGCGGTAACATGGCTGAGTTTACAGAAACAGCCGGTGGTCTCGGCCGTGTTGTTCGCGATGCTCCGTACAGCTGGACAGCTAAGTCTGGTGCGGTGGAAAATACCGGCACCAACACCAAGGCGGAAGATTATCAAAGCAGTGTATACTCGGTTCGTCTGGCTGTGCTCGAGCCGGAAGAAACCACAGCTCAGGGTGTTCCGGTTGCATGGATGAATGACAATGGAGTCAGCGATGAATACGACACCGCAGAACAGACCGATGCCGATGGCGACGGACTGCTGATGTGGGAAGAGTATTACTGTGGAACCGATCCCAACAATGCAGGGTCTGCATTTAAAGTGGCTCTGAGCGGTTCTGAACTGAGCTGGACCGCAAGTTCAGCAAACAGCACGGCTCCGTTTAATGTGTTCCGCTCCATTGATCTGACATCCGGTTGGGAGCAGGTGGCTACAAACGTAACCCGCAGTGCAACGGGAACCACCAGCTGGACAGATCCGAACCCGCCGACTGAATCGCAGGTCTTCTATAAGACAACATTCGATATTCCCTGAGCGGATATGTAGTGCACGAAAGCCCTCCTTCTCTCACGAGCAGGAGGGCTTTTTATTGGTGATTAATTGGGAACGGTGTGGTGACGCTTACAGAGCTTTGATCAGATCGGCCTCAATGTTGCGGGCCTGTTTCATGATGTCGACTGCGGCGGATTCGGCTTCTTCTGCGCTATGGCGGATGGTCGGGAACTGAACCACCAGTGCGGCGACCGGTCGGTCGTTGATAATGATCGGGGCCGCGGTTGCCATAACCTCGGATTCAAACTCTCCGGGGTTAAATGCATAGCCCTTTTCTTTGGTTTTTTTCAGGGTTTCGCGCAGTGTTTTTTCGTCACTGGTGGTTTTGTCGGTCAGCTTCACATAAGACGCCGTCTTAATGTAGCGCTCGATCGTTGGTTCAGGCAGAAAAGCCAGAATGGCGCGCCCGGCTGCGGTGACATGCATGCAGTAATCGGGCTCGTCCTGAATCAGCACGCGCATGACGTGGGTTGAGGCAATGTGTTTGACGATTGAAAATGAATTTCCCTTCTGCATCACCAGCAGAATGTTTTCATTATATTTTTTGTGCAGTGCCTGCATCGACTTGTCGGCACAGGGCAGCAGCTTGTGAACCAGGTTATCCTGTGCATTATGAAACAGCTCTACGGCTTTCGGGTTGATCAAAAACTTTTTCTTGTGCGGCTCACGGATGATCCAGTTGCGGTGAATCAGCGTGTTTAGATAGAGGGTAATATTAGAGGCGGGCAGATCCATGTGTTGCGCGATATCCGTTAAGCGCAAGCCATCCTGGCTGCCGGCAATATATTCCAGAATATCCAGGCCCTTCTGAAAGGATGGCAATATCTTTGGTGTTTTTATGGTGGATTCTCCTGTTTAACTATGATTTGTGACTCTAATAGATCATCTATTCTTATACAACAAATAAGTTTTGAGGGTTCCATCAGGTTTGCGACGTCACATTATTGAACAAATTATCTGAAAATTCAGTTGTCTTTATAGGGTATTATGTCACTATTGAATAATAGTTGTTTATTTAATAAATAAAGGAGTGCGGTGTGAAGATTCAGTTTGTCAGTATGGGGTTAATTGCAGGGTTTTGTTGTCTGGCGCAGGGAGAGCGTATTGCTCATGGCGGTGTGAACATCGAAATGGAGTTTGTTACCATCGGAAACCCAAACAACCCGGCGCATGAGTCCGGTTTTGGGGCGGTTCCTTATGAATACCAGATTGCGATTCATGAAGTGACTGCAGATCAGTGGGAGCAGGTCGCAAAGAAAGAGTCTATCATGAATTGTCCCAAGGCCCCGGTTTGGAAAGACAATGAGCCTGCTGCCGGAATCACCTGGGTGGGAGCCGCCATGTTCTGCAACTGGCTGACTTCCGGTGATGCGCTCGAAGGTGCGTATCATTTTGATGAATTCGGAACCTTGATGGCCATTGACCGGGAACTCGCCCTGAAGAAATATGATCCCATTTACGTGCTTCCCTCGGAAGACGAGTGGGTGAAGGCGGCGTACTACAATGGGTTTACTTATTCCAAATTTGCAAATGGAGCAGAGACGGCTCCACCTCGGGTTGCAGAGAATCGGACGCGTTCAGAAAATGTATGGGCTGTGGGCAGTGGTGTGTTTGAGCAAAACGGCACCTACGACATGGGCGGCAATCTGGCGGAGTGGACCGAAAGCGCATTTGATGGAGGCTCGGATTATTCCTCCAAACGGGCCACGCGGGATGCTGCATACCGATTCGGAACCACATCGTCCATTGAAGTGCGTACGGGAAAAGATAGTACAGCTTATGCCAGCAGTGCTTATGGGTTTCGGGTTGTGAAGGTCAATAAATAGACCTGCCCTGCGCCACAAAACAGTTGTATCGATAGAATGAACACAAGGATCAGAAGTGATTAACGGATATCAGAAAATAAAAGGGATTGTGCCGCCGATGGTGACCCCGCTCAAGAGTCAGGACGAACTGGACGTAGAAGGTCTGGAGCGCCTGGTGGAGCACATTATTAAGGGTGGAGTCAGCGGATTGTTCCTGCTGGGAACGACGGGCGAGGGACCGGGACTCAGTTATGCATTGCGCCGTGAGCTGCTGGAACGAACCTGTAAACTGGTCAACGGCCGGGTGCCGGTTCTGGCCTGTGTCACCGATACTTCATTTACAGAATCTGTCCATTTGGCACAGGTTGCTGCGGACTGCGGATGCCATGCCGCCGTTCTTTCTGCTCCATACTATTTTGTTCCGGATTCCCCGGAACTGATTGAGTATGTCGCCCACATCACATCACAGATTCCATTGCCGCTCTATCTGTACAACATGCCGGGGCTGACTAAAGTGAACTTCAGCATGGATGTGCTCAAGGCCGCCATGGATATGCCGGGAATTGTCGGGCTGAAAGACAGCTCCTGCTCCATGCTTTATTTCCATCAGGTCCGCGCGCTCATCGGAGAGCGCGATGACTTCGGACTGCTGGTCGGCCCGGAAGAAATGCTCGCGGAAACCGTTCTGCTGGGCGGAGATGGCGGCGTGAACGGCGGCGCCAACCTGTTTCCCAGATTATATGTGGAGCTGTACAAGGCGGCTGAAAACAAAGACATGGAGCGCATTTCCCGCCTGCAGAAAGAAGTGCTGGCGGTTGCGCATTCATTGTATACGGTAGGGAGTCATCCTTCGTCGCTGATCAAAGGGCTGAAGTGTGCACTGTCTCTGGAAGGCATTTGCAGCGACGTCGTTGCCGAACCGTTCCAGAGCTTCCGCAGCAAAGAGCGGGAGCAGGTCGCCAGCCTGCTTGGTGACCTCAAGGGCAAGATCGATACCGCACTGAATTAAGTTAGCAGGAGAGTTGTAGCAATGAACTTTTTTACCGGAGTAGACTGGATCGTTTTATTTGCCTATTTCGTAGGCACCATGTCGATTGGCTTTTTCTTCATGCGAAAAAGCAGTTCGACCGAAGCCTATACGGCAGCCAAACGATCCTTGCCGGGATGGGCCTGCGGGCTCTCCATTTTTGCCACTTATCTAAGCAGCGTCAGTTTCCTGGGGTTGCCGGGCAAAGCTTATGCAACCAACTGGAATGCATTTGTGTTCAGCCTATCACTTCCGATTGCAACCTTTGTTGCCATCCGGTGGTTCATGCCGTACTACCGCAGCAGCGGAGAAGTCTCGGCCTATGCGCATCTTGAAAAACGGTTTGGCTCCTGGGCCCGTGTCTATGCCAGCAGTTGCTACCTGCTCACCCAGCTCGCCCGCATGGGCGCGGTGCTTTATCTGATGGCGCTTCCAATGAGCGTCCTGCTCGGTTGGGACATTCGGATTGTGATTCTTGTCGTCGGCATTTCCGTCACCGTGTACAGCTTTGTCGGCGGAGTGATGGCCGTCATCTGGTCCGATGCCCTGCAGGCCATCGTGCTGATGGGCGGCGCGCTGCTTTGCTCGGTTCTCATGCTGTTTAAAATGCCGGAAGGCCCCGGTGAAATCTTCCGGGTGGCGATGGACGCCGACAAATTCAGCCTGGGAAGTTTCGGCCCGTCACTGGTCGAGCCGACCTTCTGGGTCGTGCTCATCTACGGCATTTTCATCAACCTGCAGAACTTCGGAATCGACCAGAGCTTTGTCCAGCGCTACATCGCCTCCGGGTCTGAAAAAGATGCGCGCAAAACCGTGCTGATCGGCGGCCTGCTGTATCTGCCGGTTTCGCTGATCTTCTTTTTCATCGGAACCCAGCTCTTTGCGTTCTACCACGCCCAGCCGGGCG